>JBFMFT010000457.1:0-4170 GCA_040751925.1 Chloroflexota bacterium
TCACTTTTTAATAATATCCTATCGTACATCGTACAGCTTGCCAGAGACTACTCGGGTAAAAACCTGGACCTCAGAAAGGGTCATTTTTTCAACTTGAGTGACCATAGAATATATGAACTCACGGCACGGTAACAGCACATACAAGTGTCGGCGGCGCAGCCGCCGAATTGCCGAGCATCGGTCTCTGGCGGGCCAAGCGCGGCGATTGGAGGTGTGCCTACGAACCCAACATAGAAGTCGCGACTTCCTGGGGGGAGATGCGGATACGTCCTATATCATCCCAGTGCAGAATCGCCCCGGCCGCCAACAGACGCCACTCCCCGGCCCCCTTAAGGCGGCGTTACTTTCCAGCCCGACCCATTTCCGGCCGGGCCGCCGCCAATTAAATAGCCTGTTTAACCCCCTATGCTACACTACCCTCAACAAAACAGCGCGTCCCACCCGGCCGCGCCCCACTCATCACTCATCACTCATCACTCCGGGATGATTAAACCGATGATTAAATCCATTTAAACATCGCCCATGACCGCCATATCTAGCCATTTAGTGGCAAAAACACCCCCTCCCCCCATATAACGATGATTAAACCCCGAAAAAAAAGTGAGGTCCCCATTCATCGCCCCTAACGTAAGTTGTGATAACGCGGTCGGTTGTCGGCCGTCAGCAGTCGTTCCCGGAACGATTACGTGATCCCCAACGCCATATCGCCCCGGCCGCCAGCAGCCGCAACGCTGCAAACAACACCAAAGCCGTGGCCAGCCCCACCCTCTGCCCAATGGACGGCCCCGCCAGCGAGCCAGCCAGGATCGCCGCGTTGAGAGCCAGGTTATACCAGGCCAAGTGGGCCGGTACCCGCTCCAGGAATTGGGCCAGACGGCTTCCCTACGATTTGGCTGCGTATGGCCCCAGGGTCGCTCTGACCACCGCGAAAGCCTGCTCCAGTTCAGGCAGCTTATCGGCCGTCTGGCCCAACTCCCCGGCCGCACCCAGCCATTCTACTTCCTGGCATACCTCCGACAAAGCAGCCAGCCCTAGCATGGCGCTGTTGCCCTTCAAGCTATGGGCGGCCCGCTCCACCGCCTTTGGGTCGCCGCTCTGCACGGCCGCCGCCATCTGGTTCACCTGCCGGCTGGCGTCTTCCAGGAAAAGGCTAATGAACTCGCCGATAGCCGCCGGGTCTTGCTCGTCGGTCAGGTCGCGTAGGATGCCAATGGTCGTCGCCGCCATTCCTGGCCCGGCCGGGTCGCTCTGGCGGCTGGCCTCCTGGTCTTCACCACCGGCGACAGCGGGAAGCGGCCGGCAGCGGGCCAAAACCTGCGTCAACTCCTCCGGCCGCACCGGCTTACTGATATAGTCCTCCATACCCCCTTCCAGGAGGCGTTCGCGGTCGCCCTTCAGGGCGTGGGCGGTCATGGCGATTACGCGCGGCCGTTGGCCGGCCGGCCAGCCAGCCTGAATGTGCTGATTCGTCTCCAAACCACCCATCTCTGGCATCTGCACGTCCATCAATACCACGTCGTAAGCTTGCCGCCGCAACGATTCCAGCACCTCCAGCCCATTGGCGACCACGTCGGCCCGGTAGCCTAGCCGCTCCAACAGGCGCGAGGCCACTTTCTGGTTTACCACGTTGTCTTCGGCCAGCAGAATCCTGAGTGGGTGGCGCTTGCCCATCTCTGAATCAAAGCGGAAGGTGGAGCGGCCGGAGACGACTGGCGGCGATGGTTGGTTGGCCCACACGTTGACCAGGGTATCGTATAACTGGGAGGGCTTGACCGGCTTGGTCAAGAAAGCGGCGAAGAGTTCACCCTCCGCCTGGCTCTTGCGCCGGCCGATGGACGTGAGCATCACCAGGGGCATTGAAGCGGCCGAGGGCAGTTGGCGAATCTCGGCGGCCAGGGTCAAGCCGTCCATTTCCAGCATCTGCATATCCAGGATCGCCAGGTCATAACGCTGGCCGGCTTGGAGGGCGTCCAACGCCTCGCGGCCGGAAGCCAACGCGTCGGCGGTCATCCCCCAGGAAAGGGTCTGGCGGGTCAGGATGCGGCGGTTCGTTTCGTTGTCGTCTACCACCAGCAGCCGCTTACCCACCAGGTAGGGCTGGGCGTCCAATTGCCGGTAGTCCAGGAAGTTCTGCGCCGGCCGCACGTCGAGGACAAAGTGAAAGGTGGAGCCGGCCCCCTCCTGGCTTTCCACCCACATTCGTCCGCCCATTAACTCGACCAGTCGTTTGCTAATGGTCAGGCCCAGACCTGTGCCGCCATATTTGCGAGTCGTCGAAGCGTCTACCTGGGTAAAGGAGCGGAAAAGCCGGTCGAGCCGGCCGGCCGGAATGCCAATACCTGTGTCGCACACCAAGAAGTGCAAGGGGAGACAGGGGGAATCGGCCGCCTGGTTGACCTCGATGGGCGAACCGCCGGCCGCCCCATTCAAGCTCACCGACAAAACCACCTCGCCCCGTTCGGTAAACTTGAGGGCGTTGCCGGTCAGGTTGACCAGGATTTGCCGCAGGCGGGTCACGTCGCCCTGGATGGCCGGCGGCACGGCCACCTCCACACAATAGGCTAATTCCACTCCTTTTTCGGCCGCTTTGGGGGCTAACAGGTCAACCACGTCCTCGATACAACGGTGCAGGTTAAAGGGCTGGTCCTCTAATTCCAGGCGGCCGGCCTCAATCTTCGATAAGTCCAGAATGTCGTTGATGATAGTCAGCAGGTTATCACCGCTACGGCGAATCGTCTCCACGAAGTCCCGTTGCTCCTCGGACAAGGATGTATCCAGCAATAGGCCGGTCATGCCAATAATGCCATTCAAGGGGGTGCGGATTTCGTGGCTGACGTTGGCCAGGAACTCCGACTTCAGATTAGAGGCTGCCACCGCCTGGTCGCGGGCGATAGCCAGGTTGTCCTCGATTTGCTTACGCTCGGCCAGGTCGGTTAGCACGGCGATAGAGCCAACCACGCGGCCGTTGCGCCAGCGGGGTACGGCCGTCACCAGGACGTAGGTTGCTTCCCCATCGGCCCGGCGCAACCGCAAATCGTAGCTGTGGCTCTTACCGGCCAGCCGCTCATCAATGTACTTCGTCAAGCGGGCGCGGTCTTCAGGAAAGATGACATCCCAGGAGGTCAGGCCAATGAGAGCCTGGGGCGTCGTTCCGAGCATCTCGGCGAAAGCCGGATTGACGAACTCAAAGCGCATTTCCCCGTCTGTCACCACCAACCCCTGGCCCATGGCGTTCATGATCTGCATGGCGAAATCGCGCTGCTCGGTTAGTTCCCGCGTGCGCTCGGCCAGGCGCGTTTCAACTTCCTGGCGGGCCTGGGCCAATTCACGGTTGACCTGGCGCAGACGATCCCTGGATTGTGGATTCCTGACGAGTGAGCCGATCACGATGGTTGCTAACCTCCATTAGCCGGGTAACACCATTCTATTATATTGTTTCTGTGGGGAAGTCTATTCGGACAATACTCCTATTAGTACAAATGTACTAACCGGCCGTCATCACCGTCCCCGCCCCCTTCTCCGGCTGCCTCAAGAATGATTCGACCGCCCCTTCGACCAGACCAGAAAAGATACGGATGGAAAGATGGGGACGGGCGGCAATGAGGGCCAACATCTGCCGGACTTTACCAGCCATCCCCCCCGTCACGTCGGTACCGCGTGAGCCACCCAAAGCGTCTTCCATCCTGGCGAAGTTTTGTGGCGTGAGGTGGGAGACAACCCGGCCGTCGGCGTCTAGCACGCCGGCCGTCTCCCCCGCTAATAGCATCCACGACGGCCGCAACGGTTCGGCGAGGTAACTCATCACCTCTTCGGTGGAGATAATTGTCCCCCCTTGTTGGGTGTCAAAGGCTACGTCGCCGTAGACGAGGGGAACTAAGCCGGCGGCCAACGCCGCCTGGATCGGCTCCACAGCCAGGTAATGCAAGCGGCCAGCCTGGCAAACGGCCGAAGCCGAGGGTTGGAAGCTGACGGCCGGTACGCCAGCGGCCAGGAGCGCTTCTAGCACCAGCCGGTTTAGGCGGGCGGCCGTCGCCGCCACTTCGACCAGGCCGCGCCATTGCTCGCTGGTGTAGACGCCGCGCCGTGTGCCATAGCGGGCGGCGGCTACGTGGCCGAAGGAGCCGCTGCCATGCCCAATTACCAGGCGCAGCCCCGGCCGGCTGGCCCAGG
>JBFMFT010000458.1:0-4156 GCA_040751925.1 Chloroflexota bacterium
TGCGGCCGGATCGCTTTCATCTCCGGCGCGTCTTCCACCATCTTCTGGGTAATGCCCGTCAGCCGGGTGACGTAGGGCGGTAGCTGGCGGTGGGTCTGGATGAGCGATGACCACTCATCTATCACCCGGCCGTCGCGGAAAGTGACGGCCGCTACTTCGATCATCACGTCTTTCTGGGGGTCGAGACCGGTCGTTTCGACGTCAACGGCCGCGTAGGTGGTGGGCATGGCAAAATCCTCACCGTAATTCTGCATTAGAAAGCATCTACAAGCAAATCGCCCCAGGCGTAGGGTACACCTGGGGCGATTGGATGAGAAGGTGTCACGCAAAGACGCAAAGGCGCGAAGACGCAAAGATTTTGGAAAACTTAGCGTTCCTGGCGTCTTGGCGTGAACCCTACAACTCGAATTTGAGCCGGTTGGGGCGTAACTACCCACCCTCACCCCCTACCCCCTCTCCCTACTAGGGCGAGGGGAGGCGTTCGTTCTCTCTCCCTCTGAGGGAGAGCGTGAGGGTGAGGGTGGGTCTGTCCGAGTAAATACGCTTAGGCTTGAGTTGGAGAGCTGCGCGATTGCCCGGCCGCATATAGCACAAGCGAACCGGCGACGGCCGCATTGAATGACTCCAGCCGGCCGCGCATGGGCAGGCGCACCAGCAGGTCGCACCGCTCGCGCACCAGCCGTCGCAAGCCACTCCCCTCGTTGCCCACCACAATTCCCAACGGGATATTCAGGTCTACCTGGCCCAACGGCCGCGCGGCCGGGTTGAGGTCTAGCCCCATCATCCACACGTCCTCGCGCTGCAACTGCTGGATGGTCTGTACCAGGTTGGTCACCTGGGCAATGAGCAGGTGTTCGCTGGCCCCGGTCGAAAAGATGGCTACCTGGGGCGTCACCTCTGGCGACCGCCGCTCTTGCAAAATGACCCCATGCGCGCCGCAGCCTTCGGCCGTGCGGAGTAGCAGCCCCACGTTCTGCGGCCCTTGCACCAGGTCGAGTAGGAGCAGGAGGGGCTTTTCGCCCCGCGCGGCCGCCAACCGTAACATACTATCCACGTCGCTATAAGGATAGGCCCCCACTTCCAGAACGACCCCCTGGTGGCTGGGGTCGCCGGTCATCTGGCTCAACTCGCCTTTGGCGGCCGTCTTGACCGGCGCCCCCCGCTCTTTGGCCTGGGCTAAGAGGGGCGCGTTTTGGTCGGCCGGCAGCCCTTCCTGCAACCATAGGCGGATGAGCCGCCGCCGGCCGCTGCGGAGGGCTTCTAAAACGGTGTTGCGCCGGTAGAGGAACTCGGACAACAGGGTTCTGGGTGACGTGTGAAACGTGAAGCGTGAAACGTGAGCAAAGTTTCACGTTTCACGTTTCACGACGTAGTAGCTGCGCTCGCGGCCGTCCTCATCCGTGCGGCGGGCGAAATCGCTGACCTGGCAGCCGCGCTGGAAAAGGGTCTCGAACAGGCGGCCGGTGTGCTCCCGCCAGGCCAGGGCTAGGGGGAAGTCTCGTTGCTTGATAGCCTGGAAGTCGGCCGGAATTTCCACCAATAGCAAGGATGAAGGATGAAGGATGAAGGATGAGGGCGAGATGGGGAGGCCGTTGGGGGTGAAGGTGGCTTCGTTCACCACCGTTGCGCCGGCGGCGAGTAGGGTGTCGAAGGAGGGCGGCCGGCCGCCAGACAGCCGGCGCTGCGCGTGTTCGCTGGCGATCCACCACTCGACGTGAAAACGATCGGTGCTGAGGCCGGCGTTGAGGCCACTGAGCGGACCGTGAAAATCGCGCAGGTAGCGGCGGCAGACGGCGCCGAGTTTGCCGACGTTGAACCAGCCGTTGCGACTTTCGAGCGGGTCATAAGTCCAGGTAATGACCTGGATTCCCAGGCGCAGCGCGCTCTCCCGTTGGGCCAACTTCAACTGGTAGCCGACGCCTTCACTTTGATATTCCGGTAATACGCCGGTGATGGCAGAATATAATTGTAAGGGCGAGGCAACTGGGAGATGCGGCTCTGATGTGGAGATATTACCTTCCCCAGTGGCTTCGCCCCTACCCAGGATACTAAAGGAGAAGCCGACCAACCGCTCACCATCGAAAGCACCCAGGAGCACCGCTCCATGATGTTGGGCGGCGTGCATGAGGTGGGCCGGCACGATTTCCAGGTCGCTGGCATTCCAGGCCCGGCGTTGTACGTCTTCGGCCGCCTGAATATCGGCCAGATGGGTGAGCGGCCGGATGGCGAGAGCAGGCATAGCTAGATTCTAGCGGATTGCGGCCGGGCTTGCCAAACTGTACAGGCTTTTCCCGTTTTCTGCTACAATGGAAGGTCATTCGCACCGCACATTAACCTTTTGCGGGGATGAGGGGATTAGGGGTTTCTGCATCCCTCATCCCCTCATCCTCTCATCCCTGCCCATACAGGAGAATCGTAAACAAATATGTCCCAGGACTTCATTTTCCGGGGTAGCCTGGAAGAGTTAGATCCCGACCTCAGCCACCTACTGACCCTGGAAGACCAACGCCAGGCCGAAAGAATTATCCTCATTGCCTCAGAGAGCGCGGCCCCCGAGGCTGTGCGCCAGGCGATGACCAGCACCTTTGCCAACATCTACGCCGAAGGCTATCCCCGCGAGGAGAGCCGGCGGCAAAAAGAGTCAGACATTTTAGACGTCGAAGCGGAACTAGCCTATTATCGCCGTTACAGCGACCCCCGCTACTACAAAGGGGTGGAACTGGCCGACCTGCTGGAAGCCTTAGCCCGGCGGCGGGCGGCCGAACTCTTTGCCGCCAATGGTGTTAGCGCAGACCAGTTGTACGTCAACGTCCAACCCCTGAGCGGCGCGCCAGCCAATAACGCCGTCTACACCGCCCTCTTACAGCCGGGCGATACGATCATGGGCCTCAACCTCAACGACGGCGGCCACCTCTCGCACGGCAGCAAGGTTCACCGTTCCGGCAAGCTCTACAACGCCGTCGCTTACACCGTAGACCCCCAAACCGAAGCCCTGGATTACGCGGCCATCGAGGCCCAGGCTTTAGAAGTCAAGCCTAAAATTATCGTGGCTGGTTACTCGGCCTACCCCTTGCTCATAGACTGGCAGCGTTTCCGGGCCATCGCCGATCAGTATGGGGCTTACCTCCTGGCCGACATTGCCCACATCGCCGGCCTGGTAGCGGCCGGCGTCCATCCTAGCCCCATCGGCATTGCCCACGTCGTCACCACCACCACCCACAAGAGCCTGTGCGGGCCGCGCGGAGCCATGATCCTCACCCACGATAAGAGCCTGGCGGCCAAACTGGATCGGGCCATCTTCCCTGGCGAGCAGGGCGGCCCCCACCTGAATACGATAGCCGCCCTGGCCGTGGCCCTCAAGCTGGCCCAAAGTGAGCAGTTCCGCACCCTGCAAGCCCGCATCGTCCGCAACGCCGCTTACCTGGCCGAGAACCTGCAAGAACTGGGACTAAGGGTGGTGGCCGGCCGCTCCGAAAACCACCTCCTGATGATTGACACCAAGAGCGTCCGCCACCACGGAGAAGTCCTATCGGGAGACATGGCCGCCCGTATCCTCGACCTGGCCGGCATTGTCACCAATCGCAACACCATCCCCGGCGACAAGAACGCCCTGGCCGCCAGTGGCGTGCGGATTGGCACGGTCTGGATCAGCCAGCTGGGTTGGGGCGACGCCGAAATGGAGCAACTGGCCCAGGCCATGGCCACCGTCCTCAAGGCTTGCCAGCCCTTCGCCTACCAGGGCTTGGGCGGCAAGGAATTGGCGCGGGCCAAAGTGGATTTCTGGGCCTTGCAGCAGGCCCGCGAGATGGTGCGCGTTTTGACCCACAGCCCGCGGCCGCTGCCGGCCGGCGACACAGTGGAAATACGCGGGGCGGAGGCGGCCCGCTTCCTCGACCTGGCTCTAGCCAGCAACGTGCTGGCCCTGGCCGACGGCGATAGCCAGGCTACCCGGCTGTTGGGCGGCGGCTTCCTGGACATGGCCAGCCGCCTGCGGCGGGTGGCCGCCGACCGCTTCTGGCTGCGCTTCAGCGACCCCAGCGACGCCCAGACGGCCGCCGAATGGCTAACGGCCCTCTCTGATGGCTACGTGTTGTTCGACGACGTATATGGCAAGCTGCCGGGCCCGGTGGTGGTCAAGACAGTGGCCTCGGCCGGT
>JBFMFT010000459.1:0-4153 GCA_040751925.1 Chloroflexota bacterium
GGGGCGAGGCAACGCGGTGGCTATTCGTCTCTCTGCGCGGCATCCTCTCCGCGTTGCCTCGCCCCTACTAAATCTAACATTGTCAAAGTAATTACCAATTAGGCAGGTGGAGCCGGTGGGGGGGCGGTGATGGGCGGCCGGGCCGGTTTGCCGGTGCGCCGGGGCCTGGGTCTGATCAGGGTGGGTGGCTCGCCTTTGAGGACAATCTCCAATACTTGATCCATGTGGTCTACCTGGACGAAGCGCAAATCCTGGCGCAGTCTTTTGGGAATGTTTTGCAAGTCGCTCTCGTTTTTGCGGGGCATGATAAAGGTGGTGGCCCCGGCGCGGCGGGCGGCCAGGGACTTCTCGCGGATGCCGCCAACAGGTAGGACCCGGCCGCGCAAAGTGATCTCGCCGGTCATGCCGACTTCGCGGCGGATCGGCCGGTTGGTGAAGGCGGAAACAATAGCCGTAGCCAGGGCGACCCCGGCCGAGGGGCCATCCTTCGGTACGGCTCCTTCCGGCACGTGCAAGTGTACGTCGGTGCGCTCAAAAACTTCTTCGTCAATGCCCAATTTGGCGGCGTGGCTGCGGGTATAACTGAGAGCCGCTTGCGCGCTCTCCTGCATCACTTCCCCTAGCTGGCCGGTCAGGGTCAGGTTGCCCTTGCCGGCCATCAGATTGACCTCGATGAACATGATGTCGCCGCCGGCGGCCGTCCAGGCTACGCCCGTCGCCACCCCCACTTCGTCCTCCTCCCTCAACACTTCCTCGGTGAAGCGGGGCGGCCCAATCAGGTCTGGCAACTGCTTAGGGGTGATCCGTTTGCGGTGCCGCTTGCCTTCGGCAATTTGGCGGGCTGTCTTGCGGCAAAGGTTGGCGATTTCCCGTTCCAGATTCCGCACACCCGCTTCGTAGGTGTATTGGCGGATGAGCGTTTTCAGGGCCGCGTCGTCAATGGTCAAGCCCTTGTCAGCCAAGCCGTGTTCGGCCAATTGGCGGGGGATGAGAAATTGGCGGCTGATTTCGATCTTCTCTTCTTCCAGGTAGCCGGAAAACTCGATGACTTCCATCCGGTCTTGTAGGGCCGGTGGAATGGTATCAAGTTGGTTAGCGGTAGTGACGAACAGGACGTTGGAGAGGTTAAAGTCCAGGTCGAGGTAATGGTCGCCAAAGGCCTTATTCTGCTCTGGGTCCAGCACTTCTAATAGGGCGGAGGCTGGGTCGCCGCGAAAATCTTGCCCCAGTTTGTCTATCTCGTCGAGCATAAAGAGGGGGTTGTTGGTACCAGCGCGGCGCATGGTCTGGATGATGCGGCCGGGTAATGCGCCAATGTAGGTGCGGCGGTGGCCGCGAATTTCGGCTTCGTCGCGCACGCCACCCAGGCTGACGCGCACGAATTGACGGCCGAGGGCTTTGGCGATGGAGCGGCCGAGAGAGGTCTTGCCTGTTCCTGGCGGGCCGACGAAACATAGGATGGGCGTCCGCATGGCGTCGGCGGCGATCTTGCGGACGGCAATGTATTCCAGGATGCGGTCTTTGATGCGCTCCAGGCCATAATGGTCGGCGTTGAGAACCTCGGCGGCGTGCTTCACGTCCAGGTTGTCTTCGGACTTTTTGCTCCAGGGCAGTTCCAGAATCCAGTCCAGGTAGGTGCGGATGATGCCCACTTCGGGGGCCATGGAGGGCATGGCCCCCAGGCGGGCCACTTCTTTCTCGGCTTTTTCCTTGACTTCGGCCGGTAGGTCGGCGTTCTTCACCATCTCTTTGATTTCGTTGAGTTCCTGGGTGAAAACGTCGCCCTCGCCCAATTCGCCCTGGATGACGCGCATCTGCTCGCGCAGGAAGTGTTCGCGCTGGGAGCGGTCAACCTCCTGCTGCACCTGGGATTGGATTTCGTCTTCCAGTTCCAGCACGTCTAGCTCTTTTGCCAGGAGGACACTGACCTTTTGCAGCCGGGCAGTCGGCTCGAAGGTTTCCAGAATCTCCTGGCGGGTAGCCAGGGGTAAGCTGAGAGTAGAAACAACGAAGTCGGCCAGCCAACCGGGTTCGTCTATGTTGATGGCGAAGGTGTAAGCGTCTTCGGGTAGATTGCGGTTGAGGTCTACGGCCTTCTCAAAGAGGGCCAGGACGGCGCGCATGAGGGCTTCAGTGGTGCGCTGCCATTCTTCTGGCTCTTCGATGATGCGGGCGCGGACACGGATGTATGGCTCCCATTGGGTGAACTCGACCAGTTCGACCCGCCGGCGGCCCTGGGCTAGAACACTGGTGCTGTTGTCGGGCATCCGTAGGGCGCGGCCGACCACGATTTCCGTGCCTATCTCAAAAATGTCGTCGGGGGCTGGCTCATTCACGTCACTGTCGCGCTGGGCGGAGACCACCAGGGGTTCGTTGTTGGCGACGGCCGCCTGGATAGCGGCCAGCGAACGGTCGCGGCCGACGAAGAGGGGCATGACCATCTGCGGGAAGAAGACGATTTCCCGCAAGGGTAAGAAGGGACATTCGATGTAACCGTCCTCGTCCTCAATCTCGTCGGCGTTAAACAGTTCGTCCTCGAAGCCCATGTTATCCCCCAGGAGGTCGGGGTATTGCATGATGTCGTATCTTTGGTTGTTCATGGTAACTTGCATCTTGCGTGACACGTGAAACGTGAAACGTGAAAAGAAAGTCACGTTTCACGTTTCACGTTTCATTCCTGATTGTAGACGTTCCCACTGATTAAGCAAGTCTCCGACGACGAAAATGGAGCCAGTGACGCAGACGAGATCGGCCGGCCGGGCCACCTGCAAAGCCGTGTGGACAGCTTCCAGGACGGTGGGCGAGACGGCTACCTCGTAACCCAGGGCGGCGGCTACGTCGCGCAGCCAGGCGGGGTCGCTGGCGCGGGGATGGTTGGCGCGGGTGACAATGGTTTCGTGAGCCAGGGGCAGCAGTTCAGCCAGGATGCCCGGCACGTCTTTGTCGGCGGTGACGCCGATAATGAGCCATAGCCGCTGGTAGTGAAATTGCTCGCGCAGGGCGGCGGCTAACTTGTGTGCCGAATCTACGTTGTGGGCGCAATCTACCAGGACGGCCGGCTGGCCCTCGACCTGGGGAAGCAGTTGCAGGCGGCCGGGCCAGCGTACCGTGGCCATGCCTTGCTGGATGGCTGCCCCGGTGAGTGAGGGGAAATAGGGCTGGACGACGGAGAGGGCGGCCAGGGCGACGGTGGCGTTTTCTTGCTGGTGGCGGCCGGCCAACGGAATGGCGATTTTGGATTTTGGATTTTGGATTTTGGATTTTGGATAGTCCTCCGTTACTGGTTGGTAAACCATCATCTCTTGTCGGAATGGGTCGTTGGAAAGGGGTTCGTAGAGCCAGTCGCGGCCGACCAGAACAAGGGGCGCGTTCCGCTCCTGGGCAATCTGTTCCAGGCGGGCCAGGGCTTCCGGCGGCTGGGGGGCGGAGACGACTGGCACGCCGGGTTTGATGATGCCGCCTTTTTCGGCGGCAATCTCGGCCAGGGTGCGGCCGAGCAGGTGGGTGTGGTCGAGGCTGAGGCTGGTGATGATCGAGACGAGGGGGGTGAGAACGTTGGTGGCGTCTAGCCGGCCGCCCAGCCCGACCTCGACCACGGCCACGTCTACCTGCTGCTGGGCAAAGTGAGCGAAGGCCACGGCGGTCACCAACTCGAACCAGGTGAGGCCGGGGATGAGAGGGACAACCGGTTTTAGCTCCTCGACCCGTTCCACCAGTTGGGCTTCGCTGATACGGCCGTCGCCGTCGGCCGGGGTGAGGATGCGGATGCGCTCCCGAAACTCTTGCAAGTGGGGTGAGGTATAGAGGCCCACGCGCAGCCCGGCCGCCCGCAGGCAGCTGGCGCAGAGGGCAGCCACCGACCCTTTACCTTTGGTGCCGGCGATGTGAAGGGAGGGGAAGGCGCGATGGGGCGCGCCCAGATATTCCAGCAGGCGGTGCGGCCGGCTGGGGTCTACCTTGTCGGCCGTGTAGCGGTCGGGCTGCTTATGTTCGAAATTGGCGAATTGGTACAGGTAATCCAGGGCTGCCTGGTAGCGACTACTCATGGTCTGCATTGTAACAGAAAACGTAGGACATCGGACGTTGTAGAAACACCCGATGTCTGGCCGGTTTGGAAACCCGGCCGCTTTGGGCTAAACTCCCCCAGTTTTAA
>JBFMFT010000046.1:0-18285 GCA_040751925.1 Chloroflexota bacterium
CGGCCAGCAACTCACCAGGGGCCAGGCTGTCCAGGCGGGCCTGGCCTAATTTGGCGAGGTAGGCGGCCCGGCCGGGCAGGTCGTAGACCCATTCTTGCAGCCAGGCCACCGTGCTGCTGTGGTCGCGGGAGACCTCATCCCAGGCCAGGTAAAAGGCGTTGTCGCGGTCGTAATAACCCTGCACGTAGCTGGGGTGCGCTCCGTAGGGTTCGTGAACGACGGCGTCCACGACGAGGCCGGGGATGAGTGTGCGGTTGGGGTCGCGCCGGATGACTTCTTCGTTGACAATTTCCTCCACCACCACCACCACCTTACGGGCGGCGAAGGCCACTTCTTTCTGGATGCCAATCAACCCCCACAGGTGGGTGTTGCCCTGTTCGTCGGCCCGTTGGGCGTGGACGAAAGCTACGTCCGGCTTGAGCGGCGGCACGACGGCAATGGGCCCATCCCCATACGGGCTATCCACAAACTGGATTTGGGGATTGGCGGCCGGCAGGTCGCTCCCCTTATAGCTCTGTACGGGAAAGAAGGGCAGGTTGCTGGCCCCGGCCAGGTAGCGGCCGACCATGCCAAAGTGGCTATATTCTTCTAACGCCAATGGTCGCGGAATCTGCTTCTCCACCGCCCGCCGGATGGCGTGCAGACTGCCCACCCCTGGGTTGCCCAGGTAGCTGAAGATCATCTTGCGGGCGACTCCGGCCGCTACCATTTGGTCGTACACCAGGTCAGGCGTCAGCCGCACCAGGGTCAACTCTTGCTTCCGCTGGCGGATAATCTCGTGGGCGGCGGCAAAACAGATGAAGGCGGTGAAGCCCTCAATCGCCACCACTGCCCCGTCCGGCACGTATCGCTCCACCGCCTTTTGCATCGTGCAAACTTTACTCATAGCTATCACCGATTTAGAGGTCGCGGGGATTAGGGGATTGGGAGATTAAGAGAAGGAAATCCCCTAATCCCCCAATCCCCGCCGCTCTTTCTACTGGTAGGTTAGCAGTTTCGTTGGGTTTCGGCAAGCCACTTGTCGCGGTTGGCGGCGCGGGCGATCTTGCCGCTGGACGTTTTGATGAGCCACTTCCGGCCGACCAGATGCACGTAACTGACCGTCACCTGGCTCTGCTGGGCGACCACCTGGCGAATCTGGCGGCCGATCCTTTGCCTTTCATCAGGATCATCCGTCCCCACTTCGGCCACCATAGCGATCAACTCCGTCCCTTCGCGCTCGTCCAGCACGCCAAAGGCCACCACCCGGCCGGCGTGTACTCCCTCCACTTCATTGGCAATGGCCTCGATGTCCTGGGGGTAGATGTTCTTGCCGGCGTGGATGATCAGGTCTTTGGAGCGGCCGACCACGTACAATTCGCCATCGGCCAGGTAGCCCCGGTCGCCGGTGCGGTACCAACCATCCTGAAAGGGCTGTAAATCGGGTCGCCGGTAATACTCCTGCAACATGCAGTCGCTCTGGATGGCAATTTCGCCGACCCGCCGTTCGGGGAGGGTGTGTCCGCTGTCGTCTACCACCCGCACGGCCGTCCCCGCAATCGGCCGGCCGCAGGAAACCTTGACGATGGCCTGGCTATCATCCGGGGCGACCGGCCGGGCCATTAGCTCCTGTTCCAGAGCCAGGCGGTCTACCACGTCCAGGCGGACGGGGACACCGGGCGCGGTCTGGGTGACGGCGAAGGTGTTTTCGGCCATGGCGTAGCTCACGCCGAGCATTTCCGGCCGCACCCCCAGGCTGGCAAAGCGGGACAGAAAAAGCTCGTGGCTGTCGTGGCGGACTGGCTCGGAGCAGTTGATAAACAGGCGCATGGAGGCGGCCGAAAGTCCCTCCACGTCGCGCTGGCGAATACGGCGGGCGCAGTGGTTGTAGGCAAAGTTGGGCAACCAGCACAGCGTTCCCTGGTAATCGTGAATGGCCCGCAAGAGCAGAGCCGGGTGCTGCGCCCAATCGAATGGTGACATAAGGACAAGTGGTATGCCCAGAACTAAGGGCAAGATGAAGCCGGCGATCAGCCCCATGTCGTGGTAGAGAGGCAGCCAGCTTACAATCACGTCCCGCTCGTCCAGGGCAATGGCCCGGCCGTAGCTGGCTAATTGGTTGAGGACGGCCTGATGGGTGAGGGCCACTCCCTTTTGTAGCCCGGTGGTGCCGCTGGAGTGTTGCAGGAAGGCGATCTCACTGGGGTCGGGGGCGGCCGGGATAAAGCCTCGCGCCTGGCCGGCGGCCGTCTGGAGGGCTGTGCTGCCATAAACCGGGCAGGTGACGTGGCGGCCTAGGCTTTCGGCAAAAGCATCGGTGGTCAGAATGGCCCGCACGCCGGATAGCCGCACCAATTCGGCCATGCTGTGTTCATAGATAGCCGGGTCCAGCTTTTCGGTCAGGGTAGGGAACATGGAGGGGATGGCCCCGGCGACCATCGCTCCCCAGAAGGCGTAAATGCTCTCTAAGTTTTGGGTGTGGGCGATGATGACCAGGTCGCGGGCAGCCAGACCCAGGTGGCGGAGGCCGGCCGCCTGCTGCATCACGGCCTGCCTGAACGCGCGCCGGGAGACGACGATGGGGGAGCGGCCGGTTTCCAGGTAGATGATGGCCGGCCGTTCGTCATGCGACGGCCGGAGGGCGGCCGCTTCTAATAGGGTTGACCAACCCTTCCGATTTTGGATTTTGGATTTTGGATTTTGGATTCGGGACTCGCTACCTGCCACTTGCTACCTGCCACCTGCTACTTGCCACTTGCTACCTGCAAGCCGGCGGCTTGCGCTACCGTAGGTCTTGCATGACCCGCGCCACGATTTGATCCAGGGTGTTCATCTTGGCTACGGTCAGATCAGGATCAGGGACATAAACGTCAAATTCCTGCTCTACAAAGACGGCCAGCTCGGCCAGGGCAAAGGAATCCATTAGCCCGCCAGTAATGATGCCCTCGTCGTCGCGCAAGGGATAACGCGGGTCGCGGATCAGGTCACGAGTGATGAAGGCGCGCAGTTTTTCACGGATGGTTTGTTCGATCATCCGGCCAATTGTATCAGCAAAGCAACTATTCAGTCAGAAACCAGGTTTTTCTCTGGGCAATTGTTGGGGTTGTCTACAAAAAACCTGGTTTCTCCGGAGAACCTGTATAGTTACTCAGAAAATTTGTTGACAGTTCCCTCTTTGTTCAAGAGAATTGCGGGCAGAATAGGCAAAACGGCCGTGTTGCGTAGGGCGTATTCCGTAAGAGGATTCAGCGACGCAATACGCAACACGCAATACTTCAGGAGGGATTCATGGCTGGACAAACAAACCACGTGTCGCGGGGGCGGCTGTTGTTGTATGCGTCGGGGTCGCTGGCGACCGCCCTCTCGTACCAGGCTTTCTCCACTTACATCCAGTTCCTCTACATAGACATTCTGGGGCTGCGGGCGGCCTGGGTGGGTACGGTGTGGTCCCTTTATGGCCTGTGGAACGCTGTCAACGACCCCCTGGCCGGCTACTGGTCAGACCGGACGCGCACCCGTTGGGGCCGGCGCATCCCCTGGATGGTGGGGCTGTTTATACCCCTGTCCATCACCTTCTATCTGCTGTGGACGCCGCCGGCCGGGGCGGCCGACCTCTCCCTCCTCTGGTACTTCCTCTTCTTTGTCCTGGCCTTCGACCTGACCTGGACGATTGTGGTGATGAACTGGACGGCCCTGTTCCCCGAAATGGTGCCAGAGGAAAAGCAGCGGGCTACCATCTCAGCCTGGCGGCAGGTGTTTTCGTTGGTAGGGCTGCTGGTGGGGGTGGCTCTGCCGCCACTGCTGGTCGGGGAGGATTGGAGCGGCCGGGGGACGATGGCCCTCCTGTTCGCCGTGATCACGGCCGTCTTCTTCGGTCTTTCTATCCTGGGCAGCAAGGAGCGGCCGGAGTTTAGCCACGACCAAGCCCTGCCCCTTAAGGCTGCGTTGCGGGCCACCTTCACCAATCGCGACTTCGTTTACTTCCTGGGGGTGAACCTGATGATCCAGTTCGTCTTCCTGGCTCTGACCTCGACTGTGCCTTTTTACGCCAAATACGTGCTGCGAATCCAGGGGCCGGTGGCGGCCGGCGGCATAACACTGGACGTGGGGCTGCAAAACTCCTTGCTGCTGGCGGTGCCATTCGTCATTGCTCTGCCGGCCATGGGGATATGGACGGCCGTGGCCCACCGCCTGGGAGCCTGGCGCACGCTGCGGGTGGCTTGCCTGGCCGGCGCAGCCAGCCTGCTCCTCTTTTTCTGGCCGCACGATTTTTGGACAGGGGTGACGGCGACGGGCATTTTTGGCCTGACCCTGGCCGGCCTCTTGATGTTGACCGACCTGCTGGTAGCCGATGTGGTGGACGCCGACGAACTGGTGACGGGGGCGCGGCGAGAGGGGTTGTATTTTGGCATGAATGGCCTGGTCATTCGCCTGGCCTACACTATCCAGGGCTTGATTACCGGCGCGGTATTGACGGTGACGGGCTACGTCGCGCCGGCGGCGACGACGCTATACCCAGAGCAGCCAACGGCCGCCCTGAATGGGATTCGCCTGATGATTGCCGGCATTCCGACATTGGCGATGTTCATGGCCTTTTTGCTGCTACGGGGCTACCGGCTGCACGGTCGGCGGTTGACGGCCGTGCAAGCCGAAGTGGCCGCCCTGCACGCGGTCAAGCTAGGCGAGGAGCGCGGCTAAAAGCGTCTTTCGTTGCCCTTTCGAAGGTGCAACACAGCCGATGGCTACTCGCGGTAGATGATCGGCAGATACAACAGCCGGCCAACGTACAGCACCCCGGCCGCCGCGTTATTGGCCGTCTCCAGTTCAGTTGAATCGTCGGTTACGATGCTGGCGGTGGTCGTCAAATTAGTCCAGAGAGGAGCGGCCGGGGAGACCGTGGCCGTAACGTAAATGGTGAAGCTGCTGTTGGCCGGTAGGTCGCTGATCTCCCACACCAGGTTAGGCGAGGTGGCGACCGGCGGCAGACTGGCGGAGACGAAGGTGAGTTCGGCTGGCAGGGTGTTGGTGATACGAATCGCGCTGGCCGGGGCCGCTCCGCGGTTGCCGTAATGGAGGGGGATGACCACTTGCTCGCCTGGGAGGGCGGCCGTTGGGTCAATCGCTACCCACACGTCGGGATAGGTGGTACCCAGGCTCACTTCGTCCAGGTAAGCCCAAGCCAGCGGTTCACCGGCCGCCTGCTCCAACTCGAACTGGAGGGTGACGGACTGGCCGGCCCAGGGCGTCAGGTCAAGCCATTGCTGCGTCCAGGTTTCGGCCGGGGCGTTGCTCGTCCAAAGGGTGGTATTGTTCACCTTAACCCTGAACGCTGAATCGCCGTCCCCGGCCGTGTTGTGCAGTTGATAGAGGAAGGACAGGACGGGGTTGGATGATGCGCCCGGCACGGTGAGCGATTGGGAGAGGACGGCCGTGCTGTCGCTGCTGGCTCGTTCGGGTCCCACATAGTAAATGGCATTGTAACTGAGGCTACTGAAAACCAAATGAAAGTCACCGTAATTGTCAACGACTGGCGGTGCAACTCCATAAGGCGATAAATTCCCGTTGAAAGTGGCAGGGGTTGTCCACGCATCTTGGCTCAACTGATGAATGTGGTAGGCTTTGCCGCCATATTCATACGCTACGTGAACAAGATTGCCGCCATCCAATGACGCGAAAGGCTCAAGTGTGGCGAAGGGAACATTATTATCGGAGATTTGGAGCGGGGAAGTCCACAACCCATTGAGATTACGCCTGACATAAAAAATCTCTTCCCCGCCAAAGACGACGTGTAAGACTCCACTTTCCTCGCCAGCCAGAAGAGGGTCGGGATCAGCCCGGCTGAGATCGCCGATCGCCAGGCGGGATGACCATTCACCGCCCATTAATCTCTGTGCATATTGGATGCTCCCATCCCCAACCCAAATCACGTGGGCAATGTCGTTCTCGTCAACGGCTACCTCTGGTTTGTCGTGGTACGCATAGTAACTGCTGTCATTAGAGACATTTTCTATTATATTCCAGATACTACCACTGGGAACGAAAGTGTAGTAGATATTTCGGGAGGTGCTAGAGGAAGAGTCAGGAAAAACGATATGTGCGTTGCCCTGGCCGTCTACTGCTAGCCCTACGCGGCTTGCAGTATAATCACTGACATAAATAGTCTGCTGTGCTTCCCACACGCCAAAGCTGCTGCGACGCCGATAGTACACCTCAAGCCCGCCCCAGGCAATATGCACATTGTTATCACTGTCCACCGCCAGTTCCGGCCCATAGTACGTTGCTCCATCGGTGGAGGCCACTTCAGGCGCAGACCATACACCACCTGTGCGTCTCATGTAATAGATGTCAGAGTCATACTCGAAGGTGCGCTCCCAGGCAACATGCGCGGTTCCATCATCGCCAATAACCATCTGCGGCCAGCTATCCTCGGCCGCACTATTCGTGAGATTCTGCACGGCCGACCAAACTCCGGCCGCGCTGCGTTCGACATAGTATAAATCGTAGTTATCTTGCCAAAGAAGATGCAATGTGTCATTCTCACTCATGACCATTTCCCAAAGAATGGCGACGGAATTGCCGGTGGTCACTAAGTAGGGCGGAGCAAGGCCGTCGGAGAATTGACCCAGGAAAGCGGCGTAGTCGCCGGTGTGGCGAACGGTATCGGTGATAACTGGTAGAGGTGTCCCGCCGGCCGCCCACTCTGGTCCCAGGTTGCCCGTCTCGAAGTCCCAGTTGCCAACTACGTTGTCATGGGGGGGTAGTACAACGTCAAAGGTATCTGCGGCGGCTGCGTCGAAGAAAGCGCTGGGAAGTGTTCCGTAACCGGCTTTGGCCCAGGTCGCCGTGTAGCTGTTAGCGCGTTCTGAGACGTAAGTTGCATAACGGCCGTCTAAATCACTGGTTAGAGACACAAAAGCGGCCGGGTCGGTGTCGGCCGTCACCCCCGAAACGGGCGCGCCGCCGTTGCCGCGCACCACACCGCTGATGCCCCAGGTGTAGAGGGTGGTTGAGGTGTCGCCGTCGCCGGAGGGCCAGGCTTCCACGTTTTGGGCGTTGTCTTCAGCCCGCGCCCGGAAGTAGTAGGTATTGCCGGCCGTGCCGGTGAAGTCGGCCGTCGTCGCCGTCGTGTCTTGCTGCCAGGTCGTCCAACTGCCTGACGCGCCCAGCCGGTACTGCACGTCGTAAGAGGCAATGCCGGAAGCACCGGGATCCGTGCCGCCCCAGCTTACCTCGAAAGTAGTCGGTGAGTAGGCCGGTAAGGAATGTACGGCCGAGTTGGGGGGATCGTTCTCGACGGTCGTGAAGGTGTCATGGCCGGCCGGGTAGGCTTCCAGGTTATAGGCGTTGTCGCGGGCGCGGCTGCGGAAGTAATAGGTGCTGCCGCCCACGCCACTATACGAGCCAGAGGTAGCCGTGGTGGTTAGTAGCCAATCGGTCCACGCGCCGCTGCTGCCCACCTTCACCTGGACGTCGTAGCTGTCTATGCCCGAAGAACCAGAGTCAGAACCAGACCAGGTGACCGGGATAGGGCCGGGGGATTCGGCCGGCAGCGCGTTGACACTGGACGAGGGAATCTGTATATCAGTTGTTTGCCAGTGGGGGAACCAGTCCAGGCTATTGCTGCTCAGGCGCACGGTCGTGCTGCTCGTCGTCGTGTCCCAGGCATCCAGATAAGCCTCTGTCCAGTAGTAATAGCCCTGGTAGTAGTACCAGCTAATAAGGGTGAAGGCAACGTAGCGGCCGTCGGGCGACCAACTGCGCGCCCAGGCGTCAGTCTGATAGCCGGCCGGATCATAAACTTCGTGCTGGTTGGAACCGTCGGCATTCATTACCCATAACTCTTGCCAGCCATCCCCATCGCCATCAGCGTCATAGGCAATCTGGCTGCCATCAGGCGACCAGGTAGCATTCTCACTCAGATAATAGTTCGATAGCTGGGACGGGTTGGCGCCGTCAGCGTCCATGACCCAAATACGATAATCGCCGCTCCGATTTGAGGTGAAGGCCAGCTGGCTGCCGTCCGGCGACCAACTGGGATGACCATCGTAGGCGCTGTTGTTGGTCAAGCGGGCCTGGCCGGAGCCATCGGCGTTCATCACGTAAATCTCGGACTGCCCATCGCGGTAGGAACTGAAAGCGATGCGCGTCCCATCGGGCGACCAGGCCGGATAGAAATTATCGCTGCTGGTAGTGGTGAGCCGGGTCTGCCCGGAACCGTCGGCGTTCATGGTGTAGATTTCGTACTCGCCATTGCGGTCAGAGGCAAAAGCCAGCCGGCTGCTACCCCGATTGAGGTCGGCGTGGGTATCGTTACTGCCATTATTGGTCAGGCGTGTTTGCCCACCGCCATCGTCATTGCCGGTGTAGATCTCCCAATTGCCATCCCGGTAGGACTGGAAGGCAACCTTACTCCAACCCAGGATGGTCACACCGGCGGGCGTGAGGGGCGCGGCCGGGTCGCGGCCGTAGCCGGCCAGGTGAGGCCGTGGTACCAGGCCCTGGTCAGACACGAACGGCCGGGGAGGTACACCTTGTTGGGAATAAGCTACGGCCGGCCGGCGGCTACTCGTCAGGCTAAGGCCGGCCAAGAATGTCAACACAAGTATCAGAACGGTCAGGTGACGGGTCTTCATGCCATCGCCCCCAGGCTATCAAGGTTCGGGAAGGAGAAGCGCGTCCACCTGCAATTCGCCTCAAGTTGGCGCGCCTCTCTCCATCACCCTCCTATTTTAACCGCTTGTTGCCTGCCAGACCAGGGCGAATGTCATCAATTATGGGTTACATCCAATACTCCCGCAACCAGGCGATGGCGGCCGTCAGGTCCACCTCTTTACCAATTGCCACCAACTCGTCCCGCATTTGCCAGCCGTCCAAATCTATGGGCTGTGGGAGCAGCGGGGAGATACGACAATAACGGTCTCTTAGAAGTTGCTGGCACTGGTAGTGGGCCACGTCGGCGATGCCATCCAGCATAATGTCCAGCAGGGGTCTGGCCCATTGGACGTAACCCCAGTCGTGCCTTTGGCCTTTGACGTGGTGAAGCCGCTTGCCTGTGCCGATGGAAAGTAGTACCAGGTCTTCCGGGTGGGGACGCACAGACCATTCTATGCGCGGATCCTGGGTTTGGGCCAGGGCGGCCATACTGGGATTGTTGGCGACCACGCCACCGTCAATGTAGCCATCCACCGAGGGAAAATAGGTTGGAGCCGCGCTGGTGTAAAGCCCGACCTGGCGGGCCTCCATCGCCCCGTCGCTATCTTGCCCCTCGTAATTGTGAAAGAACTTGGGCTTCCAGGTGCGCTGTTGTGGGTCTACCTGGTTGTTGTCCAGGTCAAACGCGCAAATAAGAACTTTCTTGTTCAGGTCCCCGAGGGCCGTGCGCCCCAATAGATTGTCTAGCTCCAGGCTGAGATGGCGCGTGTCGTATTCTGCCCCCAACATACGCCCCAGGTCGCGGGTGTCGTCCAAGAGGCTATCCTGGAAGATGAGCGGGCCTTTGTCGTAATAAAGTGTTCGCAAGTCGGCCGGCGCCAGGCCGTGCGCCAGGCCGAGGGCAATCAGGCCGCCGGTAGACGTGCCGGCGATCAGGTCAACCTGGTCGAGCCAGCCCGGTACGGCCGCCTCCAATTCCTGCAATAGCACGACGGTTAGCAATCCCCGGATGCCGCCGCCGTCGAGAGATAAGATTCGATAACGAGTCATTACACGCCTCCGCCTGGGTAACCGGTAATTGATAATCACCAGTTGCCAATGATCAATCACCAGCGACCTTAAACTTATACCGTAATACCGTAAGCCTCGGTAAAGGCGGCCTGGGCGTAGGCTGGTGAAGCGTAGCCAAAGCCCTCATCGCCCCAGTTCGCCCCCCAGCTATTGCGGACGATGAAGCGTTGGGGGGTGTAACCAACCAGGACAACGGCGTGGCCGCCCCGGATGGTGTGCGGCTGGTAGAAGTCCAGGTTGCCGTTGCTGTCTGTGGCATTATCCCAGGTGTCGTCCACGTTCAGACGGGTCAGGACGGGGCCCTGGTTAGCCAGCCACCATCGCCAGTCGTTCAGATTTGTACCCAGGTTGAAATAGCTGGCGATGCGATACTGGGCGGCCAGGGCATAGAACGTCTTGCCATCGCCCTGGTAGAGCCGGCCGTTCTTGAAGGGGAGAATGCTATCCTTGACCGCTCCGTATTTGCGGGCAATGTCCAGGGCCGCCTTTAGGCTGGTGCCGTCCGTTTCGATAAAGGTGCTCGGCCGGAGGAAGAACTCGTCAGTCTCTTTGGCAGCCATCCAGGCGAAACGGACGGATAGCCTGACATTCTGGGCCAGACGGCCGGCCTGGACAAAGTGCCAGCGTAGAAGGGAATCGGCCGCCGCCCAGCCAACGCAGGAACCCGTGCTACCCTGGTCGCCGATCTCCCACCAGTTTGCTCGTAAGTCCACCGCCATCGGTAGGGCTGGGGCGGCCGCCAGCACTTCGGCCGCCAACGCCTGCTCTATTCCCCAGTCCTGTTCCGTACCAGGTGATGGTAGGCAGTTCAAGATTCTTTTGACAGGATTAGACATGATACACCTCCTCGTTAATCTACTGATTGACATTCTATGGCTAATGGTGTGCCGCGATGCGGTTGGAATGTAGGACTCTTGTGCAAAAATGGGTTGGGTGATGTATGATCCAGAGATTGACCTGCCCTGTTGGCGGTGAAAAGGACCCATGGTATTTACTCAGGCTGCCTGTAGAAACCAGGTTTTTGGCCGGTAATTACGATGGTTGTCCAGAGAAAAACCTGGTTTCTGGCTGAGTAGTTACGACCCATGAGTTATTTGCCTGACCACGACCCGGCCGCTTTGGAAAAGGATGTCCACGACGCTCTAAAGACCTGGCGCAAGCCCGACAGGAGTGAGCGAGAGTTTCTGGCCTATCTGTCGCTAGTGCAGGAGCAGCGGGCCAAAACCACTGGTTCACCTACGGCTAGGGCGCTGCGCCAGGCCACCAACGACGTGTTGTTGGGCGGATTGACGGAGTTGGAGGAGCAAGACAAGACAGAAGCCAGAGTGTTGCGCGAGCGCTTTATTGAGGGCAGGATCGCCGATGAAGTGGCTCAGAGGCTCCACGTCAGTCGTGATCGAGTGAATGATTGGCAGAAGGCGGCCGTCCAGCACTTGGGCAACATCCTGTTGTCTCAGGAAAAGGCCCTGCGCCAGTCGCAGCAGGAACGCTGGGAGGTATGGCTTCCCCCTCCGACCTATAGCCATTTGTTCGGTTTGGAGCAGGCCATCCAAACCGTCGCGGCGGCCGTGCGGCGGCCGGCCGCTCCCTGGGTGATCGCCATCGCCGGCATCGGCGGCATTGGTAAGACCAGCCTGGCTGACGCGGTGGCCCGCCGCCTCTCCACCAACTTCACCTACAAACGAGCGGTCTGGCTGGACGCGGGCGACTCGGCCGGACGGGTGGGCCCCCAGCAGAACTGGGAAACCGTGTTGGCTGGCCTGGCCCACCAATTGTGGCCCGAAATGCCTGGCATCGAGGCCCCCGGCCAGCGATTGACTCGTTTGCGTCAAACCCTCAAGGCCGAGCCGCATCTGGTGATCATTGATGATTTGGAGAGGGAAGCTGACGTTACGGCCGCTCTCGATCAGGTGTCAACTTTTCTGGGCCCCAGCAAGTTTCTATTGACCACCCGCGCTCACTTATTGGGCGCGGCCGACGTGTTTTCGTTTTCTCTCGATGAATTGGCCCTGCCCGATGCGCTAGCCCTGCTGCGCCACCAGGCCGACCTGGCCGGCCTGCCTGACCTGGCCGCCGCCAGCCAGTCTGACCTGGAAGCTATCTACCAGGTCGTGGGCGGCAATCCACTGGCCCTCAAACTGGTGGTGGGGCTGGCCCGCGCCTTGCCCCTGGCCCAAATTTTGGCCGACCTCACCCAAAGCCGGCCGGGGCCCATTGAGGGTCTTTACCGCCACATTTACTGGGAAGCCTGGCGCACGCTGAGTGAGCCAGCCCAAACTCTTCTACAGGCTATGCCCCTGGTAGCCGGTTCAGGGGCTACACCGGAACATCTACAGCGGATGAGCGGCTTGCCCACGCGGGAGTTCCTGGCGGCCGTTGAGGAGCTCTTTACCCGATCCTTGCTGGAAGCGCGCGGCAGCACCCAGGCTCGTCGTTACGGCATCCATCGCCTGACCGAGACCTTTCTGCGGACGGAGATTATTCACTGGCCGGACTAACTGTTCAGCCAGAAACCAGGGTATTTGCTCAGGCTGCCTGTAGAAACCAGGTTTTTTGCGAAGGATTGCGATGGTTACCCAGAGAAAAACCTGGTTTCTAGCTGAGTAGTTATGAACCAGGTTTTGGGTGAAAAACCTGTGACCCCCTCGCCTCAATTCATCCGCACCCTGGTTGCTAACCTGACCTACTGGCGGCAGCAGGTGGACGACATAAGCCCTGGCGAAGCGGCCGCTTTACTCCTGGAACGACCGAACCTCTACCGGGCTATCGAATTTGGCCTGAGCCTGGAGGAGACCTGGTTGGCGACGGCCGCCCTGGCCCTGCAATTCTTTCCCTTTATTGAGCGATGGGGGGATTGGGTAGCCTGGTTGCCCATCCTAGAGCGGCTATGGGCCGGCCGCCAGGGTTCAGACCTGGCCTTATACGGCCGCTTACTCGACCAGTTGGGTGTTCTCTACCGGCTGAATGGGCGGTTGGCAGAAGCTATCAACGCGCACCTGGAAGAAGAGCGCATCGGCCGGCAACTTAGCGACGAATACCGGCTAGCCCACGCCCGCCTCAATTTGAGTGAAGCCTACCGACTAGGCAGGCGTTACCATGAGGCGGAAGAGGCGGCGCAAACGGCCCTCAAGGGTCTTTTAACCCTGGCTGCGCCGCCGGATAAGGTAGGGACTGCTTTTGCCTACCTGGGTTCAATAGCCTATGCGCGTGGACAGTGGACGGCGGCCGAGAAGTGGTTCCGCGAAGCAGTTGCTCTCTGGCGTGTGGTTGACCAGCCGCTCAACCTGGCTCGCACCCTGAAGGAGTTGGCTCTTACTCTGCAAGCGGCCGGGCAGGTGGCGGAAGCCCTGGCCGTTTACCAGGAAACGCTGGCGATTCTAGTCCAGACCAACAGCGAATTGGATAAGGTCATGGTGGAGTTGAACCTGGGCGCACTCTACTACAGTCAGGAAAGATGGGCAGAGGCCGAAGCCGCCTTTCGACGGGCCGATTCCCCGTATCTGCGGCAGTCTGGCCTGCTCAATTATCAGGCCATGACGGCCAACAACCTGGGCAACGTCTTCTTGATGCAGGGACGGTTAAGCGAAGCAGAGTCTTGCTTGCAGGGCAGCCTTCATTTGTGGCGACAATTGAATAGCCGGGTGAATTTGGCGAACACTCTGGGGGCGATGGCGGAAGCGCAGGTGGCGCAGAATCGGCTGGAGCAGGCTCACTTGCATTACGACGAGGCTATCTCCCTATTGAGGGCTTTCCCCGACGACGCCTGGGCCGGCCGTCTGTTAGCCAAATTTCGTGCTGCGCGGTCACAACTGGATAAACAGGAAGGGGGGAAAGGCGTTTGACGGAACGCCTTTCCCCACTAGCCGACGCAGATGACGCCGCCAGTAGCAACGGCGCACTCACCCAACGGGGCCATGGTAGCGATCCCGACCAGAATGACCAGGGTCAAGGTCGCCAGCCAACGAGCAACGATTTGGTGGAACATCTCGAGCCTCCTTGTTAGGCACAAGTGGATGGCTCATCGAGTGCGGCGCGCCCGACCCAGCTCTGCCACGTGGCTGGGCCGCTCTAGAGATGTTCGACGGCGATTGATTTAGGGCAGATAGCTCCGCCTGGCGTATCTACTAGAATAACTTGGTTGTGACGGTTTTTCCGGCATCCCCGGCCGATTTCCCCCACCCATTTTGTAATCAGTAGGGGCGAGGCAACGCGGTGGTTGTTCGTCTCCCTCAGCAGCATCCTCTCCGCGCTGCCTCGCCCCTACACCCTATCTATCCCAATCCGCGTCTGTTCGCGTTCCATCCACTCCCAGGCTCCACATCGTCGGCCAGTACCAGTATTGCGACCCGTAGGGGTACTCTATCCGGCTGTCCACGTGGACGTGATCCAGGTGGCTGGCGTCAGGTGGGCCAATGATGCCGCTAAATCCGGCCTTGCCCGCTTCTAGCTCGGTGTCGTCCAAGCTCCAACCAGACATGACGATGTCGGCCGCCACCCCGTACAGGTGCATACTGTTCGACGCCCCGCCCACCTGCTCATTGTACTCGATGGTGCGGAAGCCAGAGGTAATATAAATGGGGTTGCTCCCATTCTTCTGGCGCACCGCTTCCAGTTTCCACATCAGCCGGCGCACGCCTTCCTGCACGCGGCGGGTCGTGGTCATGCCGCCGCTAAAGCAGCCGCAATCGGGTGAGTAGAACTCGCTCCAATCAAAGTGAATAGTGGTGCAATCGCTGTCTTCCAGGGCGTATAACTGGGATTGGGTGGCGGCGTCCACGATGCCGTTGGCGGTCAATCCATAAGCGTTCTGGAAGCGGATGACGGCTGCCTCCGTCCCACTGCCAAAGATGCCATCTATGATGACGTAAGTTTGGCTGGTGGTGTCGGCCGCCCAGCCGGCCACGCGGATTTGCAGTTCGCGCACGTCGCGGCCGGCCATTCCCCGTTGCAGGGTGCGGGTGAACGTGAAACAGCCCCCGTCGTTGGGGGGAGCGGCCGGGGGTTCGGCCCGGCCGGCATAGGCCCGGCTTGCCCCCAGCAGGCCCAGCAGCAGACTCAGCGCCAATAGGGTTACCAAAACGCGACTCTTCGCAATCATTTTCTCCTCCTCATTTATCATACTAGACGCTGAGGCCGCAGAATGTAGCCTCGTAGGTCTACGGGGCTAAGGACAATACACCCGCAACACGCCTGGCAGGGCCTGTAGTTGGCTGACCAATTCCGGGCAGAAGCGGGTGGGGTAGTTGGGAAAATCCATCACCAGACCGAAACGGGGCAGCCGCAAGGAGAGGCGATCCGCTCCCTCATAGGTGAGGGCAATGTGCAAAGACTGGCGGAAGGTCTCTTTCCACTCGCCGATGGCGTCTACCTCGATGGTGACAATTTTGGATTTTGGATTTTGGATTTTGGATGGATCGGGCTCGCCCTCACCCCCGGCCCTTCTCCCTACCAGGGAGAGGGGAGGAGGTGGCGCGGCCGGTTCAACGGCCGTTCCGTAGCCTGGTTTCTTGTCTCGTACCAGGTTGTGATTGGGTTTGAGGGGCGGCGGCAGCCCGTCGTCAGCCAGGTCAAAATCCAGTTCGGGCGGCCGCGTGGCTGTCGCCAGCCAGTCGTCATCAAAATTGGGCGGCGGCAGAGGGATATTCGATTTTGGATTTTGGATTTTGGATTTTCGCTTGGCGGCCGGCTGTTCGGTGGTCAGCCCTTCGACCGCTGCCCCACGGTCTTCGTCACTGTTGGGCGGATTACCGTCATTTACCGGCCGGCCTTCGTCTTTCATCAAGGGTGGTCTGGCTACCCCGTTGCGTTGTCCATTCACGGCCGGTACGAAGGGCGTCTCTGGCGGGGCCTCGTCGGCCGCTGAAGCAATGGTCGCATTCGTTTGCACATTATCAACCAGGATGGTCGTTCCCTCTTTATTGCCGTTGTTGCCCGCGCCAAGCTGCACTTTGCCGCGCACCAGCAAGACCTGATCCAGCCGCACCTTTTCTTTATGTTCCTTCCAGGGCCGGGGGAAAAAGACCAAATCCACACTACCCTGCAAGTCCTCGAGGGTGGCGAAAGCCATCTGGTCGCCCTTCTTGGTGGAATGGGTGCGGACGTGGGTGATGACTCCAGCCAGGGCCACATTCTTGCCGTTCATCGTCTCGTCCAGGTCGGCCGTGCCGGCTGTCACCAGGCTTTGCAAGGATTCCAGAGCGCGGGACACAGGATGGTCAGAGATATAGACGCCAATCAACTCTTTCTCCCATTGCAAGAGTTCCTTGGGGTCTATAGGCGGAACGGCCGCCGGCGGGCGCAGCAACTCAACGCGCATGGTTTGGGGGACGCCCAAGAAACCGAAGAGGTTCATTTGCCCGGCCGAGGCCGCCTCGCGGGCGCCGCCACTGTGACTCAGAATCCGATCCAGCCCATCCAACAGTTGCGGCCGGCTTCCCCAGCGGTCGAAGACCCCCACCTTGATCATAGACTCCAGGGCGCGCTTGCCAACCCGTCGCAAGTCCACGCGGTCGCACAGGTCGGTCAGGCTGGTGAAGCGGCCGTTAGCTGACCGCTCCTGCAAGATGAGTTCAATGGCCGTTGTGCCAGCATTCTTGATGGCCCCCAGGCCATAGCGGATGGTGGCCTGCCGGGCGTCGCCCTCGATGGTAAAGTCTAGTTCAGCCAAATTGACGTCGGGTGGAGCGACGTTAATGCCCATCCGGCGGGCGTCGGCCAGGTATTGGGCCACCTTCTCCGTATTGTTGCGCTCCACGCTCAAGAGGGCGGTCATGTACTCGACCGGGTAGTGGGCTTTGAGGAAAGCTGTCTGGCAGGTGATGACGGCGTAATCGCTGGCGTGGGCGCGGTTGAAACCATAGCGGGCGAAAAACTCGATGTCCCCCCAAATGGCCTCACAAACCTCACGCGAAAAGCCGCGGGCCATGGCCCCCTCTGTGAATTGGAGGCGGTGCTTTTCCATGAGGTCCTTTTTCTTCTTGGCCACAGCTTTGCGAATCATATCCGCTTCACCAGGCTCGTAGCCAGCCAATTGAGAGGCGATCTGGATGATTTGCTCCTGGTAGACGCAATTGTGAACCAGGACGTTGTTGGCGACGAAATTATGCAACCCCTCGACCGTCAGATCGTAGACGTGTTCCATGCCGGCCGGTTCTATGGCGATAATTTCCTCCCAGGCGAGATTCAATCGTTGCCTGGTAATTGGCAGGTTCAAGACGGCGGCTA
The DNA here is from genome assembly GCA_040751925.1 of Chloroflexota bacterium. Classification (GTDB taxonomy): domain Bacteria; phylum Chloroflexota; class Anaerolineae; order Promineifilales; family Promineifilaceae; genus JBFMFT01. The sequence goes on from JBFMFT010000046.1 coordinate 16,927, forward strand.
AGGGGGCTACGACTTGAGTCGAGATGCGTTCCAGCCTGCGCCGTTTGGTATAGAAGTGCTGACGGTCAATGCCGTACTGGGCCATGAGTGCGCGGCGTGATAAGGACGTGGCTGTGTCTACTTCAGCAATAAAAGGTAAGCGGGCAATGGTCGTTGAATCATAGCTCTGGCAAATAGCCTCCCGTTTGGCTGACACCATGAAAGGTTGCAGCAGTTCAGCCAGGCGACTTGTGCCATAGACAGTAACTTGATAGCTGTGGCGTGTTTGCGGGCCAGAACCATTACCACCCGGGTTTGTATATTGAGCCGCATAGATAGTAGAACGAATGCCTAGTCGCAGCAACAGCGTTTGCACGTCGTCTGCCAGTCGCCGGGATACTGTTTTGTAGTGGCAGAGTTTGTGACCCATGTGGCCATCACAATCCCATAGCGAGGCCAGAAAGAAGGCTATGTCCTTATCATGAAGTTGAAAAACAAAAGGCGGGACGAACTTCTCATGGCTACGAAGACCACCTGGGTTGTGACCTGATGGATGTTTTAGCTTCAACTCGCGTAGCCAGGCCAGTAAGGAGTTGGGTGCATGATAATGTTCTTGACTGTCTTTGTCCTTTGCGACTCTGATGCGGCTGACGTCACGAATTTGCAGTAGGTGACTAGACTGAAGGTTCTCGAAAGTCGCCAGGCAACGTTGATATTCGCCCAGTAAAAGCGGGTCTTTGGACACGAAATCAACTGAAGCCATACTAGCCAGGCTTCCATCGGCAATGAGATAGGCTAAGATTCGTAAGCGGCGGCGATCTTCAGTTAGGGTCTCCGCTTCGGCCGGGCCGAGTAAAGCGGGTGGCGTGGCGACGTAATCCCCAATCTGCAAATCAGAGGCAGGTCGCCAACCCTCCTCTGTTAGCAAGCGGTGGTCGGCTGTCACCTTAATCTGTGCGCCGTTGCGTAGCCTGATTTGATAGACGGGCTGATAGCCACTGTCAATCCAATGGGTAACCCGCCCAACGGCCGGTCGCCACTGGTCATCAATCCCCTGAATGTAAAACTCAGTCCAATCCTTCACCTCATCCAGCCGGCCGCGTTGACCTGTGCGAGCGTTAAGTATCAGTGAATCACCACTGACACAAATGCCATAGGTGTCGCCCAGAATGGGTTCCAGGGCCGGATGATGGTATTGGATGGGCTTCTTGCCGTGCATCCGGGCAATGTATTCCGGGATATTTTCCATCGGCCCCGGCCGATACAGGGAAATAGCGGCTACAATGTGGTCGAAACGTTGCGGCCGCATCTCCATCATCAGCCGCTTCATCCCCGCCCCCTCTACCTGGAAGACCCCTAGAACGTCGCCCCGGCCGAGCA
>JBFMFT010000460.1:0-4088 GCA_040751925.1 Chloroflexota bacterium
CGCCCATCGCTTGTTCACGCCGGGTAGGGTATTTGAGGTTCCCTCGGTCATCCGCCTGACCTACTACGTCAACGTGCCGCAAAGGGGCGTGGCCTGGTCGAAACGGGGGGTACTGAAGCGGGACGGTTTCACCTGCGTCTACTGTGGTGTGCAAACCGGCCACAGTCACAACGGCCGTCACCTGACCCGCCAGGACTTCACGGTGGATCACATCATCCCCCGCTCGCGGGGCGGCCGGAACACGTGGGGCAATACGGCCTGCGCCTGCTTTAGCTGCAACCAGCGCAAGGGCAACCGCACCGCTCACGAAGCTGGGATGCGTCTGCGCTTCGAGCCAAAGCTGCCCCGCGTCAACTATCTGATTATCAGTGGTCAAGTCCCTGACGAGTGGAAAAAGTATTTGCGGGTCTAAGAGACCAACGCCCCCTTATCCCCTCTCCCCAAACGAGAGGGGATAAGGGTATGAGCCATTTCTCGCTCACTCAGCCAGAGCCGCCACGTCGGCCGGTAATTGGAGGGCGGCCGTCGGAAAAACTGAAACGGCCGCCTGCTCGCCGTGGCGCCGTTGCAACGCGGCGATGGCGGCCAGCCATTCGTTAAAGAGACAGGTGTCACCTGGGTAGTGCTGGATGTCCAGAGGGGAAAGGTTGGGGGAGTAGATGATCAGGCCGTGTTGGCCCAGGCCCAGTTTTTGGCGATGGATTGGCCCATGCCCTCTCATGCCCGTTCCAGAAAGGTAGTGAACACCCACGCCGTGCGTGCAAGCGGTGGCTAGGACGACCGAGCCACTGGGCTTGATGACCCGCCGCAAGTCGCGGCCGGCGACGTTCAGGGCGTTGATCAACTGCACCAGGTCGCTGTCCTTGGGGTAGGCGTTGAGAATGGCAATGTCGGCCGGGGGTGGCAGTTCGGTGGCGTAAACCTGGCGGGCGAAGGCGACGCCGGCGCGGTGCGCGGCGATAAAATCGCCGGCGAATAGCCCGGCAATTTCGCGCCGGGAGTTGACGACGGTGTTGACGATGAAGTGTAACCCGACCAGGCGGCCGATTTCTTCCAGGTCATCGCGGCAGTCATTCCCATCCAGGCGGCCGGCCATCGGCACGGGGGTCTGGCGGGCGCGGCTGTGGTTGGCGTGCAGGGTTTCGATGCCAGCCACCCCAACGGCGACGGTCTTGACGCCACCGGCGAAACCGGCCAGGCCATGGGGCAAGATGCTACCCACGCTGATCCGCAGGTCGGCCGCCAGGTAACGCTGGTTGAGGTAGATGGGTGTACCCCGCTGGGTTTGGCCGAGGTAGAGCTGGTTTTCGTAGGGGTGGTTTTGGTAGATGGCGTAGTTCCGCACGACTGGCTCACCCAGTTTCAAGACCAGTTCGGCCCGGCGCAGGGGGGCGTGGGCCCCCAGGGCGACCAGGAAGGAGGTGTCGGCCGGCCGGACGCCGCCCGCTTCCAGTTCAGCCAACACAAGCGGGATAATTCGAGCCGTCGGCGACGGCCGGGTAATGTCCTCGACCACGATAACCACTTTGCAGCCTGGAGCGGCCAGTTCGCGCAAACGGGGTGCGCCGGTGGGGTTATAGAGGCTGTAGCGTAGGGTATCGGGGTGCGCGGCCGGCGCGTCGGCCATCGCTATTCGTTCCACCTGCCACCCGGCCGGGAACGTTAATTCGATTTCGTGATCGCCATACCAGGCTTGCCAGGGAATCTTCATAGGACTTCCAAACCTGACAGGTTTAAGCAGCCAGTTCTTCCAGAGAGAGGGCCCGGCCGCGCGCTTCGGCCGCCGCGACTATCCCTTCCGGCAAGCCGGCGGCCACCTCTGCGAACAGTTGCTCCGCCTCCAGCCGCTCCGACTGGGGTAGGGCTGGATGGTGGATGGCGAAGGCCAGCCGTTCCAGAGCCAGTTCTTTTTGGCCTCGCTGGATAAACAGCCTGGCGAAGCCTAGCAAAACCTCCACCGCCAGGGACATGGCCGATAGAGCCAGGGCCGACCCCAGGGCTGGCCGGTACTCGCCCAACGCTGCTTCCGCCTCACCCAAAGCCGTATAGATGTTACCCAAATTCAGACGGCCGTGGATCACGCCGAGAGGATAGCCAATTTCCTCGAACAGGGCCAGGCTTTCGTAGCCCAGGCGCAGGGCTTCCTCGTATTGCCCCAGGCGGTAAGACACCTCGCTCAAGTTATGAAGGGCAATGGCTAGTGAGCGGCGGTCGCTGAGAACCCGGCTGAGGGCGGCCGATTCCGAGAACCGCCTTTTGGCTTCTGCGTATTCAGCGCAGGAGTAGGCGATAGCCCCCATGTTATTGAGGGCGACCATCATGCCCCGTTGGTCGCCGGCCTGCTGGTAAAGTTCCAGGCTGCTTTCACGAAGCCGGCGGGCCTGGTCAAAATCGCCGAGGTTCAGGGCGATAATCGCCAACCCCTCCAGATTATTAGCCATCGCGACCGCATCGTTCAGGGAACGGCTCACCGCCAGAGCAGCCTCAAGGTGCGTTTTGGCCGTAGCCATGTCGCCCAGGTTGTGGGCCACCCGGCCGAGCTTCAGTTGGAGGAAGCTGATGACCGGCCGGGCCTCCACCTCTTGGGCCATAACCAACGCTCGCCGCAAGATTTCTTTCGCCTGTTCATAGTGGCCCAGGTGGTCATAAAAAGCGGCCTGGCGGCCCAGTAGCTTGCTCAAGAGTCGCTGCTTATCGGCCGTCTCTGCCAGTGGTTCAACGGCGGCCACCGCCTCCGAGAAGGTCTCACACCCCTCCTGCAACCAACTGCGGGTATGATAGAACTCATAGAGGGGCCGTTCGTACTGTTCCAATTCGGCCAGGCGGCCGCGCTGAACCGCCCATTGCCAGCCGGCGCGGACGTTTTCAATCTCGGCCGCCAGGTCGTCCAGGGCCGCTCGCTGGCCCTCACCACCCTGAAGCTGCGTCTCCATCTGCTGCGCCCAGGCGGCAAAATAGGCCGCGTGGCGGGACTGCAAGGCGGCTCGCTCGCCACCCTGGCCCATCTGTTCCTCGGCGTAGCGACGCAGAAGTTCATGCAATTCGTAACGGCCGTTCGGATGGCGGTGGATAATGGACTTATCTACCAGCCCGGACAGAATGGATAAGGTAGCTCCGGCCACCTTGGCCGCCGCCTCACGCTGGAATGTCCCGCGAAAAAGAAACAGTTGGGTGAAAGCGGCTTGCTCGGCCGGGGTGAGCATTTGCCAGGATGTGTCTAGCACGACCCGCAGGCTGCGCTGCCGTTCCGGGCCGTCGCGGGCGTTAGAAGCTAAAAAATCCAGGCTGCCCTCGATCTCCGCAGCGATTTCGGCGCAGGACAAAACGCGCACCCAACTGGCGGCCAGTTCGATGCCCAGGGGGAGGCCGTCTACCAGGTGGCAGATGCGCTCGACGGCCGCCTGGTTGCTCTCGGTGAAGATGAACCCCGGCCTGGCGCGGGCCGCGCTCTGTTGAAACAGACCCAGACCCTCGGTCTGGGTCAGCCCATTCAAGGGGAAGACCCATTCGCCATTCAGGTTGAGTCGCTCGCGGGAGGTGACGAGTAATTTCACGGCCGGGGCGCGGCGGAGCAGGTCGGCCAGAAAGACCAGGGGATTTTGGATTGGGGTGGCCGGGGAATCGTCCGGCGTGGAGAGTAGGTGGTCGAAGCTGTCTAGTACCAGCAGCATTTCTTTCTGGCTCAGGTAGTTCAAGAGTTGGGCCTGGAGGTCTTCGCGGCCGGAGAAAGCAAACTGGCAGGCTTCGGCGATGGCCGGGGCCAGAAAGGCCGGCGAGGCCACACCAGCCAGGGGGACGTAGGCCACCTGGTGTAGAAAGTCCCCAGTGCCAGCCAGCCGCTCGGCCACCGCCAGGGTCAGGCGGCTCTTGCCCACCCCGCCCGGCCCGGTGACAGTCAATAGCCGGCAATCGGCCGTCCGCAGTTGGCGACTGAGGAGGGTTACTTCCGCCAGGCGGCCGACCAGCGGCGTCGGTTCGGCCGGCAGGGAGAGGGTGGGCGAGGCGACGGCCGCCCGGATGCGCTCATAGAGGGCGGCCGTCTCTGGACTGGGTTCGACCCCCAACTCGGCGGCCAGCAGCCGGCCGCA
>JBFMFT010000461.1:0-4058 GCA_040751925.1 Chloroflexota bacterium
CGGCCGCTCATCAGCTTCGTGACCAGTCTGCGCCCCTACGCCGGCGGCCAGATTGCCCCCGACGGTGTACCCGAATTCATCCGTCAAATTGCCGCTATTGGCAAGGAGCATCGCCAGGTAGACGTTTTGCTGGTCAGCTATGGCGGTGACTCAACCGTCGCCTGGCGGATGGTCAGTTTGTTGCGCGAGCGCTTTGACCACATTGCCGTCTTGCTCCCCTACACCGCCTACAGCGCCGCCACCCTGGTTGCCCTGGGGGCCAACTCTATCGTTATGCACCCCTTCGCCAATCTAGGGCCTGTAGATCCCCAGATACCCATGACCAAGTCCTACGACGGCCAGGAACCTGTCGTCACTTACTTTGGTTATGAGGACCTGGTTCATTTTCTGGGCTTTGTCCGCGAAGAAGTGGGCATCACCGACCAGCAGGAGTTGGGGCGAGCTTTCGAGTTGCTCAGTAAAGATGTGGGAGCCATCCCCATTGGCTCGGCCAAGCGTAGCTCGCAACTATCCCTTTCCCTGGGGGCCAAATTGCTAGGACTCCACATGGAGGATAAGGACGAAGCGCGGGCCATTGCCGAGGCGCTCAATAAGGCCTTCTTTCACCATGGCTATCCGGTCGGCCGCCACGAGGCCCGCCAAATCAAACTGCCCATCGAAGATCCCCCGGCCGAGCTGGAGGAGTTGCTCTGGCGCGTTTGGCTCTCACTGGAGGAAGAAATGGCGTGCAACGTCCCCTTTAACCCCCTGGAGATAGTCCTCAGCAACCCTGAAGCGGCGGCCGCCCTCAGCCACGTCCAGCAGGTGCAAATGCCGGCCAATCTGCCACCCCACGTCGCCGATCAGGTTTACAACAACGTCTTGCAGAAAAGTGTAGGGGTGACCCAGGTGCCTACTGCCCGCTTCGAGCTATTCCAGGCTACTATTGAGAGTACGCGCGGCCGGAGCGAGTTCCGCTCAGATGGCATCATCAACGTCACCCGGCTGCCCAATATGACCTATTCCATCGCCGTAAATACTATCTCCTCACGCTGGACATTTCACTCCGATTCTGCTACAATGACAGGCAATAGTGAGCATTAGCCACAAACGAGGAAACTATGGTCGGTCTATCCCCCTATAACACCAGTACGAGGGACTCTTATATGCAGGCTCTCGGCCCCCACAAGCAACAAACGACCAGCGATTTTAATTACGCTCTGGCGCAGTTGCCCTGGGCTGGCTCGAATCGCCCATTTGTACTAGGCGTCGCGGTGCAGGCCGGCAAAGTTATAGTCGTCAGCCCCCGGCCGGTGTCCACCTGGCGCTAACGAGGCCGCCCTGGCCGCTTCCCTGATCGGCCGGCAGTGTTCGGCCGCGCTTGCTTGCTTTCTCACGGCCGTTCCCCAGCTTTCTCTACGCTCCCCCTTTCATTCCAGCCACATCGTTTTCAGATCGACGTAGTCGCTCCAAAATCCACATACGCGCCAGCGTAGAAGGGCCAACCCCCTTCTCTTGTGCTTGTTGGGCCAGCCTGGTTAGCGTGTCTTCATCCAGTCGCACAGTAAGACCCCTTTTACGCGGCCGGGCCTTGACAAAGATAACGTCGGTGACAACCTCGAGTTCATCCTCAAACTCGACGCTGCTGTGGGTATCCCAAAAGGCGGCTTCTTCTTCTACCGTCTTGAAGGAGGGAATACGACTCTGATACTGTCTTGTAATCCGAGATGCTTCTTTTTGGATTTCTGTCATGGCCTGTTAGAGTTTCTTATGGGAGCGGTACAATCGTCGCTCAGACTGGTCAGCGTCTCTGGCGGTGACTAGACCATAGACCCCGCCCTCTCGTGGGGCAAGAAAGATAGCCAGGTAGCGGCCGGCATTCATTTGGCCGATAACATGGTAACGCCCCTGGCGGGCTCGGAGAATCAATGGCGTCCCAAACACAACTTCTTCGACCTCCTCTATGGTCACTCCATGATGGGCGATGTGTTCTTCGCGCCCTGGTTCAATGATGAGTTCATAAATCCTCACTAGACGGCCGCCTCTTTTATGCAATTGTATTACAAAAGCATACAACTATCAACCGATTGGAAAGACTCATTGCGGCCGCCCGGCTCCGTTGGCGTGGTCATCAAATTCCCCCGGCCGCCCGGCCGTCCGCTGGCTAACAACGCGCCAACGTAGGGTTGGGGCCGCGCGGCCGGACATTCTCTCCCTATTTTACATCTTCTCCGCGCTGCCTGGCCGCTCACTACGGCCTGGGCGGCGGGATAGGCGGCACGCTGGAACGCCTGAAGAAGTCCAATAAGCCGTGGTAGACGAAGGCCCGCCCCTCGTTGTCTTGGCCGTTGTCGTACTGGTCAGCACCCACGATTACATCGTCATAGCCGTCGCCATTCACATCACCGGCGGTAGTCGCCGACCGGCCAAAGAGGGCGTCGGCTTGGTCGCTTTCGGCCGTCCAATCAGGACTGACGGAGAGGCCGGCGACCGAACCATAATAGACGAAGACACGCCCTTCGTTGTCAAGATCGTTGTTGTACACGTGGGACCCTATGATGACGTCGTCATAGCCGTCGCCATTAACGTCGCCGGCCGTGGCCACCGACCAGCCGAAGGAGGCGTTGGCCTGGTCGCCCTCGGCGATCCAGTTGGGACTGGTCGGGAGGCCAACGGTCGAACCATAGTAGACATAGACCCGCCCTTCGTCAGCCACGCTGATATCATACGCGTCTGCCCCTACAACAACGTCGCCGTAGCCGTCGTTGTTGACGTCACCGGCCGTAGTCGCCGACCGGCCAAAATAGGCGTGGTTCTGGTCGCTCTCGGCCGTCCAGTTGGCGCTTAGGCTCAAGCCGGCGGCCGATCCGTGGTAGACGAAGGCCCGCCCCTCGTTGTCTTGGCCGTTGTCGTAGTAGTATGCCCCCACGATGATATCGTCATAACCGTCGCCATTGACGTCGCCGGCCGTGGCCACAGAGCTACCGAATTGGGCCAGCGGCTGGTTGCTCTCGGCTAACCAGTTAGCGCTGGTAGAGAGACCAGAAGCCGAACCGTGGAAAACATAGGCTCGTCCTTCATTGTCTTGGCCGTGGTTGTACCAGGGCGCTCCTATGATTACATCGTCATAGCCGTCGCCATTGACGTCGCCTGCTGCGGCTACTGAGCTACCGAAAAAGGCATAAGCCTGGTCACCCACGGCCGTCCAATCGGGTGTCAGGCTCAGGCCGGTGGCCGAGCCGTGGACGACAAAAACCCGCCCGCCGTTGCCGTAGTCATCCGCCCCTACGATGGCGTCATCATAGCCGTCGCCGTTAACGTCACCGGCCGAGGATACCGAGATGCCAAAGGCGGCATTGGACTGGTTGCTCTCGGATATCCAGTTGGCCGACTGGCTCAGGCCACCAGCCGAGCCAAAGTAGAGATAGGCTCGCCCTTCGTCAAGTTGGGGGCTATCATACTGGAATGCTCCCACGATAACGTCGTCATAGCCGTCGCCGTTGACATCGCCAGCCGTAGCCACCGAACCGCCATAGTAAGCGGCAGCCTGATCGCTTTCGGCCGTCCAGTCCGGCGTGATCGAGAGACCGCGGGGGCTTGGTGATTGGGCAATGTCTCGCTGCACGGCCGCCCACCAGTCGGCCGAGACGCCGGCCGGCAGCGACACCTTACCGGGTGGCGCACTGTGGGCCACCTCCGCTCCGTAGAGCGTGCTGCGGCCCGGCCCTAGAACCAGGCCCAAGAACAAAAGAAAGGGAATGACAAGACAAATTCTTTGGGGACGCATGAAAACCCCCTCCCGAATCAGCGGCGCGAGGCGCCTTTCCGCAGTGCCTTGCGCCTCAAACACTCCTGTAAATCCTGTCTAATCTAGACCTGTCCAAACGCACGACTGCTCACAGCATAGCACTTTGGCAGCTGTGCGTCAAGGCCGCTTCACCCCACTCAACTACCCGTGATGCCTCAAAACAAAGTGTTACCGAAGGGGTATGGGCTGCCTCAAAATGAGTGTTACTCTGCCAGTAGCCACAACCGCTTCAGATGCTCGTCAATCCGTCGCCGCAGGGCGGCTGGATTGA
>JBFMFT010000462.1:0-4054 GCA_040751925.1 Chloroflexota bacterium
CCGTCACCCATACCGCCGACCAAAACGCCCCGCCGTACACCCACACCCACACTCTCCCCCACTCCCTCACCAACACCCCTACCTGTTCTATCGCCTTCTATGTTTTCCTCAGCAGATATGGCCCAAATGATGGTATGGCAGGCCATTGACAGCCAACCGGAATTTACCCTCTATCGCCTCAGCCAAACACCCCTGGGCGTGGTTGACCTGGAATGGTCGCCTGACGGCCGCCACCTGTGGCTGGGGCTGGCCAGCGGCTATACCCTGATGGGCGGCGCAACCTGGCCCATACCCATCGTCGTGAATAGGGACAGTCACGCCGCCTGGAACCCCAACATCTACGGCGATACATGGTGCTACAAGGCGCACGACTGGTCACCCGACGGCCGCCAGGTGGTCTTCGTTCGCGATTGGCACTTGTGGCTGGCCGACGCCGATAGGCAAGATACCCGCCCAATACCTCTACCGCCAGACACCGAATCATTGCGCTCTCCGCTTTACTCCCCCGACGGCCGGTTAATAGCCGCGTTAGGGTCACGAGTAGCGGATGGCCAGGCTTTCTACGATCTCTGGCTGCTGGATCCGGCCGGCAGTGCGCCGCTGCGCCTCATTGAAAACGCAGGCTTTGGCGCTTTTGCCTGGTCACCGGCAGGCGACGCCCTGGCCCACCTGGGGCAGGCCGAAGATGAGAGCCTTGGCCTGGCTCGTCTGTGGCTGGCTGAAGTGGGCAGCGGCCGTACTGTTTACGCTGACCTCGGTCCTCTGCCAGGTACAGAGGGATGCCTGAGCGCGCCCTTCTGGGTAATGGATGGAGACAAAGCCCTCGCCACTGTCTTGCAGCGGCCGGGGGTCTGGCTGGTTGATCGCCAGGGCCAGACGCAGTGGTTAGACGAAGAAAGGCTGGCCCTACCCCCTGATAAGGACTGTGGTAGCGCAGACGTCTCTCCAGATGGCCGTTACGCTGTCCTATGCAGCGGTCTCGCCATGTCTTTGGTGGACTTGACGACCGGCGATAAGCCGCCCATCGCTCTCAATGAAGCGTGTTACACCCGTTCCAGAATTGCCTGGTCTCCGACCTCCACACACTTTGCCTGTTGGGATGGGTACGGGGGTGGTCTGGCCATGGTAGAGGCGGCCGATGGCACCGCCCAGGTAGTGGCGGCCGATGGTTCCTGGCCTGGCTGGTCGCCCGACGGCCGACACCTGGCTTATTGGCGGCAGAATCATAACGGCTATAGCCTGTGGCTGCTCGACCTGGACGACCGGGCAACCATCCGCCTGACCGCTCCCAGTCCCGATAATCCGCTGCAGCAGATACAAATACCCCAGGGGTGGACCGTCTATCCGTATGACATTACTCCCCGCTGGTTGCCTGATGGCACGGCCGTCGCCTTTGTCTCCCGTCAGGATGAGTTTCCAGAGGCTTACCTGCTACAATTACCACAGTAGAAGCCATTTCAAAACACCCCATGGCTCTAGCTGACTCTCCCCCACACTGATTGGCACTCAGACCTGCCCTGCGACGGCCGCATAAGCCTGGATATTCTTCAACGCCTCCTGCTCTGCCAATTGCGCGTGGTGCAAGTCCCAGCGTAACTGCACATTCAGCCAGAAATCGGCCGACATGCCGAAAAACTTAGCCAGGCGCAGAGCCGTTGCTGGTGTTATCCCCCGCCGGCCGTTGACAATCTCATTGACCCGTTGATAGGGTACGTGAATCGCTTCAGCCAATTCCCGTTGAGTTAAACCCATCGGGATCAGAAATTCCTCCAGGAGCATTTCCCCTGGATGAGTCGGCTCACGATGGGTTGGAACTCGTATCATGTTGACATGATAACACGGAAGCCAGGTTTCGCAACCATTTTGGGTTACTGAAGCAGCAACGCCGCTACCTTTCTCGTCCTCCAAGCCTGAACGGTAAGGGTGACTTTCGGCCGCCAAACCCGTGACAAAAGACACCTGCATTATAGGGTAAGTGGCATACACTACAGATACGGGCTTTAACCCGATTCTCGGCCGTTTCCGCTCGGAAACCAAAAGGATTTTGCCATGAACCGAAGATTCTGGTCTTTCACCTTTGCTCTATTAGCCATCGGGGGCTACAGCGGGCTACTTCTGCGGCCGGAAGCCGCCACACCAGATTGGATCGCCGAGGGCAACCAGGCCTCGGCCTATTTTGGCTGGTCGGTCGGTACGGCCGGCGACGTGAACGGCGATAGCTACGTCGACGTCATCGTTGGGGCCTGGCAGTACGACAACGGTGAAACGGATGGGCGAGTTTTTGTTTATCATGGCTCGGCCATTGGCCTGAGCTTCATTCCCAACTGGGTCGCCATCGGCGACCAGGCCGACGCCTATTTCGGCGGCGCGGTCGGCCGCGCCGGGGACGTGAATGGCGACGGTTACGATGACGTTTACGTGGGGGCCGATGGTTACACCAACGACCAAGAGGAGGAAGGGCGGGTCTACGTCTACTACGGCTCGGCCGCCGGCTTGAGCCAGACCGCCGATTGGATAGTCGAAGGCGACCAGGAAGGCGCGGCTTTCGGCCACGCCGCCGGCGCGGCCGGCGACGTGAACGGCGACGGCTACGATGACCTCATCGTGGGGGCTGATGACTACAGCAACGGCCAGGAAGAGGAAGGGCGGGCCTTCGTCTACTATGGCTCGGCCGCTGGTCTTAGCCTGATCCCCGCCTGGACGGCCGAAAGCAACCAGGCCGAGGCCAATTTTGGCTTCGCCGTCGGCTCGGCCGGCGACGTGAACGGCGATGGTTACGACGAAGTAATCGTGGGGGCTGTTCACTACGACCACCCCCAGCCCGACGAAGGGATGGCTTTCGTTTTCTATGGTTCGGCCGGCGGTCCCAGTTTAACCGCCAATTGGGCGGCCGAGGGCCAGCAGGTTGAAGCCTGGCTAGGCCACTCAGTCGGCGGCGCAGGCGACGTGAATAACGACGGCTATGACGACGTTTTGGTAGGGGCTTACCACTTCAGCCACGGCCAGGTGAGTGAAGGCCTTGTCACCCTCTATCTGGGTTCGGCCGCTGGTCTGGGCCGGTCGCCCAACTGGGTTGCCGAGGGCAACCAGCCCCAGGCCGCCTTTGGCTACTCCCTCGGCCGGGCTGGTGACGTCAACAATGACGGCTTCGACGACGTGATCATCGGCGCCTACCACTACACCTGGGGTCAGCGCGAGGAAGGACGGGCCTTCGTCTATCATGGCTCGGCCGTCGGCCTGCGCCCCTTTGCCAACTGGACCGGCGAGAGCAACCAGCGTGGGGCCACCTTTGCTCGTTCGGTTGGGACGGCTGGCGACGTAAATGGTGACGGTTACGCGGATGCCATCATTGGCGCGTACCTCTACAGCAACGGCCAGCCGGAGGAAGGACGGGCCTACGCTTACCTCGGTTCGTCGGGCGGCCTACGACCCACCGGCGGCCGTTGAATCTCAAGGGTCTTCCCCGGTCTGGCCCAGGGCGACGATCTCTTGGATGAGTTCCTGAATAATGACCGCTTCCTCGGCCGAAATCTGACTGATGATCTGGCCGGTATGGATGAGAACCCAATCGCCCGGCCGGGCCTCCGGCAGCAGGCGGCGGCCGACTTCCAGGCGGGTTGAGCCGGCGGCTACGATGGCCGTATCGGCCTGGATGGCCAGGATTTGGGCCGGCAGTGACAGGCACATGGCGAACATCCGCAAACAAGTTCCCTCCATCTCCCTTAGTTCCCAGGGAACTCAAGGAACTTGAAGGAACTCAGAACACATACCACTCTAGTCTTCCACGTCCACCGCTTCTAACAGCAGCCGGTCGCCGGCCGTCACCCGCAGGCGCGTGGAGCCACAGACCGGGCAGCAGCCATCGTCAGGCCCGATAGACGATTCCTGTCCACACGCTTGGCAGGTAGCCCGGCCGGGTTCACGGCGCACGAGCAAAGTGGCCGCAGCCGCCGGCGTTCCCTGCCGTAGCAGGTCAAAATAAAAGGTAAGCGATTCTGGCGAAACGTCGGAAAGCTGCCCCAACGCAACGTGAATCTGCTGGAGCGGGCGGCCG
>JBFMFT010000463.1:0-4045 GCA_040751925.1 Chloroflexota bacterium
GAGCGGCCGGGAGTGTGTTGTGATGGGCGCGAAGGGACTTGAACCCCTGACCTCACGGATGTGAACCGTGCGCTCTAACCAACTGAGCTACGCGCCCAGGACGACGAAGATTATAACATCGGCCGGCATCCTGGGCAAATAGCCGAAAATGTCCCTACGGCCGTAGCGCACGCTTCCAGCTTGCGCTACAGCGGCAGCCCTTTTCTTTCCCGGCTGCTGCTGGTATCATAGCGGCCGTTGCCCAAGCGCGACGCCGCTAATTACCTTCTACCGTAACACTCAGCCAGAAACCAGGTTTTTCTCTGGGCAGCCATCGTAATTACCCGCAAAGAACCTGGTTTCTACAGGCAACCTGAGTAAATACCTTCTACCATACCCTCTGGAGGTCACTCAATGTCCCGTAAACCCCTACACGTTATCCTCTTTTTGCTGGCGACCACCCTGCTCGTCGCCATGGCTCCCCCCGGCGCGCCCGGCGCGGCGGCTACGGGCAGCCACTTCGTGCAGATACCGGCCGCCGCCGTTAGCGCGGCTACCAGCCTGGGCCTCAACCCCCGCCTGGCGGCCGATTATGGTTCCTTTCACTGGCTGGAACTGGACGACGCCGGCTTTAGCCGCCTATCGGCCAGTAACGTTCCCTTCACCTACGCGACCGACGCCGGCCAGGTGCGGGTGATGGGCTATCACTTTGACCCACTCATCGAGGGCGAGCCAGCGCTGCCGGCCGGACTGCGCGCTGACCAGAGCGGGCCGGCCCTGCGCCTGGTGCAACTGGTTGGCCCCACCAACGACGCCTGGCTGGAACAACTCAAAGCGGCCGGGCTGACCGTCCTGCAATACTATCCCCACCACACCTTCCTGGTATGGGGGACGGCCGCCCAGGCCGAAGCGGCGGCCGGCCTGGAGTTTGTGCGCTGGCAGGGCGTGTTCCATCCGGCTTACAAAATCAATGGCGACCTGGCGCAATATAGCGGCCGCATTACCAACGTAGACGTCATGTTCTACAACGACGGTCACCTGGAGGCCACCCTCAAGGCCATCGCCGACTTGGGCGGCCAGGTGGCCCAAGCCTTCCCCTCTCAGCCAGACAAGGCTTTCTACGACGCGATTGTGCAACTAGACAAGGCGGCCGTCGAGAGCGTGGCCCGCCTGAACACCGTCCTCTGGTTGGGCTATTCCAGCCCAGAGCCGGGGCTGGAAGATGAAATCTCCGACCAGATCATCGCCGGCAACTACACCGGCGGCGTCCCCTTCCCTGGCTACTTCACCTTCCTGGGCGACCTGGGCTACGATGGGGCCGGCGTCACCTGGGCCATCATTGACACGGGGGTGGACTACCAACACCCGGACTTGGGTTCACACATCGTGGGCGGCTATAGCTTCCCCACCGCCTGCAACCCGCCGGGCGAACCGGGTAGCGATTGCCCCAGCCAGGGTCACGGCACGCACGTGGCCGGTATCGTGGGTGGCGACGCCACCGGCGGCTTCACCGACCCTAGTGGTTTCTACTATGGCCTGGGGGTTGCTCCTGGCGTCGGTTTCTTCGCTATGAACTCCCTTTCCGGCTCGCCCTGGCCGCCGGCCGGCGGTTGGCAGGAACACAGCAAGCAGGCTGTTCTGGGCGGGGCGGTCGGCGGCAACAACTCCTGGACGACCGGCGAAGGCACCAATCACGGCTATCAGGCGTCGGAGCGCACCCACGATATTATGGTACGCGACGGCAACTTCGACACCGCTTCGGTGGCCGAGCCGTTGATTGAGGTCTTTTCGGCCGGCAACTCTGGCCCCGGTTCTTACACCTTGACCTCGCCCAAAGAGGCCAAAAACCTGATCATCGTCGCCAGCAGCCAGAATTATCGCCTGGGTGGCAACATCGAGACTATCTCTAGCTTTAGCAGTCGCGGGCCAGCCCAGGACGGCCGTTACGTGCCGACCATCGCCACCCCTGGCGAAAACGTCATCTCGGCTTATAATGACACCGGCTCGATCTGTGGTACTCCCATCCCTGGCACCAACAACCTATACGTCTACTGTTCAGGGACGAGCATGGCCGCCCCTCACGCTTCCGGCTCCATCGTCCTGATCACCGAATGGTGGCGTACCTTCAACGCCGGGGCCGACCCCAGCCCGGCTATGGCTAAGGCTCTCCTGGTCAATGGGGCCAGGGACATGGGTACGGCCGACCGGCCGAACTTCAACGAAGGCTGGGGGCGCGTCTACCTGCCCGACACGGTTAGCCCAGACGCCAACGTCATCTACCGTGACCAGTTAGACAGTTTTGACAACACGGGTGAATCGTGGACGCTGAGTGTGGGTGTGCCTGACCCCACCAAGCCACTCAAAATTAGTGTGGCCTGGTCAGACGCGCCCGGGGCGGTAGGAGCGAACCCGGCCCTGGTCAACAACCTGAACCTGACGGTGGTCAACGGGGCCAACACCTACCTGGGCAACCGCTTCACCGCCGGTTGGTCTAGCACCGGCGGCACGGCCGACGTTCTCAACAATATCGAGAACGTCTTTATCCAAAGCCCGGCCGGTAGCGCCACCATCACCGTAGACGCGGCCAACATTAGTGGCGACGGCATCCCCTACACCGGCGACACCACCGACCAGGACTTCGTGCTGGTGTGCTACAACTGCGCCCTGGCCGCCGACTTCACCCTCTCGGCCGATCCAACCTCGCAAGACGTGTGCGCCCCGGCCGACGCCACCTACGACCTGACGATTGGCTCCATCCTGGGCTACAGCGACCTGGTCACCTTGAGCGCGAGTGGCAACCCGGCCGGCACGACGGCCGACTTCAGCGTGAATCCAGTCACGCCACCGGGAACCAGCGTGCTGACCATCGGTAACACCGGCGCGGCCGCCAGTGGGAATTACAGTGTTGACGTGGTGGGTGTCGCTCCTACCAGCACCCACACCGTTACGGTGGGCCTGAACCTCTACGCCTCCGCGCCCGACCAACTCACCCTCCTCACCCCGGCCGACGGGGCCACCAACCAATCCGTGCGGCCGACCTTTACCTGGACGGCCGCCAGCCAGGGTGGAACTTACGAGATCGAGATTGCTACCGATAGCGGCTTTAGCAATATCGTAGATTCGGCCAGCGGCCTCACCGATACCACCTACACCATCGGCTTTGACCTGGACACCAACACGACCTATTACTGGCGCGTGCGGGCCACCAATCCTTGCGGTGACGGCGAGTGGTCAGAGGTCTTTAGCTTTACGACAGAGCCGGCTCCTGGCGACTGCTCGCCGGGCTACCTGCCCAACGTCGAGTTTACCGACGATTTCGAGGCGGGCGGCGCGGGTTGGACGCACAGCGGCACGGGCGACACCTGGGCTTTGTCCACTCAACGGCCGCACAGTGGCGCGTATGCCTACAAGGCCGTTGACTCGGCCACCGTCAGCGACCAACGACTGGTCTCACCGGCCGTCGCCCTGCCCAGCGGCCAAGGCCCCTTGACCCTCCAGTTCTGGAACTACCAGGCTATTGAAGACATCTCCGGCGGCGGTTGCTACGATGGGGCCATCCTGGAAATCTCCACCGACGGCGGCGGCAATTGGACGCAGTTGGAATCGGAGCTGCTGACCGATCCCTACGATGGGGCGGTATCCAGCAGCTTTGGCAACCCGCTGGGCGGTCTCAACGCCTGGTGCGGCGACCCCCAGGCTTACCTGAACTCTATTGTAGACCTGGACGCCTACGCCGGCCAGACGGTCAACTTCCGCTTCCGGCTTGGCAGCGATAGTTCAGTCAGCCGCGAGGGGTGGTACGTGGACGACGTGGTGGTGCAATCGTGTGTGCCGGAGGAACCGCCCATCATTGCTGGGGTAACGACTTCAGGCGACGTGAGCGGCGTCGGCGTCTATGGCAGTGAAATTGCCTATGAGGTGGTCATTACCAACACGGGCAACACCACCGATACCTATAGCGTCAGCTATGGCTCGTCCAACTGGATGGTGGATGGCCCAACCAGTGTCGGGCCAATCGCCCCCGGCGCGAGTGAGACGGTGCATATCCACGTGACGGTGGGGTTGG
>JBFMFT010000464.1:0-4039 GCA_040751925.1 Chloroflexota bacterium
GGACGGCCGTTGCCCCGGCCGTCCGCTCTTGAGTTCCCTCAGTTCCTTAAGTTCCTTTAGTTCCCAGGGAACTGAGGGAACTGGTAGGATCTTTGTTTAGTGGTACGTCACCTGCACGGCGATCCAATCCAGCGAGAAGTCGCGGGCGGTGGAACTGGCACGGTCAATAATCCGCACGCGGAAATTGGTATTGCTCAGTTCGCTCACCGTCCAGGTGTGGCCCCAGGTATCGGCCGCGCCACCCAAGATGTACGTCGCTTCACTGGTCGTCAGGTTAGCCGTACTCTTGGCCGTCGTCCACGACACGCCGCCGTTCCACGACAACTGCACGCAGAAGCGAGGCGAGCCAGTGGTGCTATCCACCTTGCCGTCCAGCCGCACTTCAATCCCATCAATCACCGACCCTGGGATGCTGATGTTATAGTCGCGGTAGATGTGCTTGTCCTTGCGGATGCTGGTGCAAGACGTAGCCGTCGTGGTGCCACTGTTATTGTCTACCGCAAACACCCCATCGTTGGCGTGCGCGTTATTCGGGCTGACTTCGTAACCGTTGTTGTCACCCGCGCTGCTGGTGACGGCCGCGTTACTGGTCGGGCTTAGGAAGCCGGTGTTCCCCGATGGCGGCGGGGTGGGTGTGTTGGTTGGCGGCGGGGTAGGCGTGGGCGTCGGCGCGCTGCCAGAGGTGCAAATTTCCAGGCTCCAGCCATTCAGACTACCGCCATCCAGGTTGGCGTTGTCGTCAATCCGCAGCGTCCAGGTGCCGGGGCTGGTCTGGCCGTCAAAAGTCGAGAGCGGATTGCTCGGCTGGTACGTGCCGCCGCCCGTTGGCGGGCAGGGCCAGGGGCCAGGGGCCGCTTCGTCGTCCAGGTTCAGGTCGAAGTTGTCTTGCGAACTGCACGACTGGGCCATAATCTGCACTTCCGTCCCGGCCGGGCTGGTCAGGTTGAAGTCCAGGTCATTGATCCAGGTGTGCGTGCCGTTCAAGTCCAGCACGTTCACGTCCACAATCGTGCCGCCGCTGGGGACGCTGATGATCGAACTCACGCTAGGCGTGCCACTAGAGGAGATGGTCTTCGGTACGTCCGTGCTGACGTAAGTGGTGCAGGTCTGCCCAGAAGGTGTGGCGGTCGGCGTCGGCGTGTTGGTGGGCGGCGACGTGGGCGTGGGAGTGGGGACGACACCGCCGCAGGTCGGGTACTTGAACGAACCAACACGTAGCGTCCAGGTGGAGCCATTGCTGACAAAGTATTCATTGATGTACCAGAAGGTGCAGTCGTCTACCGGGTCAACCGTCATAGCCGTATAGTCACCCCAACGCTGGTTGGTGGTGAAGGAGCCGGTACCATTGACGAACGAGCCTTCGCCCTGGGGCATCGTGCCAAGTGGGTCGCCGGCCAGGCGGCCGGTATACCACGAACTCGGAAAAGTCACCGAGGCGGCCGACGCGCTGTAACCCAGAGCCATGTTGCCGTCCTTATCCATGGCGATACTGCCCATCCAGCGATGGATACCATCGGTCGTGCCGGGGGCATAAGTGCCTTGCTGGTAAACCACCGGGCTGCTGTTGGGGCTGCGGAGTTCGTACCAACGAACGCCGGCCAGGCTGGTGGCCGCCTCGACCGATTGGTTGGTCACCAATGATTCATGGGTGCCAAAGTTGCGGTAGGCCAGGCGGAACATCGGCCGTTGCCGGTAAGACAAAATATCCACTTTGTTGGTGGTGTTGGGTTGGGGAATACAGGCGCGACTGTTAGTGGCCGAACAGGGATAAATAGAGTCAAAGGCGGCCACGTTCAGCGTATTCGCCAGAGTAAAGGAGGAATTGCCCGGCGTCACCCAATCCACCACGAACTTCCAGAGGGTGATAGCGTCCTGGGGCGCGCCATAGCTGGCCCCATTATCCATGGTTCCCACGTAGTATTGCGGGCTACCGGCCGGGGGAAGAGTCGTGCCATCCAGGTCGGCCGGCAGCAGGCCATCGCCCACGTTATAGGCGGCCCCACCCGGCGCGGCCAGGAAGGAAATCACCTGGGGCGAGGCATTGCCCACCAACATCTGGTCGCGGTTGAGGGCGTAAGCCCCGACGCCGACAAAGGTGGAGCCGCCGGCAAACTCACGGGTGCTGATGTAGTAGCCATTCGACCACACGCCATATTTGGGGTAGTCGGGGAAGTTGTTGCCGGTGCTGAAAGCCCAGCGATAGTACGTGCCGGTGGGGTCGCCGGTGGTGGAGAGGGCCACGCAGTTGTAATAGGTCGGGCCGGCGGCCGTGAATTGGGTCAGCAGCCAGCGGTCGGCCAACTGGTCGTAGAGGACGATGGGGTCACCGGCGTTTTCGTTCTGGCAGGCCCCACCAAAACCCGACCAGAGGGTGTTGTTGGCGGCCGGGCCATAGAGCAGCGTCCCCGTTTTGCTATACACAGCAAAGGAGACGTTAGCCATGGCCACGTAATGGTTCGGGCCAACGTCGCCATTGGGGTCGGGCGGGGCGGACGTGCCGGTGAAGGCATTGAAGGTGACACTGGGGGCGGGAATCAGGCGCCCCCCCACCAGAGATTGCACCAATGGGTCCCGATCCTGGGGGCCGAGCGGGCCTTCCAGGCCGGAGGGTCGGTCAGGCACTTCGTAGCCGGCCGGATTCTGCGGCGTCAATGGGGCAATCGTGCGTAGGGGTGGCGACACGTCGAATTGGACGGCCGTACTCACCCCGCGATAGATACCCGACACGTCGCCTTGAGCGGCCTGGGTTGTCGCGCTGGCCTGCGCCGTGATTAGAGCAGCCAAAAGAACGAATAGCGGTAAGATAATGAGGAAAACTTTGAGCTTTCTCACGATTGAAACGCCTCCTTAACGGCCGCCCCCACCACGACTGGTGATGGGGAGGCTCGTTGGTAATTGACGGGTGATTATCCCCCGGCCAAAGGGCAAAGTCAACAGTTAACTTAGGTTGCTATAACCCTCACAGATCGTTACACTTAGGCCATTAACTATGGTTAAACCCATTATCCTCACCGTTGACGACGAGCCGGCCGTCCTCAATGCCATCGAGCGGGATTTGCGGAGACGGTTTGGCGCGGATTACCGGATCGTCAAGGCCGGGTCGGGAGCAGAAGCATTGGCCGCCGTCCAGCAACTCAAAACCCGCAACGCGCCCCTGGCCCTGTTCCTGGTAGACCAGCGAATGCCGCAGGTAACAGGGACGGAGTTCTTGACCCAGGCCATCCACTTCTACCCAGAGGCGCGTAAGGTGCTGCTCACCGCTTACGCCGACACCGAAGCGGCTATCCAGAGCATCAACGTCATCGGTCTGGATTACTACCTGATGAAGCCCTGGGACCCGCCAGAGCAAAACCTCTATCCGGTGTTGGAGGAGCTGCTAACCGATTGGGCGGCCAACGTAACCTTGCCCTACGAGGGAATTCGGGTAGCCGGTACATTGTGGTCGCCCGGCAGCCACCAGACAAAGGACTTTCTGGCCCGCAACCAGATACCCTACCAATGGCTGGACATCGAGAAGGACGAGCAGGCGCGGCAACTGGTGGAGGCGCAGGGGGCGGCCGGCCGCTTGCCCGTAGTCTTCTTCCCCGATGGTACTGTCCTGGCCCAGCCGGACAATCGCCAATTGGCGGAAAAGATTGGGCTGGCCACGCGGGCTGCCCATCCCTTCTATGATTTGATCATTGTGGGGGCGGGGCCGGCCGGGCTGGCCGCGGCCGTCTATGGCGGCTCGGAGGGATTGAAGACACTGCTCATCGAAAAGGAAGCGACGGGCGGGCAGGCCGGTACCAGTTCGCGCATCGAGAATTACCTGGGTTTTCCCAAGGGGTTGAGCGGAACAGACCTGGCCCGGCGGGCCACCGCCCAGGCCCGCCGCTTCGGGGTAGAAATCTTAACGGCCCAGGAAGCGACGCGCATCCGGGTGGCTGATCCTTACCGCTACGTGGCGTTGAACGATGGGTTGGAAGTTAGTTGTCATACTCTCATTGTGGCGACGGGGGTGACGCTACGCCGGTTGGACGCGCCAGGGGTAGCTAAATTG
>JBFMFT010000465.1:0-4007 GCA_040751925.1 Chloroflexota bacterium
GGCCAGCCCGGCGGCGCCGGTGGCCCCTACTCCCGCCCCAGTAGCGGCCGCCGCCGGTGTTCCCCGGCCGCAGTACATCGAAATTACCGATAATATGCCGCCTGACGAAGTTCGCAAGGCTCGCATTGCCAATTCCAAGCTCAAGTCAGCTTATAATAAAGCCCTCAAAGAAGCGGGCATTGATCCAGCCAGCGTTGGGGAGTAAGGGCCAGCGTAAGGGTCACACTCTTACGCTTACCCTTACAGTATGTTACAATCCCCTCTGTGCTAATTGACTATCGCATCCGGCAAAGAGAATACTTGCTGGCGATTAGCCGGGCCTTGACGGCCGAGCTAGACCTGGCCGACGTGTTGCGGATCATTGTTCAGGCCTCGGTGGAGTTCATCTCCGGCCGCGCCGGCATCATCGCCCTGGCCGACCCCGACGACAGCTCTTTTAAGATTGTCGCCGTCTATGGCATTCCCACCCGTTTGCTGGAACATTTTGGCCCGCTCCTGGAGGCTGTCCCGGCCGACCTGGACGTGGTTCAAGAGTTGACGCGGCGGATGCAGCAAATCGCCCAGACAGCCGAGCTAGGGCTGTCCCAGGTCTTACGCCTGCCCATGATGAGCGGCGATGACCTGATCGGCATGATTTTCGTCTTCCAGGCTGGGGCCTATCGCTTCACCAGCGACGCCGGCGGCCTGTTGCAGAGCTTTGCCGACCAGGCGGCCATTGCCGTCAAGAACGCCCGCCTATACCAACAGGTCATTGCCGAGAAGCAGCGACTAGATGCTATCCTGGAACAGAGCGCAGATGGAGTTATGATTTTGGATCAACGGCTGACGATTACCGTCTTTAACACCGCCTTTAGCCACATCGCCGGCTGGCCGGCCGCTCGGGCCATCGGCCGCCCACACGACGAGGTGATCACCTGGCACTCCTTGAAAAGCCCGGTCGAGTTGAACGAGGCCATGGCCAACGGCTGGCCCTTGCCAGGGGCTGCCCCCTTGCGCGTGGAAGGGGAGTTGCAGCGGCCGGACAGCCAGCGAATCAGCCTGGGGATCACCTACGCCCCGGTGCTGGATGGCAACGGCCGGCTGACCAACCTCATTGCCAACGCCACCGACCTGACCCGCTTTCGCCAGGAGGAAGAATTACAGAAGACCTTTATCTCCATCATCAGCCACGAATTAAAAACGCCGGTTTCCATTATTAAGGGCTACGCCGGCACGCTGCGCCGGCAGGACGCTAACTGGTCGAAAGAAGTCCAGGATGAATACCTGACTGTTATTGACGAAGAGGCCGACAAGCTCAATGAGCTAATTGACAACCTCCTGGAAGCCTCCCGCCTGCAATCCGGCACGTTCCGGCTGGATTTGAGCGGCGAGGTGTCGCTGGTTGACCTGGCGAGCGAGACGGCCGCCCGGCTCGGCCGCCAAACCAGCCGCCATACCTTCCAATTCGACTTTCCGCCCGATTTTCCTCTGGCTCGCGGCGACGAGCGGCGGCTAACCCAGGTCTTCAGCAACCTGATCAGCAACGCCATCAAGTATTCACCCCAGGGCGGCGCGATTCAGATTAGCGGCCGGGTCTACCCAGACTACGTGACGGTCTCTGTGCGCGACGAGGGGATTGGCATTCCCGGCCACCAGGCCCACCGCATCTTTGAGAAGTTTGCCCGCCTGGATAACGCCCTTAGCCGCAAAACCGAAGGAACGGGCCTGGGACTATACCTCACCAGAGCCATTGTGGAAGCGCACGGCGGCCACGTATGGTTTAGTAATAACGACGAAGATAACCCAGGCCAGCCTGGCACAACCTTTACCTTCTCGCTACCCAGGGAGTAAGAAGAAGCCAGGTTTTTTGGGAAAAACCTGGTTTCTACCGGAGATTTCATGCGTACTCAGATCACTTGTCCGAATTGCCGCCGGCCATACACGGCCGAAGTGCTGCAAATCATTGACGTCGGCCAAACCCCCCAGTTAAAGCAGCTTTTTCTGAGCGGCCGACTCAACGTGGCCGTTTGCCCGCACTGCGGCCTGGGCGGCCCCCTGCACACCCCTCTCCTCTATCACGATCCGGCCCACGAGCTTTTTGCTGTTTACGTGCCAGTGGAAATGGGGCTGTCGCAGGTTGAGCAGGAACGGATCATCGGCCAATTGCAGCGCCAGGCCATGGATAGCCTGCCGCCAGAGCAACGGCGCGGCTATATGTTCCAGCCGCAGACGATCCTGAGTATGCAAACTCTCGTCGAGAAGGTGTTGGCAACCGAGGGCATCACGCCAGAGATGCTGGCCCGCCAACGCAAGCAAGCGGAGTTGCTGCGAACTCTGGCCACCGCCAGTAGCGATGTGGTGGACATCTTACTCAAGGAACGGGCCGGCGAAATTGACGAGACCTTTTTTGCCATGATGAGCGCGTCCCTGGAAGCGGCTAACCAGGCCGGCGATGAGGCCCAGGCCATTGGCCTGCTCAATCTACAGGCCCAACTTTACAGTGAGACGCCGCTCGGCCGTCGTCTGGAACGGCAACAGGTCGCCCTTCAACGTCTCAACCAGGAGGCTCGCAAGGCCGGCGGCCTAAGCCCTAACGTGTTGCTGCATCACATCCTGGCGAACCAGGACGACGAGCGACTGGTGGAAATGCTGGCTGCTTTCGGCGCGTCGGCCCTGACCTACCAGTTCTTCAGTTTGCTGACCACGCAGATTGATAAGAAGAAGCGGGAGAAGGACAAGGCGGCCGTCAACCGCCTGACTGAGCTGCGTGAGAAATTGGTGCAAATCCAGACGGAAATGCAGAAGGAATCGGAAAGATTGCTGGAAAAGGCGCGTACAACGCTGACCGCCCTTTTGCAGGCCCCAGACCCGGCTGCCGCCCTCAATGAACGCTGGCCGGAAATTGACGATACCTTCCTATACGTCCTCGAATCCTCGCTGGCCCAGGCCAAACAGAGCCGCAATACGGCCCTGGTCAACGCTCTCAGTAGCATCCAGGAGTTAATTGCCGCCGAGATGGAGAGGGACGCCCCGCCTGAACTACAGCTTCTAAACGGGTTGATGGAGGCCCCATCGCTGGAAGCGCAGCAGCAGTTGCTCAACCAAAACCGCCACCTGGTGACGGCCGACCTACTGCGGATCGTAGACGCTATGTTGACCCAATCCACCCCCCCTGCTCTCACCGAACGGATGCAACAAATCAGGGGTCTGTTGGAAAGCAGTTTGGCCCGTGCGTGATCAGTGAGGCTCATTCTCTAGCCGGAAGCCGTGACCACGCACAGTCATAATATAATTATAGGGGTCTAGCTCGGCCAGGCGCTCCCGCGTGCGGCGCACCAGGGCGTCAATCGCTTGTTCGGTGACGCCCATTCCCTCCGTACCCGGCCACACGGCGCGGATAATCGCGTCGCGGTCACAGACAGCCCCTTGAGCGTCGTACAATGTTTTGATGAGCCGAAATTGGGCCAGGGAGAGGGGCGGCGATAGCTGGCGGCCGTCAATCAAGACCAACCGTTGCTGCTCGTCCAAGACCAGGTTGCCCCGGCGGACGGGTGGCTCAAAGCTCAGGGGCAGGGTGGCCTCGGTGCCAATGAAGACCAACTTGACGCACAGAGCAATCTGGATTTCGTCGCTATCCTGTAAGACGATCGCCTGAATGACCGGCGCCCCGTTCAGGTGGGTGCCGTTCTTACTCTGCAAATCGTAGAGGACGTACCAACTATCCTGGCGGACGATTTTGGCGTGGTAGCGCGACACCTGGCGTTCTGGCAGGGTTAGATGGCAATCGCTCCCCCGGCCGATGACAAGTTCATCGTGGTCAATCGTCCACCGTTGCCCCGAAAGCTGACCTTCGCGCATGACCAAAACGGGTTTCTCGTTCATAATCGCCCCTAAAACCTGACACCTTATTTTTGAACGAAAACGTTCAAACAGAAGGCGTTTCTATTCGATTGGAGGCTATTTCAGAGAATTGATAGCCATTTATGGATGATTTTGGGCACTGATTCGGCCAAATTGAGTCTTTGTGG
>JBFMFT010000466.1:0-4005 GCA_040751925.1 Chloroflexota bacterium
CGCTCGACGTGCTGGAAGGAGATGCGCCCGGCTTGCCAGTGAGACTCAATGGCCGCGCCAACCAGGTGGGCGTCGCGGCCGAGGTCTTGATAAGGCGCGGCGAAGGCATAGGTGGTCAGGATGGAAAGGGCCAGGTCGTAGGGGGCGGGCGGCCGTTCGTAGACGTGGCAGAGGGTGGCCCGGCCGTTGGTGGCCCGTTTTTCGTAGGCCGTCTTGACGAACTCGATGTCAGGGTTGACACCGGCGGTGGTGAAGAGGCGACGGGTAATGGAGTTGAAGAAGGTTTCGGCCAGCTCACCGTCCTCGCGGTCGGTAATCCAACCAGAGTAGAGGTCTTTCATGGCCTCCCAGGTACGCTTATGGCCGAGGCCCTCCCCCAGCAAGCCGCGCATCCGCGTCTCCACCTCGGTTACGAAGTGGCCGTAGATATCCAGCCGTTCGGCCGCATCCCGTCGCATCCCGTGGCCGTCGCGGTTCTCAAAGCGGCTCTTGGCCCGCCGGGTGAGGGCCCTGAACTGGGCCTGGTAAGTGTCGAAGCCGGTGCGAATAATCTGCGCCCCGGCTTTGGCTAGATAGTTTTCCACCACTCTGGTATCCTTTCAGAAAGGCACATCATCACCGCGATGGGGTGTCATGATGACACCCCATGGAAACCCTGGCAAGCACAAGTGTTCTGATTGTACCACGTATCGTTGGGATTGCCAGCCAAGAAGGGTTGGTCAAGTGCTTCAGGTCAGGGCGTCACGGCCGCCTGGCCCAGCAGAAAATACTCCTCTGTCCGTTGGGTCATCAAGCGGCCGGCCGCCTCCACTGTTATATCCCCATAAAAGGCCCGTTCAATTTCCTCGTTAGCGATCTGCTCGATTTCGTCCCACGTGCTGATGACCGGCACGCGCTGAAGGACGGGAATCCCATCCAGGAAGACGCGGCTGCGGCCGGGGGCCTGCCCAGGGTTTAGAAACGCCTCCGATTCGGCGACGGCGATGAGGGAGGGGACTGTCCGGCCGCTGCTGGCAATAATCGTCTGTCCCTCTACTGAGTTGGCAAATTCGATGAAGGTCCAGGCGGCCGTCTTGTTGGCGCTGCTGGCGGCCAGGCAGTAGGCGTCGCTGTGCAGGATACCGGCCGAGGTCTTGCCATTGGGCAGGGGAGCGACGTCCCAGGTGAAAGTGGTAATCTCGCGGTAGGTGGGCGTCCCCCGGCGGCTGTTGAGGAACATCGCCGTCGTGCCAGCCACGAAGCGATTTTCACTGTCCTGGGCCGCCTCTTCCACCCGATCTGGCACAACCTGGTGAACCTGGCGTAAATCCACAAACCATTGGAAGGCTTCCTGGGAGGGGAAACGGGTCAAGGTCAGGCGGTGGGGAGTGTCGGGGTTGTCCACGATGACGCCGCCGTTTTGCCAGACGAAGGGGGCCAGACGTATCAGCGAAGGCTCGATCCCCAGGCCATATTGGTCTATCCGGCCGTCGCCGTCCACGTCACGGGTCAAGGCCTTCGCCGCCGCTAGAAACTCCGCCCACGTCCACTTAGCGGGTGGTTCGGGCAGCCCGGCCGCCTGGAACAGATCGCGGTTGTAATAAACCACCAGGCTAGAGATGTTCTGGGGTAAACAGGTCAGCGTTCCCTCCCAGGTGAAGGCTTCCAGGGCGACGGGGTAGAAGTCGGCCGGTTGGATGACCTGGCTCTGCTCTAAATGAGGGCCAATTGGCTCTAATAACCCCTGGGCGGCGAAGCTGGCGTAGCGACGGTAATTGATGAGGCTCACGTCGGGCGGGGAGCCGGCGGCAAACTCCGTTACCAGCCGGGTGCGGTAGTCGCTCTGGGAGGGAATGTGGGTGAGTTCTACCTGAAGGTCTGGGTGGGTCTGGTGGAAGGCGTCAACCAGTTGTTGATAGGCCGCGCGCTCGGCCGCATCGCCAAAGACCATGAAGCGCACCGGCCGGTCGGCGGGAGATTCTGTTGAGTTACAGGCTGTGCCTAAGAGAGAAAGGGAGAGAAAGAGAAAAAAGACAATCTTTGAGCTCACGTTGGTTCTACCCTAGCGGGTGAAATAGAGTTGGGCGACCAGGAAGAGGGCGACGGGAATGGCGGTGGCCCACACGGCCGCCGCCATCAGCAAGGGCCAATCGGACGGACTCATCTGCTGGAGTAATTGCAGGGCAATAGGGAGGGTGTAGTAGCGTTCGGTGCGGAGGTAAAGTAAGGGGGTGGTGAAGTCGCCCCAGTAAAGGATGAAGGTGAGGAGGGCCACGCCGGCGGCCGTCGGCCGGGCTATGGGCAGCGCCACCCTCGCCCACGTTTGCAAAATGCCCGCCCCATCCAGCCGGGCCGCGTCGTAGAGGGCGGCCGGAATCCGCCGGAACGCCCGGTAGAACATCAGCACGTAAAAGGGACTGCTGCCCATCCAGGCCGGGGCGATGAGAGCCAACAACGAATCCTGCCAGCCCAGGGCCTTGTATAAGAAAAAGCGGGGCATCCACAGAGCCATGCTGGGCACCATGAGGACGGCCAGGGAGAGGACCACCCAGCGCCGTTGGCTGGCGCGGGGCAGGCGGGCCATGCCCAGACCGGCCCAGGACGCCGTGACCAGCGTCAGGGGGACGGCTAACCCGACCACTAGCAGGGAGTTGAGGGTGAAACGGCCGATCGGCGCCAATTCCCACACGCGGCCGAAATTCGCCAGGCTGAGGGCGGCCGGCAGCAGGCGCAACGTCTGGGGCAACGGCGCGCCCGGCGGATGGAGGGCGGCGGCGACCATCCAGAGTAAGGGTAAGAGGAAAACTACTGCTAGAAGAGTGCGTAGTGTGTAATGCGTCATGCGTAATGCGTAACGCTTCCTGTTACGCATGACGCCATACGCATTACGCCTAAAGGACAAACGTCTCATCGGTCGTGCCAATGTTCCACTGTTTGGCTGTCAGGTACAGAAAGAAGACGACCAGGCCAGTCAGGGCGTAGAGAATCCACAGGGCGGCCCCGGCCGTGCCAAAGGAAAGCAGCCCAAAGCCCTGCTCGTAGATGAACAGGGGCAGGGTGTAGGTGGCGTAGTAGGGGCCGCCGCCGGTCGTCAGCAGAATCGTGGTGAAGGAATCTTGAAAAGTCAGAATGGCGTCGCGGAAGGTGAGCAGGAGCAGGATGGGCGCGGTCAGGGGAAGGGCGATGCGCCAGAATAGCTGCCAACTGCCGGCGCCATCCACGCGGGCGGCGTCTTCGATCTCGGCCGGTAGGTCCAACAAGGCGGCCAGGCTGACCAGGAAGCCCTCGCCAATCTGCCAGAGGGACATGAGGGCCAGTCCGGGTTTGGCCGTTACGGGGTCTACCAGCCACTCCAATTGGCAAACCTGCGGGGTTTCTAAAACCCCGCAGGTTTTGAGTAGCAGCAGGTTCAGGGGGCCATAGAGTGGGTTCAGAATCCACAGCCAGGCCAGGGCATAGGCCGCGCTGGGAATGACGCTGGGCAGGTAGACGGCCGCCCGTAGCCAGCCCAGCCACCGGCCGCCGCCCCGTTGCAACAGCCGGGCCAGGACAAAAGCTCCCATCACCCTGAGCGGCACGGGCAGCAAAATGAGGGCCAGTGAATTTTGCACACTGAGGTAAAATAGCTCGTCGGTATAAGCCAGAATGAAGTTCAGGTGGCCCACCCAACGGGGAGGGGAAAGAGCGTCGTATTGAAAGAAAGCCAGGCCAAAGGAGAGGGCGGCCGGCAGAACAACCAGAACCATGATTCCGACTAAATAGGGAATCAAGAGAAGGCGCAGGCGGGCGTGGTAGGAGAGACGCAGCAACTAGGAATGGGTGATCGGGAGGGAACAATTTCTATTCAACAGACAGTCTAATTGTAACCACTTGTGGGGCAAACTGCTAGTTTGCCCGTGCAAGCTGGCAGCTTGCGTTACAATGGATTAGCCGTAAAGATGAAGACGATGAGTTTTAAGTAGGGGCGAGGCAACGCGGAGAGGATGCCGCGCAGAGAGACGAATAGCCACCGCGTTGCCTCGCCCC
>JBFMFT010000467.1:0-4005 GCA_040751925.1 Chloroflexota bacterium
AGTCTTATTACTGGGAAGATCCCTTGAACCAGGCTGTCATGCGCGCCTGGCAAGCGGGGATCGTGGTCGTGGCGGCGGCCGGTAATCGGGGTCCCAACCCCATGACCATCGGCGTCCCCGGCAATGTGCCTTACGTCATTACTGTGGGGGCTATGACCGATAACTACACCCCGGCCGACCCCGCCGACGACCAACTGGCCTCCTTCTCCTCGACCGGCCCCACCGTAGAGGGCTTCGTCAAGCCTGACCTGCTCGCCCCTGGTGGTCACATCCTGGCCTTGGTGGGCAGTAATGCACGCCTGGCGACCACCTACCCCCAATTTCGGGGTGAGGGTGATTACTTTACCATGTCCGGCACGTCGCAGGCGACGGCCGTAACCAGCGGCGTCGTGGCCCTCATGCTGCAAGCCAATCCCAACCTGACCCCTGACGACGTCAAGTGCCGGCTAATGGCCTCGGCTAGACCGGCTCTGACCAGCACGGGCAGCCTGGCCTACAGTATCTTCCAGCAGGGGGCGGGCCTGGTAGATGCCTCTGGCGCAGTGAACAGCGCGGCCGCTGGCTGCGCCAATCAGGGTCTCAACCTCAACTACGACCTGGCCGGCCTTCAGCACTACGGCGGCCGGGCCAACCAGGATCCCACCACCGGCGATTACTACGTCATGGACAATGCCGGCTACACCTGGAGCGGCGGCTACACCTGGAGCGGCGGTTACACCTGGAGCGGCGGTTACACCTGGAGCGGTGGCTACACCTGGAGCGGCGGCTATACGTGGAGCGGCGGCTATACGTGGAGCGGTGGCTATACGTGGAGTGGTGGCTATACGTGGAGTTCGGCGACCTCGGCCGTCAATCATTGGGTACCCCAGGAGTAGGTCACATATCATACGTGCGTGACCTACATGCCAACAAAGCAAGGCGCGAGGTGACACAACACCTCGCGCCTTTTTTGCTTTAGCTCAACAAGAAGCATACAATCCTTTTGTGAGTTATCAGTGGGACAAAGGTAAAGCGGCCACTAACCGCCGCAAACACGGGGTTAGCTTTGCCGACGCCGTCACTATCTTCATAGACGATATGGCTATCACCGTAGAGGACGACTATCCCGACGAAGAACGGTTCACCACTATTGGCACAGATGCTCTTGGACGTATCCTGGTTGTTGTCTACACCTATCGTGGGGACGATATCCGGATCATTTCAGCTAGAAAGGCAACTTTTTCTGAACGCAAGGAATACGAAGGTAGCTGATGAACAAAGAATATGATTTCAGCAAAGGGAAACGGGGGGCTGTTGTGTCCATCCCACCAGACCAAAGCCGTATCACCCTCCGGCTCGATAATGCGGTGATAGAGTGGTTTCGTCTACAGGTCGAGGAAGCAGGTGGTGGGGATTATCAAGAACTGATGAACCAGGCCCTCCACGAATATATTCAACGTCGCCAGGAATCTTTGGAGGAGCTATTGCGTCGCGTGATACGTGAGGAATTGGTTGTTCCGAGCAAACAGTTCACTGGACCACAGGTGGGGGCGTTGGTTCCTGTTTAGTTTGAGATACAGGTTTCCGAAAAAAGGATTTAGCAGGAAACCATAAGAAACCAGGTTTCTGCCAGAAACCTGGTTTCTGCGAAAATTGGTGAAGCAAGGCGTGAGGAAAATCCACCTCACGCCTTTTTTATTTCCCCAGTACCCATTTCCTACCGGCCGTCCCCCTTCGTAACAATCCTCTTAATGGTCGTCAGCCAGACTAGGAGTAGCGCGACTTGAATGGCAAGCCGCCAAGGAGATAACGATGAACAAGCAGTTTCAAACCATCCGCAAGGAAATAGATACCCGCCTTCGCTGGCTGGCTGGTTTGATCTGGACAGGTCTCCACTTACGGCCGGGCTATGCCTGGGTATTGGCGGTGACCCTCCTGGTAGGGCTGTCGCTGACCCCGACGCCCCAGGCCCCGGCCGTCGCCGTTTCAACGGCCCCGGTGGAGGTCATCATCCAGGGTCAGCCGGGAACCGACCTGGCCGGCCTGGTGGAGCGCTATGGCGGCCAGGTGCGCCAAGACCTGGCTATCATCCATTCCGTAGCGGCCGCCATCCCCGAAAACGACTTGGCCGCCCTGCGGGAAGCTCCTGGCGTGACCCAGGTCTGGCTGGATACCCAGGTCCAGACGACCGACTCGGCCGATCCCGGCCTTGTCTACACCCCTGTGATCGGCCACGAACTCGGCGGCAACGGCTTTGACGTGGATCGGGTAACTACGTGCGATGGTAGCCGGGACACACTGGAACATCCCACCCTGGGGGCCATTAACCCCCTTCAGTACCAAAGCTACGTCCTGACCCCCAACCTGACCGCCTGGCCGGACCTGCCGGGCCTGATTCAGCTGACCTTCACTTTTAAGGAAAAAGCTCTCAAAGAGGCTCAAATACAGGTCTTCCAGGCTTCCACCGGCGCCTGGCACATCTTCCCCATTGACCCTTACGTGAGCGAAGACGAGGAAATCACTACTGTTCTCGACCTGACCGGCGTTTTGACCTCCCTGGTCGATCTCGCTCAGGTAGAGGTGCGCTTCCTGGCCGCCCGCATCGGCGGTGGCGAGAAGGCCCAGGTCAACTGCGTTACCCTCCGCCTGGCTGACCTCGCCGGCGAGGCAACCACCGCCGACCCCAGCGCCAGCTTCGAGGCGGTCAACGCCGCCGCCGTGTGGAATAGTGGCAACCTGGGCGCAGGCATTGGCGTCGCCGTCATAGACACCGGCGTCAAGAAGTTTCGTGAATTGGAGCGCGACAGCAGCGATGAGAAGACTGGCCTCCTCCCCGGTTGGAGCGCGCTGGGGGCCAAAGACGGCCGTCACGACAAGAACGGCCACGGTACCATTGTCGCCTCGCTCATCAGCAACGTCGTCCGCAACGGCAACGGCCGCTATCACGGCATCGCCCCCGACTCGGTTATCATCCCCGTCCAGGTCTTGGACGAGAACGGCCAGGGCAGTTACTCCAACGTCATCGCCGGCATCCAGTGGGCGATTGACCACCAGGACGAATACAACATTCGCATTATGAACCTGTCCTTGAGCGCGACGCCCCAATCTTATTACTGGGAAGACCCGCTCAACCAGGCGGTCATGCGCGCCTGGCAAGCGGGCATCGTTGTCGTGGTGGCCGCCGGTAACAGTGGCCCCAACCCGATGACTATCACCGTCCCTGGTAACAACCCCTACGTCATCACCGTCGGCGCGTTCACCGACGCCTACACCCCGGCCAATTGGGCCGACGACTATCTGCCGCCCTTTTCGGCCGCCGGCCCCACGGTCGAAGGCTTCGTCAAGCCCGACGTGATCGCCCCTGGCGGCCACGTGCTGGGTGTTATGGACGACACCTGCCGGCTGGCCAAGGATCATCCAGAGTTCCGGATTGATAAGGACTACTACCAATTGAGCGGCACCTCCATGAGCGCGGCCGAAGTCTCTGGTGTGGTGGCCCTCATGCTTGCCCAAGACCCCACCCTCACCCCTGACCAGGTCAAGTACCGGCTCATGGCGACGGCCCGGCCGGCCCTGGACGCCAATGGCAATCTGGCTTTCAGTATCTTCCAGCAGGGGGCCGGCCGCGTCAACGCCTACGACGCCGTCTATAACGCCGCTATTACCGGCGTAGCCAACCAGGGCTTGAACGTCGCCAATGACTTGAGCGGCGCGCAGCTCTACGGCGGCCCGGCCAACCGCGATGCCAACGGCAACTATTACATCGTCGGCATGGAAGGCTACACGTGGAGCGGTGGTTACACCTGGAGTGGCGGCTACACCTGGAGCGGCGGTTACACGTGGAGCGGTGGTTACACGTGGAGCGGTGGCTACACGTGGAGCGGCGGTTACACGTGGAGCGGCGGCTATTCGTGGAGCGGCGGCTACACCTGGAGCGGCACGACGCCCTCGGCCGCCTGGGTGTTGGGCCAATAAGAAACTATAAGAAACCAGGTTTCTGCCAGAAACCTGGTTTCTGCGAAAATT
>JBFMFT010000468.1:0-4004 GCA_040751925.1 Chloroflexota bacterium
GGGCTGTGGCGGCCCTGCTGACGTTGGTGGC
Organism: Chloroflexota bacterium; assembly: GCA_040751925.1. Lineage (GTDB taxonomy): Bacteria > Chloroflexota > Anaerolineae > Promineifilales > Promineifilaceae > JBFMFT01. The sequence goes on from JBFMFT010000468.1 coordinate 32, forward strand.
CTGCCAGGGAGGAGGGGTGGCCGTCAAGCCAACCGCCGATAGCCAACCGCCGACTGTGGCTGCGCCAACGGCGGCGGCGACCGTTGAACCTTCAACCCTCGACCTTCAACCGACGCTCACTGTTGAACCTTCAACCTTCGACCTTCAACCCACGCCCACTGTTGAACCTTCAACCTTCAGCCTTCAACCCACACCCAACTTTCAGCCTTCAACCCCTACTCTTCAACCGACTCCCCAGCCGCCAGAACCGCAAGCGGTCATTTCCATTTCCCTGGAACGGGTAGCCAGTGGGTTCAACCAGCCAGTTTACCTGACCCACGCTGGCGATGGGCGGCTCTTTGTGGTGGAAAAGGATGGGACCATTCGCATCGTGCAGGACGGCCAGGTGTTGCCGGAGCCATTCCTGGACATCCGCGATCGGGTGGGTTCGGAGGCCAGTGAGCAGGGCTTGTTCAGTGTGGCCTTTCACCCGGCTTATGACCAGAATGGCTGGTTTTTCGTCAACTACACCGATAATGGAGAGGACACCGTGGTGGCCCGCTACCAGGTCAGCCCCGACGATCCCAATCGGGCCAGTGACGCGGAAACGGTTGTCCTGACGGTGGAGCAACCGTATTGGAATCACAACGGCGGGCAGCTTCAGTTTGGGCCAGATGGTTATTTGTACGTGGGAATGGGCGATGGGGGCAGTGGGGGCGACCCGGAAAACAATGGACAGGATAGGTCAACTTTGCTGGGTGACTTGCTACGCCTGGACGTGGATCACAGTCTGCCCTACGCCATCCCACCCGATAACTCGTTTGTGAATGACCCCCTGGCCCGGCCGGAAATCTGGGCTTATGGTCTACGCAACCCCTGGCGGTTCAGCTTTGACCGGCTGACCGGCGACCTGTACGTGGCCGACGTGGGGCAGGGGGATTGGGAAGAGGTGAATTATGTTCCGGCCGAAACCCCTGGTGGGCTGAACTATGGCTGGAACATTCTGGAAGGCTCCCATTGCTTCCGCGAAAACCCCTGCGACTCGGCCGGCCTGGTTTTGCCGGTGGGCGAATACAACCACGATTTCGGCTGCTCGATTACCGGCGGCTACGTCTATCGCGGGCGGCAGTTCCCAGCGTTGTGGGGCAATTATTTCTTTGGCGACTATTGCAGTGGCCTTATCTGGGGCCTGTTTCAAGAGGCGGACGGCCGTTGGGCGCAGACCATCGTCCTGGAGAGCGGCCGGGCGCTCTCCAGCTTTGGCGAGGATGCGGCGGGCGAGTTGTACGCGCTGGACATGGGCAATGGCGAGGTGCTGCAACTCCGGCCGTAAAGAGTTCACCGCTGAGACGCGGAGGACGCAGAGAGAGGAGGGATGATGAGAATGAGAGGTATTCAACCATGCGACAGTTCCTTCTTCTACCCTGGTCTAAGCTGCTGGTGATAGTCGTCTTAGGCGGTTTGCTGCCGGCTACGGCTTCCCCCTCGGCCGGCCGGGTGACGGCCGGGCCAATCGCTACTCCCCAGGCCGTCAGCGTCAATCTGGTAGAGTTCGCCACTGGCCTCGATCAGCCGGTGGGCATGGCTCACGCCGGCGACGGCCGGCTGTTTGTCTTGGAGCAGGCCGGCCTCATTCGTATTGTTGAGGCCGATGGCAACCTGTTGACGACTCCTTTCCTGGACATTACCGACCGGGTTGGTGGAACCGACCCAGAGCAAGGGTTGTTGGGATTGGCCTTTGACCCATCCTACGCCAGCAATGGTTACTTCTACGTCAACTACACAGACGAGGCCGGCGACACCCACATTGCCCGTTTCAGCCGCGACCCCCTGGACCCGAACCTGGCCGACCCTAACAGTGAGTTTACTCTGTTTACCTTTGACCAACCAGACAACAATCACAACGGCGGCGCGTTGGCCTTTGGCCCGGACGGGTATCTGTACGTGGCTTTGGGCGACGGGGGCGGCGTGGGCGATCCCTGGGGCAACGCCCAAAGCCGGCGGACGCTCCTGGGTAAGATATTACGACTAGACGTTGACCCGGCCGGGGGTGACCCGCCCGATTGTGGGGGGGGCAGTAATTACTCGATACCGGCCGATAATCCCTTCGTGGATGGCCCCGGTACGCGCTGCGACGAGATTTGGGCCTATGGGCTGCGAAATCCCTGGCGGGCCACCTTTGACCGGCACACGGGCGACCTGTACATTGCCGACGTGGGCCAGTATTCGTGGGAGGAGGTCAATTTCCAGGCGGCCGGTAGTACGGGCGGGCAGGATTATGGCTGGAACGTGACCGAAGGCTTCCATTGCTACGACAGCCCGACCTGCGACGCCAGCGGCATTACTTTTCCGGTGCGCGAATATAGCCACGACGGCCATTGCGCGGTGATTGGCGGCTACGTCTACCGGGGCAGCCAATACCCGGCCTTGTGGGGCTACTACCTGCTGGCTGATTATTGCAGCGGCAATTTCTGGACGCTGCTCCGCGAGGATGGGGTTTGGGTAATGACCTCGCTGGGTATCTTGAACGCAACGTTGCAGCCCAGCACCTTCGGCCAGGACGTGAATGGCGAACTCTATATAGCCAGCCGGCCGGACGGGACGATCTATCAAATTCAGACGGATCAGGTGTTTCTGGAGTACCTGCCGGTCATGAGTCATGAGGAGTAAGGAGTGATGAGTGATTCACTCATCACTCCTTACTCATGACTCATCACTGATGAGGAGTAGAGGGTTATGCGTAAGTGGTCTCTTAAGTGGGTGGGGCGGGTGTTCCCGGCCGCAGCGATCTTAGCCATCACGATTCTTTGGCTCGGCCGCCAGCAGTTGGCGGCCGGTGGCGAGGCCGTCATGCACGCGCCGGTGGTCATCCGTTCGCCGCAAGGGACGGTTGACTTGAGTTTTGTCCCCTTTGCCACCGGGCTGGCCGAGCCGGTGGACATTGCCAACGCGGAAGATGACCGGCTCTTCGTGGTGGAGCGGCAGGGTACTATCCGCGTCGTCGAAGCCGATGGCACGGTGCTGGAGACACCGTTCCTGGACATTGACGACCGCGTGGGTTCGGCCGGCAGCGAGCAAGGTCTCCTCGGACTGGCCTTTCACCCCGATTACGCCAGCAACGGCTACTTCTACGTCAATTACACCAATAATAGCGGCGACACCCGCGTTTCCCGTTTCAGCCGCGACCCCAGCGACCCCAACCTGGCCGACCCTAACAGCGAGCTAATTCTGCTTGGTGTAGACCAACCTTATTCCAATCACAACGGCGGCGACCTGAACTTTGGGCCGGACGGCTACCTGTACATTGGCCTGGGCGACGGGGGGAGTGGCGGCGACCCCGGCAACCGCGCCCAGGACCCTTTAGAGCTTCTGGGTAAGATGCTGCGAATTGACGTGGACCCGGCCGGGGGCAACCCGCCCGATTGTGGCACAGGTAATAACTACTCGATTCCACCCGACAACCCACTGGTGGGGGTGACGGGCTGCGACGAGATATGGGCTTTGGGGGTCCGCAATCCCTGGCGCTTTAGCTTTGACCGGCTAACCGGCGAGATGTTTATTGGTGACGTGGGGCAGGAGAGTTGGGAGGAGGTGAGCTACCAACCGGCCGCCAGTGTGGGGGGTGAGAATTACGGTTGGCGTTGCTACGAGGGCTTTCACCCCTATAACTTGCAGGGCTGTGGGCAACCAGAAGATTACGTTTTTCCGGCCATCGAATACTCATCCGGCGGCGGGGGCGGCAACGATGGCTGCGCCATCACCGGCGGCTTTGTTTACCGGGGCGGTCTCTACCCCAACCTATACGGCGTTTACGTCTTCTCCGATTATTGCAGCAGCAATTTCTGGACGCTGGTACCCGATGGCAGCGGCGGCTGGACTTTAACGCTGGTGGAGCCGACGGTGGGCTTCAACCCCAGCACCTTTGGCGAGAGCGCGGCCGGTGAGCTATACGTGGCCGACTTGTATGGGGGGACTATTTACCACGTGGAAGAGG
>JBFMFT010000469.1:0-3994 GCA_040751925.1 Chloroflexota bacterium
TACCCCCCACGCGGTTCGCCCTTGGGTACGGGCGACGCGCCTCCGACCTTCCTCCTCTCACCATCCTCTAAGTAAATAAGGGACTAAAGTCTGATATAAACAGGACTGTTAGACGCTGTTTCTGCTCGCCAGCCTATTCTAGAATGTCCAACAACGCACTTCCCATAGCTACTAGGCCCATGGGAAGTTAGCTGCATTGAGGTCGTGCTGTGAGCATAACGAAACCGCGCATTTTACTCTATTCACACGATACCTATGGCCTGGGCCACTTGCGGCGCAGCCTCACCGTAGCCGAGGGGTTAGCCCGCGACCTGCCGGCCGCCCACCAACTTCTCCTCACCGGCTCCATGGTCGCCGGGGCCTTTGGTCTTCCCCCACGCCTGGACCTCATTAAGCTGCCCGCCCTCAGCAAACGTTCAAGCGGTGAGTACACCGCCCGCGCCCTCCCCCTCTCCCTCAAGACAACCCTGCGCTGGCGAGAACAGATGATTCTTGAAGCAGCACAAGTTTTTCGGCCTGACGTGGTGCTGGTAGACAAGGCCCCGGCCGGTGTCCAGGGCGAGTTACTGCCCACCCTACGCTACCTGAAGAGCTGGCTGCCTCAGACGCGCCTGGTCTTGGGGATGCGCGACATCGAAGACAGCCCGGACAAGACCATCAAGGAGTGGCAAGCGGCCGGCATACCCGACCTGCACGACCAGGTGTACGACCGGATTCTGCTCTATGGTCAGCGTGAGGTCTTTGATCCAGTGCGGGCTTACCGCATGTCCTCTCACGCCGAGGCCAAGATGGTTGAATGTGGCTACCTCGGCCGGGCCAACGTCAACCGCCCGGCCGTCGTGGTACGGCGGGAGTTGGGCCTGGGCGACGAACCTCTGATCGTGGTGACAGTGGGTGGGGGCGGCGACGGCTTCGACGTGATCAAAACCTACCTGGATATGCTGGCCGAGTGGCCGGGCGGCGCGCCCTTCTACAGCTTCATTGCCACTGGGCCGCTGATGGCCCAGGGCCGCCGCCAGTTGCTGCGCCAGGCGGCCCGCACCAACCACCTGCAAATCGTGGAGTTCACGCCCGACCTGCCCAGCTACCTGGCGGCGGCCGACCTGGTGGTAAGCATGGCTGGCTACAACACCACCTGTGAAATCCTGTCGCTCGGCCGCCGCTCATTGCTTATTCCGCGTGTGCGTACCCGTTTGGAACAGTGCATCCGCGCCGAACGGCTGGCCGAACGGGAGCTGGTACAAATGCTCCACCCCGATTTACTCTCGCCCTCGCGCCTGGCTACGGCCGTCCAACACGCCCTGTCCCTGCCCCTTCCCCAAGTCACGCTCAACCTGAACGGCCTGACCCACGTCGGCCGAACCATCTCTGCAATGCTCAATGAACAATGAACAATGAACAATTGTTCATTGTTCATTGAGCATTGTTCTTGCCATGACCAAGATCGCCTACCTCCTCAAAATGTACCCCCGCTTCTCCGAGACCTTCATCGTCAACGAGATTCTGGAACTGGAACGCCAGGGTGTGGACGTGCGTATCTACTCCCTGCGAAAGCCCGACGACGGCCGCTTCCACGCCAGCCTGGCCCGCGTCAAGGCTGGCGTCGTTTACGCGCCGCAATATCCCCTGGCCGAATGGCGGCGGGTCTACACCGCCCACCGCGCCTTATTCCAGGCCGACCGGCGACGCTACCTGAGCGTCTTGCGCTACACCCTCTCTCGCGGTCACCAATACGCCATCAAGCGCTTTCTCCAGGCGGGGGTCATCGCCGAACACTTGCTGCGCCAGCCGGTGGACGCCATGCACGCCCATTTTGCCAGCAGCGCGGCGCGGGCGGCCATGTTGGTCAATCGCTTGACCGGCATCCCCTACAGTTTTACGGCCCACGCCAAAGACATTTTTCACCAGGAAGTCAATCCCGACTCCTTACGCAGTAAGATTCGGGCGGCTCGCTTCGTCATAACTGTCAGTGATTTTAACCAGGCGTATCTGCGCGAATTGATGGGCGACCAGCCGGGCGAGGTGCGCCGCCTCTACAACGGCATTGACCTCTCCTTCTTCCGGCCGGACGCTACCATTCCCCGCCAGGCCAATCTCATCCTGGCCGTCGGCCGCCTGATCGAGAAAAAAGGCTTCGAGGATTTGATTTGGGCCTGCGCGCTGCTGGCCGGGCAAGGTCTGGACTTCCGTTGCGACATCATCGGCAAAGGCGATTTGCGCGAGAAATTAAGGGAGTTGATTACCACGCTCAATCTCGAAGACCGCGTTCGCCTGGTTGGCCCCAAAAGCCAGGACGAGGTACTAGAGGCATATCGCCAGGCGGCCGTCTTTGCCTTGCCCTGTGTGGTGGGCAGCGACGGCAACCGCGACGGGCTGCCCACCGTCTTATTAGAGGCCATGGCGACTGGTCTACCCGTCGTCTCCACCAACCTGACTGGCGTGCCAGAGATTATCAGCCACAACGAAGATGGCTTACTCGTGCCGCCGGGCGACCCCCAGGCTTTGGCCGCCGCCCTGACCCAATTGCTATCGGACCCAGCCCTGCGCCAGAGGTTGGCGACGGCCGGCCGCCGCAAGGTCGAGCGCGATTTCGACGTGCGCCAGAACGTGGCCGTGTTGCACACCTGGCTGGCGGAGAGGCCACTACCGGCCGTTTTGCCGGTGGCCAGTGGCGCGTGGCAGGTGGTAAGTAGCACGTGAAACGTGAAGAACTCTTCTCACGTTTCACGTTTCACGCTTCACGAACCCTAAGCTGAACAACTACATGAACATTCTTTACCTTTGTGCCGACACCGGCATCCCCATTCGCGGCGACAAAGGGGCGGCCGTCCACGTGCGAGCCTTGACCGACGCCTTAGTCCGCGCCGGCCACACCGTCACCATTGCCACCCCTCGCCCCGGCCCGGCCGACGGCCCAGCCCCGAACGCGACTATTACCGAAGTGGGCGGGGATTGGGGGATTAGGGGATTGTCTGAGGCTTTGGTTTCGGCCGCCGCCCGTTTATTGGAACAAAGTCCCTACGACTTCATTTATGAACGGTATTCGCTGTGGAGTGACGCTGGGGCGCGGCTGGCGCGAGAGAGTGGGTTGCCCCTGGTACTAGAAGTCAACGCCCCCTTGCGCCTGGAAGCGGCCCAGTACCGGCAGTTGTCTGACCCGGAGACGGCCGCCGCTATCGAAGCTACCCAGTTCCAGGCGGCCCAGGCCATCAGCGTCGTTTCCGAGCCACTGCGCCAATACGTCATCAGTCGGGGAGCCGCGCCCGAACGAGTTCACGTCCTACCCAACGCCGTAGACCCCACTCACTTCCACCCGGCCGTGCGCGGCGGGGCGATTCACCACCGCTACAACCTGGGCGACCGGATCATCGTCGGTTTCGTCGGCCGCCCCCGCCCCTGGCACGACCTGGACACCCTGTTAGAAGCGTTCGCCCAATTGCACGCTACTGACTCCCGCTATCACCTGCTGCTGGTCGGCCGGATGCCCGACGATCTACCCGGCCGTCTCGCGGCCAAAGGGTTATCTGGAGCGGCCACCCTCACCGGCCCGGTTCCGCACCTGGATATTCCCCAATACATCGCGGCCATGGACGTGGCCGTTTCTACCCATGCGCCTGAAGACCCGGCTACACCGTTTTATTTCTCCCCCCTCAAGCTCTTTGAGTACCTGGCGGTGGGCGTGCCAACGGTAGCCGCCGACGTGGGGCAGCCCGGCGAAATCATGCGGAAAGTGGCAGGTGGCAGGTGGCAGGCGGCAAGTGCCAATTACCAATTACCAATGACCCTTTACCCACCGGGCAACGTGGAAGCATTGGCCGGCCGCATCCGCTACCTGGTGGAGAACCCGGCCGAGGCCCGTGAGGTGGCCTGGCGTGGCGCGACCTACGTGCTGCAAAACCACACCTGGGATGGTAACGCCCAGGCGGTCATCTCATGGATACCCGGTAGGGGCGAGGCAACTGGGGGAGGTAGTATCCATGATCCTGACTATTGT
>JBFMFT010000047.1:0-18215 GCA_040751925.1 Chloroflexota bacterium
CATCTGACGCCCTTATCAGAGTTGCAGCAGCGGATTCTGTCCCTGCTGGAATTTCCGCCAGCCATTTATACCTGTCTGCTTTCCGGGTTCTCCGAACCCTCAGGAAATATGACCGAACCTTGAGTGGTAACTTGACAATGTTAAATTTGGCAAACGAAATCTAACATTGTCAAAGTAATTGCCAATCACCAACCACCTATTACCATTTAGGAGAAGACCATGAACAACCTCATCGCCCGCCAATCAGCGCGCAGCACGCGCTTTCTCGCCCTCCTCGTTGTTCTAGGCTGCTTGCTCATTCCCCTGGGCATAGGTCAACTCCGCGCCAACGCCACACCGACGGCCGTCTTAAGTCACGGCCCGGTGGTTGGCGCTGTCTACGAAAAAACAGCCCGAGTCTTCGTCCGCACCGACAGCGCAGCCAGCGTCGTCATTCGCTATTCACCCGAGCCAGACTTGTCCATCTACCTGGACTCGGCCGCCTATGCGACAACGGCCAATAACGACTTTAGCGTACAGGTACCCCTATCCGGCCTGACTGGCAATACCACCTACTACCTGGACGTACTGGTGGATGGGGTCCCCCAGTTTGTCGCGCCCTACCCCCAGTTCAAGACCTTTCCCCAGAAAGGGGTGGCTACCACCTTTCGCTTCGTCATCCTAACCGACTTCAAGGAAGCTGATTCGGGAGCGGTTGAGGCGGTAGATACGTGGGTCAATGCCAGCCTGGAAGGTCCTGACTTCGTTTACATTGGCGGCGACTTCGACCATCGCAATCCCACCACCTACGCCGAAAAGGCCCAGATGTTTAAGGATTTGTACACGCCGGCCAATAACTATGAGGATTTCATCTTCGAGATCTTACGAAAGTATGCCGTCGTTCACAACTGGGACGACCACGACTATGGCTCCAATACGGCCGATAAATTCTACCCCTACCGTACCCGTTCTCTGCGCGTTCTGTCCAGATACTTCCCCACCTATCCCATGACCAATCTGGGCGATTGGCAAGCCTTTAGCTACGCCCAGGCCGATTTCTTCCTGCTCGATTCGCGGGCGCAGCGCGACCCGGCCGGCGATCCGCAAGGCACGGAGAAGTCTATGTTGGATGGCGACAATTTGGGCGCAAATGGGCAGTTGGAGTGGTTAAAGAACAACCTCCTGGCTTCGACAGCCACCTGGAAATTCATCCTGACCCCCGTCGTCTGGAACCCGACCAACCAAACCGATGCCTGGTCGCAATATCTGGACGAGCGGCAGGCCATTATAGACTTCATCAATACCAACGGCATAACAGGGGTAATCTTCATTTCGGGCGACCGCCACGCCGGGGCGATTGACGACGGCACGAACAGTGACTTTCCGGAGATGTTGGTACCCAGCGTCAACCTGAACAACTGCCTGTCTAGCGGCATCCCCTTGGGGGCCTGGAGCGAAGGAACTTATGGCGGCGAGAACCCGCCCCTCTGCCGGGGTTACGGGGTTGTCACCGTCCTGACCAGTCCCGACCGGGTGACCATGAAGGTTAAGGACGATCTGGGCATTGAGCAGTTAGGTCTGACCATTACCCTACCATAGGATTATTGTATGTTTGCACCTACAGAAATTAGCCCCAATGGGCAACGGCCGCCAGCCAACGGCCGCGTCCTCATCATCGGCCTGGATGGGGCCACTTTTGACCTGATTGAACCCTGGGCGGCCGCCGGCCACCTGCCTAACATGGCCCGCCTCATGGACAAGGGGGCCTGGGGGCGGCTGAACAGCACCATCCCCGCCCATAGTGGGCCGGCCTGGGCCAGCTTCGCCACCGGCGTCCTGCCTGGCAAGCACGGCGTCTACTTCTTCCTGGGGCCGTCGCGGGATGAGCAATACTTCCGGCCGCTTTCGGCCGACACCATTCGCGGCCGTCGCTTCTGGGAACTGGCCGGCGACCAGGGGCGCACGGTCGGCATCGTCAACGTCCCCCTCACCTTTCCCCTGCGGCCGGTCAACGGCTACCTGATTGCCGGCCTCTTTGCCCCCGACGCCGCCAGCGCGTTCTCCTCCCCAGAACTATACCAGGAAGTCATGGCCCACGTGGGCGGCTACGTGGTAGAAGCCAACGACAGCCGCAGCCGCCAGACCTACCTGGACGACATGATGGAAGGGATGCGCCTGCGTTGTAAGACGGCCGAATACCTGATGGATCACCACCCCACCGACCTGATGGTGGTGGTTTTCCGCATGATTGACTCCATCATGCACAATTACTGGGGCGACTTGGACCCCCACCACCCCTTACGCGCCCAGTTGGGCGACAACCTGATTCCCAACGCCATTCTGGACGCCTATCGTTATCTGGACGAAGCGGTCGGCCGCCTCGTAGACAAGGCCGGTTCCGATACCACTGTCTTCATCATGTCCGATCACGGCTTTCGGGCTGAGTACAAGCGGTACTCGGTCAACAAGTGGCTGCGCGAACAAGGATTGTTGACCCTCAAGCGCGGCCGCGGCCCCCTGACCACCATGATTGGCCTGCTGGTCAAACGGCTGGGGTTGGCGAAGTTAGCCAAGCGCACCCTACACCAGATGACCGGCGCGGCCTGGCAGCAAGCGGCCTGGGCCAGCGTGGACTGGACGCGCACCCAGGTCGTCTACGGCCCTGGCCCGGCTTTTTACGTCAACTTGCAGGGGCGCGACGCCCAGGGCATCGTCTCGCCGGCCGAATACGAGCCGCTCCGCCAACGCCTTATGACCGAGTTCAAGAAGTTGCGTGACCCAGAGAATGGGCTGCCCATTGTGGCCGAGGTTTACCGGCCGGAGGACATTTACCAGGGCGAGGCGATTGACCTGGCCCCGGATTTGGTACCCGAACCGGCCGAATACGTGACCGACGGCCGGCGGTGGGGCTATGGCTTCGAGCCATTCCCGGCCGCCACCTGGGATTACCGCACTCTCCCCCGCTACGCTGGGGCGCACGCCCAGGAAGGCATCTTCATCGCCTATGGCCCGCAGATTGCCAATGGATCGGACAAGAACGTCCACATTGCCGACCTGGCCCCCACCACCTTGTACGCAATGGGCCTACCCGTGCCGGCGGCCATGGATGGGCAGGTGCGAACCGAACTCTTTAACGAATCGCGCCTGGGAGCAAATCCCGTCCAATACAGTGAACTGGAAATTGCCAGCGAAGGCAGGAGCGGCCAGGTCATGGCCGACGAAGACGAGGCCCGTGTCGAAGCCCGTCTGCGCGAACTGGGTTATCTGTAAACACGATGTTTGCACTTTTTACATTTTCCTCTGGCGTAGAGACGTTCCGGCGGAACGTCTCTACAGTGGCGCATCCTAAAAAGTGCAAGGATAGTGCTGTAAAAAAGTAGGTCGCGTTTGCAAACTGTAAAGAAGTAGGTTGCGTTTGCAAATGTGACCTACTTCCAGTAACGCGCTTTGAAAATGTGCGTTTGTCGCCAGGCGCAAAGTCGCTACAATTGATGCTCACGTTGAAACGGGCTGGTGGGAAGCTCGTTTTTCATAATTTCACAATTCTCTCGATAAGATTCTCGTTGCCAGGAGGGTCCCATGCTCAAGAACCGATGGTATCTCGCCGTGCTAATCGGTTTTGTTGCTTATTACGTCATTGTCGTGGCCGGCCGGGCCACAACGGCTACCTCGCCTTCGTTGGTTGGCCCCTACAATATCGTCGTGTTTTATACTGATGACCAGCGGTGGGATACGATATGCTCCTTCACCGATGAACTAACAGACGTTTGCCAGGCGCCGGTTAGCACACGGCCGATGGGCAACGTCGAGGTGCAACTGGCTCCCAAAGGCGTTGTCTTTACCAACGCCTTTACCACCAATCCCGCTTGCTGCCCCACGCGCGCGGCCTTTCATTCCGGCGGTTACTATTCGCACCATACCAACGTGATGTCCAACATTACGCCAAACGGTTCGGTGCATAATTTCATTGACACACAAACCCTGGCGACGACCTTGCAGCAGAACGGCTACAAGACGGCTCTGGTTGGCAAATACATGAACGCCTACGCGGAACTGGTGGATCCGGTGCTGCTAGAGGGTTACGTGCCGCCTGGCTGGGACCTCTTTGACGTGTCCTACACCCGGCCGGACTGGAACAGTGAGTTTACTTTCGTCAATGGCAGCACCTCCTATGATGCTTCTGGTGTAGGGACCTTGTCCACCATCCTGGATCAATATCTGACCGACTTTGAGGGCCGTGAAGGGGTGGACTTCATCAATGAACAATGTCCGTCGGCCCCCTGCGCCTCGCCCTTCTTTCTGATGCTCAGTTTTGAAGCCCCCCACGAACCAGCCACACCGGCCACCCGCCACGACACACTCTATTCCACCTTCGAGTACAACGGCCGCGCCTGGGGCGAACAGCCAGATGGCGACCTCATGGACAAGCCCCTCTACGTGCAAACCGAGGGCCTGACCTGGGATGGCAGCGCCCAGCTCGAGTTCCAGCGCGACCAGTTGCGGACACTCAAGGCGGTGGATGGAGCTTTCAAGGCCGTCCTGCAAACCCTCATTAACAAGGGCTTGATGAGCAGCACGGTCATCATCTTCGCCTCCGACAATGGCTATATGTGGGGTGAACACAAGCTGGAGACCAAAGGGGTGCCTTACGAGGAAGCCATTCGGGTCCCCTTGATCATCCGCGCCCCAGGCATCGCCACTCGTGTGGAAGACAATCTGGTGGCGGCCGACCTCGACCTGCCCGTGACTATCCTGGAACTGGCAAACGTACTACCGGCGCCTAGCGATGGCGAGAGCCTGGTACCGCTACTTTTAGACCCCAATACAACTTGGCGACAAGAGTTACAGTTTGAGTGGTACGTGGGCGGCACGGAAAGCATATTGCAGCCGCCCACCTGGACGGCCGTTCGCACCACCGAGTACAAATACGTCGAGTACGTCACCGGCGAAAAGGAGTTGTACGACCTGACGGCCGACCCCTACGAATTGACCAGCCAACACGCCAATCCCAACTACGCGACGACCCTGGCCACGATGGCCGATTTATTGAATACGATGGGACGTGGTGTAGCTGTGCGTACCGACAACTTGCCCGATCCGCACAAGAATCAGTTGCCATTAGCCACCGTCAACCAGCCTTTTGAGTTCCAGATGGAAGCCTGGGGCGGCAACGGCAGCTACGTGTGGTCGGTGCTGATTGACAGCGAAAAATGCACAGAGGACATACCGCCGGGTCTCACCCTGGACGCTAGTGGCCTCGTCTCTGGTACGCCGACGACCGCCGGGGCTTGGGAACCGTGTATCAAAGTAGAGGATACGTCGCAATCCCCGCAGCCAGGCAACAGCCGGCCGCAATTCTATATTCGCAGTTTTAATGTCCGCGTCGTAAATTAAGACATCCGACGTTCTGGAGAAACCAGGTTTTTTTGAAAAACCTGGCTTCTGGCTGAGAACAAAGTCGGTTTGCACACCATTGGGCCAATCACTATAATCTGTGCGTTCCAGTTACACGTGCCAGTCAGAAATCAAGCGACTGAGGAGTAGCGGCACAGTGTAGGTCATACTTTACCGGCGCAGCGGCCGGGTCGAAGGGTATTGACGTAGCTACCAGCCGTGTGCGGGTCTTTGCGTCGTTGCGATTAGGAGGCAACAGGTAAATGAAGAGGCAGAAGTTCGTTGCGTCTGTGTTTGTACCTGTAGGTGTCACTCTCTCGTTGGTGGTGATGGTCTCGTTGTGGCAGTCTAATACGCTGGCGACGGCCGCATCTTATCGCGTTGATGATTTGGCCCGCAGCCAGCTGCAAGCCAACGGCCGGGCGGATGTCTTCGTCAAGATGTTGACCGACGTTGACCTGAGTGCGGCCGAAGGCGTCACTGACCGGGTGGAGCGGTTGAACCTCGTCCACGATCTCCTGGTCGCCCACGCCGCCACCAGCCAGGCGAATCTCCTGGCTTATCTGGATCAGCAAGGCGTTCGCTACCGCTCTTTCTGGATCAACAACAGCGTCTTCGTCTACGAGGCAGACGGGTCATTGGTCTCCACCCTGGCCGAACGCCCCGACGTGGCCTATATCCGGGGCAACCACCAGGTACCTTTGAGCCAGCCTATCATCGTGGCCCCCCAGGCCAATACCCCCAATGGTGTGGAGTGGAATATCGCCCTCATTAACGCCGACGACCTGTGGGAAGAAGGCAATGAAGGTCAGGGTATTGTGGTTGCCAACAACGATACGGGGGTGCGCTGGACCCATGACGCCCTGGATGAGCAATATCGGGGGAGGAGCGGCAATCACGACTACGCCTGGTGGGATCCCCACCTTGATTACGATGAGCCTTACGACACCAACGGTCATGGCACCCACACGATGGGTATTATCGTAGGCGACGACGGCAATGACAATCAGATCGGTGTGGCCCCCGGAGCCGAGTGGATTGCTGCCAAAGGTTGTGAGAGTTCGTCTTGCAGCGACTTTGCCCTGACTAGCGCGGCTGAATGGTTGGCTTGCCCGACCCGCGTAGATGGCAGCGACCCCGATTGCAGCCAAGCGCCCCACGTCATCAACAACTCCTGGGGCGGCGACGGCGGCGACTCCTGGTATCGCTCTTACGTTCGCAGTTGGACGGCGGCTGGCATTTGGCCCATCTTCTCCATTGGCAACAGCGGCGATGGCTGCCAGACGACGACCTCTCCAGGCGATTACAGCACCGTCATAGGGGTAGGCGCGACCGACATCAACGACCGGCTGGCGGCTTTCAGCAGCAAGGGGCCAGGGGCTTTCCGTCGCCTGAAGCCAGACGTGGTCGCTCCTGGTCAGGACATCCGCTCCGCCTATAATGCCAGTGACGACAGCTACGCTTCCCTGTCAGGGACTTCCATGGCTGCGCCACACGTGACCGGCGTCTTTGCCCTCATGCTCTTTCAAGACCCCAACGCCACGCGACGGGAGTTGAAAGAGGCCCTGGCTCGCACCACCGTCCAGGATTTACTGGCCCCACCCGGCCCGAACGCCTGTGGCGGCCGTGAATATGACCGCTATCCCAATGCCATTTATGGGAATGGGCGAGTGGATGCGTATGCGGCCGTCCACAGCTTACCCTAGTTCCTGTAACGCAAGCCGCTGGCTTGCGCCTGGCAAGCCGGCGGCTTGCTCTACAATGTGTTTCGGACGCGCGTGAGCAGGCAGCCCGCGCGTTTCATATCAACCCATTCACTCTAAAACTGGAGGTATGACGTAATGAAAAAATTCACCAAATCGCCTGCCAAGATGATATGGGCCATACTCCTCATGGCCCTGGTAGTCGTGGCTGTAGTAGCCCTGCCCCGCACCGCCCTGGGCGCGGCCGGCAAAATTGACGACCTGGCTATGACCAAAATGACGACCGAGGGCCAGGCCAACGTCTTCGTCAAGATGGCTTCCGACGTGAGCCTGGCCGGAGCGGAAAGCCTGACTGACCGCGTGGAGAGGTTGAACTACGTTCACGATACGCTGGTGTCTCACGCCAATGCCACTCAGAAAGACCTGCTGGCTTACCTGGATAGCCAGGGCGTGCGGTACCACTCCTTCTGGATCAACAACAGCGTGTACATCTGGGACGCTACCCTGGATTTGGCCCGTGAAATCGCCAGGCGCGGCGACGTGTCCTACATTCGCGGCGAGCGGGCCGCCTATCTGGATATGCCCGTCGTCGTGGCTGAAAACACTGACTCGCCCGAAGCGATTGAGTGGGGTGTGTCCATGATCAACGCCAACGACGTTTGGGCTTTGGGCTACACCGGCAACGGCATTGTAGTCTCCAACGTGGACTCTGGGGTGCGCTGGACGCACGACGCTCTGGACAACCAATACCGAGGTAGCAACGGCAACCATGACTACGACTGGTGGGACCCCCAGGAAACTCAACTGGTGCCGACGGATGGCCTCGGCCATGGCACCCACACGATGGGGACGATGGTCGGCGACGACGGCGGCAGCAACCAGATTGGCGTTGCTCCTGACGCGCAGTGGATTGCCGCCCAGGGCTGCAACTCCTCTGGGTTCTGCTTCGACTTCGACCTGACCAGTTCGGCCGAGTTTATCGAATGCCCAACAGACGTGAACGGTAACAACCCCAACTGCGCCCTGGCTCCTCACGTGGTCAACAACTCCTGGGGCGACTCCTTTGGTGGCGACAACTGGTACCAATCCTACGTCAACGCCTGGCACGCCGCCGGCATTATGCCCGTCTTCTCGGCCGGTAACAACGGTTCGGGTTGCAGCAGCATGGGCTCCCCCGGCGACTATCGCAACGTCGTGGGCGTCGGCGCGGTGGACATCAACCAAACCCTGGCCTGGTTCAGCAGTCGCGGCCCCGGCGACTTCAATCGCCAGAAGCCGGACGTAGTGGCCCCCGGTGACAACGTGCGCTCCTCCTATAACACCAGCGACACGTCCTACGCTAATCTTTCCGGTACCTCCATGGCCGCCCCCCACACGGCCGGGGCCTTCGCCCTGATGATGGACAAATCCATCGGCAGCAACCGCGATATGATGCTGGCCCTCCGCAACAACACCGTCCAGGGCCTGCCCAACCCGCCCAACCCGGATACGTGCAGCGGCAAGAGCTACACGGTCTATCCCAACTTCCACTATGGTTATGGCTTGATTGACGTCCTGGCGGCGATCAATAACTGGCCCTAAACCTTAACTGAGGAATTGGTAATTGGTAATTGGTAATTACCAATTACCAATTACCCCTTTAAGGAGAATAGCGTGCGTAAGACCTTCGTCATCACGACTTTGGTTATCGTTCTCGCCCTCTCCACCGTCCTCGCTGCACTGGCCGGTGGAATTATCCAAATAAGCAGCGACCCCTACAGCAACACCAGCAGCCAACACCAAACACAGGTCGAACCCGACACTTACGCCTGGGGTAATACGGTCGTGTCGGACTTCCAGACCGGCCGTTTCACCGACGGCGGCTCGTCCAACATTTGCTGGGCCACCTCGCAGAACAGTGGGGCGACCTGGATCAATGGCTGCCTGCCTTCCCTGACCATTTATAGCAATCCACCCGGCACGTACAGCCGGGCCAGTGACCCGGTGGTAGCCTACGACGCCGAACACAACGTCTGGCTACTCTCGGCCCTGGCGATGACCGGCTCCACCGGGGCGGCCGTCACGGTCAGCCGCTCGACCGACGGTGGTTTGACCTGGGGCGCGCCGGTCGTCGTCTCTAGCGCTGGCGGCGGCTTCTACGACAAGAACTGGATTTCCTGCGACAATTGGAGCGGTAGCCCGTACTTCGGCAACTGCTACGTCACCTGGGACGACTACGGCTTTGGCAACCGCCTGTATACCAGCACGTCCACCGACGGCGGCCTGACCTGGGGCCCCCGGCGGACGACAGGCAACAGTGCGGCCGGTATTGGCGCTCAACCCCTGGCTCAACCGAACGGCCGCGTCATTGTGCCAGTGTCGGACGCTTTCGGCTTCCAGTTGCGTGTTTACGGCTCTACCAACGGCGGCAATAGTTGGACGCGCACCCGCAACATCGCCACCTTCAATTCCCATACGGTAGCTGGTGGCCTGCGCGCCCCCACCTACCTGGTCTCGGCCGAAATAGATGCGGCCGGTAAAATTTACGTCGTCTGGGCCGACTGCCGCTTCCGTAGTGGCTGCTCGTCCAATGACATCGTGATGATTACCTCGACCAACGGCACGACCTGGACTTCGCCGGTGCGTATCCCGATTGACGCCACCAATAGTGGGGTTGATCACTTCATTCCGGGCCTGGCCGTAGATCGCAACACGTCGGGTAGCACAGCCCGCCTGGGCTTGACCTACTACTACTACCCGAATGCCAGTTGCAATTCGTCCACCTGCCAGTTGCATGTGGGCTTCATCTCCTCGGCCGACGGCGGCGCGACCTGGAGCGCGCCGCAAACGCTGGCCGGGCCAATGACGTTGAGTTGGCTGGCCAACACCACGTCCGGCCGGATGGTCGGCGACTACATCTCCACTTCTTTTGCTGGCACGAGCGCGGTCGGTGTGTTCGCCAACGCCTTTGCGCCCAGTGGAGGTGTCTTTGCTGAACATAGCTACGCCCATCAGACCACGGTGGCGGCCGATCAACCCTATCCCCTGGCCGTTACGGATGATCCGGTGCTATACTACGCGCCGCAGCCGTCGGCCGCGCCGCTCTATACACCCTAGTAAGCGTATTCTGAAACCTGACAGGTCTCAAAAGACTTGTCAGGTTTTTTGGAGGAGTTCCTGATGCGTAAATCCCTGTTTCTTATCTTCCTAGTTGCCCTGGTCGCCCTCACCTCGGCCGTCGCCTCGGCCGTAGACGTGGTGCTGATCAGTGAAGACCCCTATACCAATGCCAGCAGCCAGCACCAGACCCAGGTTGAACCCGATACCTTTGCCTGGGGCAATACCATCGTGTCGGCCTTCCAGAGCGGCCGCTTCTACGACGGCGGCGCGTCCAACATCTGTTGGGCCACTTCCACCGACGGCGGCGTGACCTGGACCGATGGCTGCTTGCCCTCGTTGACCACCTACAGCACGCCCCCTGGTCCCTACCAGCGAGCCAGTGACCCGGTGGTTGGCTACGACGCGGAGCATGGCGTCTGGATGATCAACTCGCTGGGCATCGAGAATGCCATCGGCGTCGCCGTCGTGGTTAGCCGTTCCACCGATGGCCTCAATTGGAGCGCGCCCGTCGTGGTCTCCAACGCCGGCATCTTCGGCTTCTACGACAAGAACTGGATGACCTGCGACAATTGGGTGACCAGCCCCTTCTACGGCAATTGCTACGTGGAATGGGACGACGCCTTTGCCCTCAACAAATTCTATATGAGTACGTCCACCGACGGCGGCGTGACCTGGGGGCCGAAGAAGGGGCCCAGCAATCTGCTCGGTGGCTTGGGTGGGCAACCTCTGGCGATGCCCAATGGCGGGGTGATCGTGCCGGCCGCCAACCTGTTCGGTACGCAGATGCTCTGGTTTGGCTCCCGAGACGGTGGGCAAAGCTGGTCGCGCACCCGCACCATTAGCAACATCAACAGCCATACCGTCGCCGGCAATCTGCGCGCTTCGACCTTCCTGGGTTCGGCCGAGATTGACGCCTCCGGTAAAATCTACCTGGTCTGGCCCGATTGCCGCTTCCGCTCCGGCTGCTCCTCCAACGACCTGGTGATGAGTACCACCACCAACGGTTCCACCTGGACTTCGCCCGTGCGGATTCCCATTGACCCCACCAACAGCACCGTTGACCACTTCATCCCCGGCCTGGCCGTGGATCGCACCACCTCGGGTAGTTCAGCCCGCCTGGGTCTGACCTACTATTACTACCCGAACGCCAGTTGCACCACCTCCACCTGCCAGCTCTACGTCGGCTTCACTTCCTCGATGGACGGCGGCGTGAGTTGGAGCGTGGCCGAGACGGTGGCCGGTCCCATGCAGTTGAGTTGGATCGCCGACACCAGCCAGGGGCGGATGGTGGGCGACTACATCTCCACCTCGTTTGTGGGCGATAACGCCATCCCCGTCTTCGCCAATGCCTTTGCTCCGTCGGGTGGTCTGTTCCAGGAACATTCCTATACGGCCCTGCTGCCGGTCACGGCCGACCAGGAATATCCCCTCGTCGTGGCCGATGACCCAGTCTACTACGATTATCCCGACCCCATCTTATTGACGCCCATCACCCGGCCGTAAGAAGTAATGAGTGATGAGTAATGAGTGAAAGTGCTATCCACTCATCACTCATCACTCACCACTCACCACTCATCACTCACCACTCATCACTCCCAGGAGGATTATGTTACGCAATCGCTTTGTCCTTGCCCTTATTCTGTGTCTGACCGCGTTTGCTTCGACGGCCGCCGCCAAGCCGGCCCTGGCCAGCCAGATTGACCAACGCCCCCTCTACGTCGAGGGCGAAATCCTGGTGCGCTTCAAGCCAGGGACGGCCGCCAGTGAGATTGACGCCCTGAACGCCAAGTTCCAGACGCAAACCATCAAGCACTTCACTATCAACGACGTTTATCACCTGCAATTACCGGCCGGCCAGAGTGTTGACGCGGCCATCCAGGCCATCGAGAAAGAGCCGGCTGTGCTGTACGCGGAACCGAACGGCCGCTACTACCTGGGGTTAGCCAATATCCCCAATGATCCCCGCTTCAATGAAATGTATGGCCTCAACAACACCGGCCAAACCGGCGGCACACCCGACGCCGACATTGACGCGCCGGAGGCCTGGGACTTGACCACCGGCAGCCACGACGTGGTGGTGTCCGTTATTGACTCTGGGATCGAGTTGAATCACCCCGACCTGGCCGCCAATCTCTACAACAATCCTGGCGAAATCACCAATAACGGCATAGACGACGACGGCAACGGCTTTGTGGACGATATACACGGCTGGGACTTCGTTTCCAATGACCCCGACCCCGACCCTGGCTCGATTTTCTGCCTGGGGCATGGCACGCATACCTCTGGCACCGTCGGCGCGGTGGGCAACAACGGCACGGGCGTCACCGGCGTCAACTGGGACGTCCAGATTATGCACTTGCGCGCCTTCAAGGTCGTCCTCCTCATCTTCTGCAGCGCGACCGACGCTGACCTGATGGAAGCGATCCAGTACCAGACAGCCATGGGCGTGCGGATTTCCAGCAATAGCTGGGGCAGCAGCGTAGCCAACCAGGCCATGGCCGACGCCATTGCCAATTGCGGCTGTATCTTCGTGGCGGCGGCCGGTAACGGCGGTCTGGACGGGATCGGCGACAACAACGACGTGATCCCCAACTACCCGTCTAATTACCCCTACGCCAACATCATCGCCGTCGCCGCTACCGACGAGGACGACAACCGGGCCACCTTCTCCAACTATGGACAGGTGTCGGTGGACGTGGCTGCGCCCGGCGTGGGGATTCTCAGCACCTGGCCGGCCAACCTGGGCTACTATGGCTCGTTGGATGGAACTTCGATGGCGACGCCCCACGTGGCTGGTTTGGCCGCCCTGGTGTTGGCCGGCAACCCCAGCCTGACCAATGACGAAATCATTGGCTGCATCCTGGATGGGGTGGACGACGTTGGCTTGCCTATCGCTACCGGCGGCCGCATCAACGCCTATAACTCCCTCCAACTCTGCGGCGCAGGCCAGAACACGATGATCTCCGCCTCGATCCTGATGGCCTGGGAACGGTTCAGCCCCAATGAACTGGCGGCTCGCGTCCGCATCGGCGACCCCAATGGCGGCGTACCGGTGGATGGGGCGACGGTCTCGGCCGACTTCACTCTGCCGGATGGAACGGCCTCGCAGACGGCCGCCACCAACAGCCAGGGCTGGGCCTCCTTCCTGGTAGACAGCGCGGGCGGCGGTAGTTGCACCATTACCGTGACCAATGTCACCCATCCCGATTACACCTTTGACCCCGAAAACAGCGTTTTGACGCGGACAATCAACTGTCCATAATTGCCCACTTGGGCTATAATAGATTCCATCTCACCGCCGAGGCGCTGAGAACGCAGGTAATTACTCAGCCAGAAACCAGGTTTTTTGCTGGGCAACCAGCCTAATGATCCGCAAAAAACCTGGTTTCTACAGGCAGCCTGAGTAAATACGAGGCAAGTTATGAAACACGTTTTGACCATTGACGTAGAAGATTGGCACCATTGCATGGTGTCAAACTACCACACGTGGTCGTCCTACGAAGACCGCATTGTCCACAGCACAACCAAAGTGCTGAAACTGCTGCGCGATACCGGAGCCAGAGCCACCTTCTTCGTCCTGGGCTACGTGGCGGAGACCCATCCAGAATTAGTCGCCCAAATTCGTGACGAGGGCCACGAAGTCGCCAGTCACGGCCAACACCACGAATTTGTCTACAAGCTGACCCCAGAGACCTTCCGGGCCGACCTGGAACGCTCCGGCGCGGCCATTGAAAAAGTGACCGGCGAACGGCCGCTCGGCTACCGCGCCCCCTTCTTCTCCATTACGAAGGAATCCTGGTGGGCGCTGGACGTGCTAACCGAGTTGGGCTACCGCTACGACTCCAGCATCTACCCGGTCATCAACCACCGCTACGGCGTTCCCGACGCGCCCCGTTTCCCCTACCACCTGAGCGTAGAAGGAAAAGGCACATTGACCGAATTGCCGGTGGCGACGGTGAAGATGGGGCTAAACTGGCCGGTGGGGGGAGGCGTTTACTTCCGGGCCATGCCCTACGCCCTGATCAAGCAGGCCGTCGGCCGGATTGACCGCGAGGGAAAATCGGCTATTCTCTATTTTCATCCCTGGGAAATCGATCCCGAACAGCCGGTATTAGAGGGGTTGCCGTACCTGTTCAAAGCGCGTCGTTACCTGAATCTGGACAAGGCCGAAAATCGCTGGCGGGCGCTGCTCACCGACTTCGAGTTCGCCCCTATCCGCGAGGTCTTCCACCAGGAAATCTTTGGCAACCAGGTAGCTGTCTCGTAACTACTCAGGCTCTCTATAGAAACCAGGTTTTTGCGGGAAATGGCGATGGTTATCCAGAGAAAAACCTGGTTTCTGGCTGAGTAGTTGCGCTGTCTCTTAACAAGTTCCCTCCAATCTCCCCTGTTCCCCGGGAATTCAAGGAACTTTTGGCAACCGTTCGTTGTGCAGATCATTGAGTTAGAGGCTGGCGATGAAGGATGTTGGAATGAGTACGTCAACCAGGCGCCCGATACCAGCTTCTTTCACCTGGCCGGCTGGCGCGAAGTCTTAGCCAAGACCTATAGCCACGAAACCCGCTACCTAATGGCTCAGGACGGGGGTGAAATCTGGGGGATTTTGCCTCTCTTTATTCTTCGCCATTGGTTGTTCGGCACGCAGGTCAGTTCCCTGCCTGGCGGTCTGTCGGCTCGTAATAGCCAGACGGCCGCCGCCTTGCTAGAAGCAGCCGTGGCTATTACGAACGAAGCCAAGGCGGATAACCTATTATTGAACGCAGGTTCCCGCCTGTGGGACGGCAACCTGGTCACCAGCCAACTCTACTGCACCCAACGGCTGGCTTTACCGGCCGATCCCGACCATCTTTGGCAAGGCTTTCCCACCCGTCTGCGAACCAAGATCAGGCGGGCCCAAAAAGAGGGAATGGCCCTGGTTGTCGGGGGAGCCGAGTGTATAGATGCCTTCTACGAGGTCTTCTCCCGCAACTTACGCGCCTTGGGTACACCCGTTTTTAGCAAGACCCTGGTGCAGAACATCGTGGCCCAATTCCCGGAGCAGGCTAAGATTCTCAACCTCAACCACGAAGGCCAGGTCGTGGCGACCATGTTTGTCTTTCTCCACAAGGGCGTTGTGTATGACCAGTGGGCGGCCTCGCTGCGGGAGTATTTCCGCTGCCGGGTCAACGAATTGCTCTACTGGGAGAGCCTGGCCTGGGCCTCTAGGCAGGGTTGCCGTGAATTTGATTTCGGCCGCAGCCGGTGGAACTCGGGCCCTTATCAATTCAAAGCCAAGTGGGGCGCGCAACCGCGGCCGCTCTACTACCAGTATTATCTGCGGCGGGGCGTACGCATACCCGACTTTGGCCTGACGGCCGAACGCCTGCCTACCCATCGCCTGTTCGTTAGCTTCTGGCAACACGTCCCCCTATCGCTGACGCGCACCATTGGCCCGCGCATCCGCAAGCATCTGTATCCATTATAAATGCTTCGCACCCTCGCTCCAACGGCCGCCCCCCTCGGCCTCCAGAACATCCTGGCCGGGCTGTTGGCGGCCGGGCGCAGCGAGACCTTTGAGGCCGCCCTGGCCGAACGATTTGGCGGCGGCCAGGCCTACGGGGTCTATTCCGGCCGCGTCGCCCTGCGCCTGATCCTGGAGACGATCCGGCAGGGAAACGGCCGCCAGGAAGTCATCATTCCGGCCTATAGCTGCCCTGATCTGGTGACAGCCACTCTGGCCGCCGGTCTGCGGCCGGTCTTCTGCGACGTAGACCCACACACCCTGGATTTTGACGAGGAGACCTTGTGGCGGCTGCTGGGCGACCACACCCTGGCCGTCATCCACGTCCACCTGTTCGGCCTGCCCCGCCCCACCCCCCAGTTAGCCGAACTCAGCCAGGCGGCCGGAGCCATCCTGGTCGAAGACGCCTGCCAGGCCCTCGGCGCGCGGTGGGGCGGCCGGCCCGTTGGTACATTGACCGAAATTGGCTGCGCCAGCTTTGGGCATGGCAAACCGCTCAGTCTGGGTGGTGGGGGAGTCATCTTTGTCCAACACGAGCGTTGGCGGCCGGCGGTGGCCGGCCGGGTGGACGCCCTGCCCCAACCCCGCCGCCTGGCGACCGCCGCTACCTGGGGACGATTGGCCTTGTTGGAACTGCTGATGAGGCCGACCGGCTATTGGCTGGCGACTCGATTTCGGCTGCGCTGGCCGGCCGGTGACGAACGGCAATGGACGCACCCCCTCCAACGACTGAGCAGCTTGCAGGCGGCTATCGGGCTGCGCGCCCTACCCCACCTGGCGCGACTCAATGCGGCCCGCCGCCAGGTCGGCCAGGCCTTGACCGCCGCCCTCGCCGGTGTACCCCATTTGCGGCTGATGGCCGCGCCGGCCGCCGCCGAGCCTATTTATCTGCGCTTTCCTATTCTGCTGGAAGACCCCGGCCGGCGTGACCTTTTGTTGGCTCGCCTATGGACAATTGGCGTGGAGGCGAGTAAAATGTACCCGCGTGCCTTACCACAATACTTCCCCCATTTACCGGCCGGCCGTTGCCCTGGGGCCGAAATGGTCGCCCAACGCTTAGTGACGTTGCCGACGCACCCCTTCGTCCAGGCGGCCGACGTTGGCCGGATGGTGGCTGTGTTCAGTGAAATGTGAAGCGTGGTGCGTAATGAGTGAAAAGTTGCTCAAGTATGTAACTCAAGCAGAATTGGAAGGATTGGTGGAGTGGGTTAGCCAATCGCCGCGAGAGGTCGGCCGCCTGGAAATGATCGTCGCCCGGCCGGGCAAAGGTCTACGCCAGGTGCTTACCACTGGCGAGTTAGATCCCGAACAGGGCTTGGTCGGCGACAATTGGCGGCAACGCAACAGCCAGGCTGATTCAGAGACGCAAATTGCCCTGATGAACGCCAGGGTCGCCCAGGCCATTGCCAGGGGGCGGGAACGGTGGCCGCTGGCCGGCGACCAGCTTTACCTGGACCTGGATTTGAGCGTCACCAACCTGCGGCCGGGGCAACGGCTGCTCATTGGGACGGCCGAACTGGAAATCACTCCCGTTCCCCACACGGGCTGTAGCCACTTCACCGACCATTTCGGCCACAGCGCCATTCGCTGGGTCAACTCGGCTAGAGGGCGCGAGCTACGTCTGCGCGGCGTCTACGCGAGAGTCGTCCGGCCGGGCCTGATCCACACCGGCGATACCGTACAAGTGTTGCCTGGCGCGGTCAAAGACCGACTGTAGCCAATATATAAGGAGAAAGCCAGATGAAAACCCGAATGACTCTCTTGCTAGTAACCACTCTTGTTCTATTGCTTGGCCTAGCCACCCTCTCGGCGCAGGGCCAAGACGCCCGGCCGGCCATCTGGGCCGACCTGGACTCAGTCGCCAGCGAGGAAGCCCGCCACGAGCTAATCGGCCAGCGACGGTGCGGCACGCCCGAATTGACCCTGGAAGAAGTAGCCGCCATTGAACGCCAGACGGACTTCCTGGCCCGGATTAAGGGCTACGACGATGAGGCAGCCATGCGCGGCCCCTTCAACATCCCTATCGTCTTTCACGTCATCCACGACGGAGCGAATGGACAACTGACTCAGGCCGACATCCAGGCCCAGGTAGACGTGCTAAACCAGGCCTATCGCCGCCAGGGGCGCGGTGTCTTCACCGTGGAAGACATAGACTACACCGATAACGCCACCTGGTTCAACATGGGCTATGGCTCCCAGGCCGAACGGGACGCTAAGGAAGCCTTACACTGGGATTCCGACTACTACCTCAACTTCTACACAGCCAACCCTGGCGGCGGTTTGCTGGGCTGGGCCACCTTCCCCTGGGATCAGGCCGGCGACCCCAACATGGATGGCGTGGTCGTGCGCTGGGACTCCCTACCGGGCCAGCCGGGCGACCCCTTCAACGAGGGCGACACCGGCACGCATGAAGTAGGCCATTGGGTCGGCCTTTACCACACTTTCCAAAACGGCTGCACTGCGCCGGGTGACGAGGTAGACGATACCCCTTACGAAGCGGAGCCAGGTTATGGCTGCCCGGTCGGCCGCGATACCTGCCC
>JBFMFT010000470.1:0-3976 GCA_040751925.1 Chloroflexota bacterium
CGGCCGCCTGGACGTTTTGCCCCCAGACGACGTAGGTGTAAGGATAGATGTATTGGACAAGCTGCAAGCCGCTGGCTTCCAGAGCGGTCAACCAGGCGGCCTGAGTGGGGCCAGTCAGTTGCACCAGGTGGAGGTCGGGGCGGCTGGTTGGCACGTCGTCCCAACCGGCCGGCAGGCGTGGTGGATCCAGTAGGGGGTCAAAGCTCTGCTCCCCCAGGCGCAAGGTGTAGGGTGATGAGGGTGTGGTGGCGGCGGCCGGGGACAGTTCCACCACCAGGGCCATCAATAGGACGAAGATGAGGCCATAACGCCATTTCACGGACTTTCCCTCCCATAGAACCCAGACCTGACAGGTTTCCGCAAACTTGTCCGGTTTGAGTGGTTGCTGAACAATAGATGGCTATAATTGTACCATCTTTTGAGCCGCCTGGGAGGATAGTGTCATGTTTAATTCTACAAACTCTAAGCAAAAAACGGTAGGTTGGTAAGAAACTCGGTTTCTAAAAGAAACCGAGTTTCTCTTCAAACGGGGTAGAGGATGCGGCCGCAGCTCTCACAGTACGCTAATTGGCCCTGGCCGGCTAAGTGGACGAGGTGGGCCGGCACAACCACCTGGCAGCCCTGGCACACGTTCTGCTTGAGGGCGACCACCGCCAGGCCGCCCCGTCGTCGCCCGGCCGCTTCGTACTCGGCCAGGGAGGCGGCCGTCAGCAGGGGCAGCACTTCCTGGCGCAGATGGGCCAACTCCTGGAGGCGGCCGGTCAGGTCGTTCTGCTCGTGGCGCAATGCGCTCTGGTTCTTCTCCCAGTCGCTTTGGGTCAGGTGGAGGTGTTGGTCGGCGGCCGTTTTCTCCTCTTGCGCCGCCTCCACTTCTATCATCGCCTCTAAAATCTCGTCTTCCAGGTGCGTTCGCCGCCGCCCCAGCGATTCGATTTCCCGCTGCAAATCGCTCAACTCTTTGGGGTTCTTGACCAGGCCAGAGTAGAGACGATTCTCTGATTGCCTGGCTTTTGTGTCCAGGCCGCTCAATTCCAGGTTCAGGTCACGCTGGCGCGTCTGCCATTTGTGCAGGGTGGCCTCGACCGTCGCCGCCCGGCCGCGCGCCTCGACCAGCTTCTCGCTTTCCTTTTGCGCTTTCAAGACCTCGCCCAGGCGCGTTTTCTTCTGCCGGGTTTCCGTGTCAATTTGCTGTAAACGATAAAGTAGACTTGGCTGACTCATAAGAATCTACTGCCGAGACGCAGAGGGCGCGGAGGAGTAAGGGTGGGAGCAAGTTCGCGCCTCGTGGGTGGTTATTCTAACACTAATTGGCAGGATGGGGTATATTCCCTAATGATGCTGGACAGGATTTTTGAGGTAGCTGAAGAACCTTACAGCCCGGCCGACGCCGAGTGGGACGCTTTCGTGGCCGGCCACCCCCAGGGGAGTCTATTGCAGACCACTCGTTGGGCGCGGCTGAAGAACCACTTTGGCTGGCGGTCGCGCCGGGTGTGGCTGCGGCGCGACGGCCGTCTGGTGGCCGGGGCGCAGCTTCTTTTTCGTTCGGCCGCTATGGGGCTGCTGCGGGTGGGCTACATTCCGCACGGGCCGCTGGTAGATTGGCAAAACGAGGAGCAGGCGGCCGTCCTGCTCAACCAGATAGACCTGGCCGTCTATGAGCATGGGGCCGGGCTGCTGAAAATGGAGCCGCTGCTCTGGCAGGCGGAGATGGAGGCCACTGAATGGGAGGGCTTATGCGGCCGCCTGGGTTGTGTGCCTAATAGCGACACCATCCAACCACCGCGCACCCTGGTCGTGGATTTGCGGCCGTCTGCGGAGGAGATTCTGGCGGCGATGAAGCAGAAGACCCGCTACAACGTGCGCCTGGCCGAAAAGAAGGGCGTGACGGTGCGGGAGGGGACGGCCGCCGACCTGCTCACCTTCCACCGATTGATGCAAGTGACCGGCCAGCGCGACCACTTTGGCCTCCACTCGCCCGCCTATTACCAGATGGCTTACGAGTTATTTGCGCCTGACCAGGCCGCCCTGCTCATCGCCGAATACGAGGGCCGGCCGTTGGCTGGGTTGATGGTCTTTGCCTGCGGCCAACGCGCCGCCTACCTCTACGGCGCGTCCAGCAACGAAGAGCGCGAGCGGATGCCCACTTACGCCTTGCAGTGGGCGGCTATGCAGTGGGCGCGCCGAAAGGGCTGTACGGAATACGACCTGTGGGGCGTGCCAGACCTGCCCGAAGCCGAATTAGAAGCGAGTTTTAACGGCCGGCAGGATGGCTTATGGGGCGTTTATCGCTTCAAGCGCGGCTTTGGCGGCCGTCTCCAGCGCACCGTCGGCGCGGCCGACCGCGTGTACAACAAGCTGGTCTATTGGCTGTACCGGCAGCGGAGAGGGGTGGCGGGTGGCAGGTAGCAGGTGGCAGGTGGCAGGTGGCAGGTGGCAGGTAGCAGGTGGCAGGTAGCAGGTGGCGAGTGGCAGGTGGCAGGTGGCAGGTGGCAAGTAGCAAGTGGCAGGGCCAATCCAAAATCCAAAATCCAAAATCCAAAATCCAAAATATCTCTTCGGCCCAAACTTGGCACGACCTTCTGGCCCTCTTGCCTCATCCCCATCCTCTGCAAAGTTGGGCCTGGGGCGAGTTCAAGGCGCGCTGGGGATGGTCGGCCGGGCGGTGGGCCTGGCTGAATGAGGGCGGCCGTCCCCAGGCAGCCGCCCTGGTTCTGAAGCGCAAAACGCCGCGCCTGCCCTTCGCCATCCTCTACGTCCCCAAAGGCCCCATCCTGGACTACGAGAACGGTCATTTGCGCCAGGGCGTACTGGCCTGGTTAGAGCAATTGGCCCGCCAGGAACGAGCCATCTTCGTCAAAATTGACCCGGACGTGGCCGTGAGTTGGGGAGTGGAGGAAGAGCAGCCCTGCGCCACCGGCCGCGCCTTCCGTCAAGAGCTAGAGGGGCGCGGCTGGCGCATTTCTAATGACCAGGTGCAATTTCGCAATACGGTGGAACTGGACCTGACCCGGCCGGGGGCCGACCTGCTGGCGGCCATGAAACAGAAAACCCGCTACAACATTCGCCTGGCCCAACGCAAGGAGGTGGTGGTGCGGCCGGGGACGCCGGCCGACTTCCCCACAATTGTGGCTATGTACCAGGCGACGGCCTGGCGCGATGGCTTCGCCGTGCGGCCGGCCGCCTATTACCTGGACGCCTGGCAGACCCTTTACACGGCCGGGCTGCTGCAACCATTCTTGGCCGAGTACCAAGGCCAACCATTGGCGGCCGTGTTGATTGTCCACCTGGGCAGCCGGGCTATCTATATGTACGGGGCGTCTACCGACCATGAGCGGGAGCGGATGCCCAATTACTTGCTACAATGGGAGGCGATTCGCTGGGCGCAGGGGCAAGGCTGCCACACCTACGACTTCTGGGGCGCGCCCGATGAGTTTGTGGAGAGCGATCCTTTGTGGGGGGTGTGGCGGTTTAAGGCGGGGTTTAACGGCCGCGTCGTCCGCCACGTCGGGGCCTGGGATTATCCGGCGCGGCCGTTCTGGTAT
Organism: Chloroflexota bacterium; assembly: GCA_040751925.1. Taxonomy (GTDB): domain Bacteria; phylum Chloroflexota; class Anaerolineae; order Promineifilales; family Promineifilaceae; genus JBFMFT01. The sequence goes on from JBFMFT010000470.1 coordinate 3,543, forward strand.
TGGTTGTATACGGCCGTCATGCCCCGGTATCTGGATTTCTCGCGTTCTCATCCGCAGATTTCACAGATTTTCGCAGAAGGAGCAATTCTGTGTTAATCTGCGGCATTTGCGGAAAAGCAGGAGGGATGGTAATGGCAGTGAGTGAACAGAGGGACAGCCAGACTTACGCAATTCTTGGCGCGGCAATGGAAGTTCATAATGAACTGGGGCACGGTTTTCTTGAAGCAGTGTACCAGGCAGCCCTGGCTCGAGAATGCACTCACCGGCAGATTCCATTTCAACGCGAAGTTCACCTGGTTGTAAAGTACAACTCAAGGTTCGGTCATATTTCCTGAGGGTTCGGAGAACCCGGAAAGCAGACAGGTATAAATGGCTGGCGGAAATTCCAGCAGGGACAGAATCCGCTGCTGCAACTCTGATAAGGGCGTCAGATG
>JBFMFT010000471.1:0-3964 GCA_040751925.1 Chloroflexota bacterium
CACTTGCCACTTGCTACGTGCCACTCTCAACTGACACGCTCGATATATTCGTGGGCGATGGTCAGTTCCTCGACACCGATCTCGTTGCTGTCGGCTTTGGGCTGGGGGCCAGTAACCTTGACCGGCCAGCCGCTATAGAAGTTCCAGCGGGCCACCTCGGCCAAACTCTGGTCATACATGACGATAGAGCCGTCGTGGCGGTTACCGTTCACCTGCCCTTCCTCGATGGTCTTGCGCCAGGTCCAGATGTCCATGTTGCTGGTGATGCCGCGCTTGAGGGTGATATTCTCCCACTTGAGGCGGCCGGGAATCTTCAAGATCACTTCCACACCCTTTTCGTTGACGACCTTGTGTTCGATGATCTCATTCTCCGATCCCAGGCCAGAACATTCGGTGAAGTAGCCAGTGACCGTACCTTGAACTTCCACCGCAAAGTGAAATCCAACAAGGGGATCTTCTCTCCCAGTATCTACGAGTGTTGCCATTCTATATACCTCCTAAATCTTTCACGTAGGACGTGTTGCGTGAAGCGTGAAACGTGAAACGTGATTCACGCTTTACGTTTCACGTTTTACGCCTCTGCATTCGCCCCAGCCCATTGGCTGATCCGGAAGATGACAAATTCGGCCGGTTTCACCGGAGCCAGGCCGACCTCGACAATCAGTTGGCCCAGGTCGCGGATTTCCGACGGGTTTAGCTCTTCGTCACACTTGACGTAGAAGGCTGTATCCTCCGTCGTGCCGAAGAGCGCGCCACTGCGCCAGACCACCCGCAGGAACGAGCGCACGTCGCGGCGCACTCTGGCCCACAGGTTGCTGTCGTTCGGCTCGAACACCACCCACTGCATCCCGGCGTCCAGCGAGGCTTCGACCAGGATGAAGAGACGGCGGACGTTAATGTAACGCCAGGAACCATCACTGCTGAGGGTGCGCGCGCCCCATACGCGGATGCCCCGGCCGGGGAAGGCGCGTATGCAGTTGACGCCAATGGGGTTGAGAACGTCCTGTTCGCCGCGACTCAGGTTAATCTCCAGGTCAATCGCCCCACGCACGATCTCATTAGCCGGGGCCTTGTGAACCCCCCGGTCAGCGTCGGTGCGGTTGTAGATGCCGACCAGGTGGCCGCTAGGCGGCACTAGCTTGGTCGTACTGCCGCCGCCGCTCAGATCGGCGATGCGAATCCAGGGATAGTACATGGCCGCGTAGGAGCTATCGAAATTGACGTACATGCGCCACTCTTTGGCCTGCTGGGCGTTGAGGCCCGGCGGCGCATCTATGACGGCAAAGCGATAGCGCATCCGCTCACAATGGACGATCATGGCGTCCTGCACCATCTTGACCCGCTCTTTAGAGGCGTCGGAGCCATCGTAGCCGGCCATCACGTCGGGGCAAAGCACCAGGCGCACGTCGTCGAGGGCTTCCAGACCACCCAGGCCGGTGCGGGCGGCCGGGTCGCCAATGAAGTCACCGGCCGTCAGAGGTTTGATGCCGCCGCCGGCCAGTTGGTAAGAGCCTTCGTCGGGCATGGCCGCCGCCGCGCCTGCGCCGGAAATGGTGACGGCGCTGAAAGTGGCGTTGCCCACGTTGCTCTCGCCCTTCTTCATAGATAGGCCAGACTTGCTCTCGCCGCCGACGCTCATGGTGAAGGTTTCGGCCGCCTTGCCGGCCTCGGCCGGGGCGTCGTGCTTGATGGTGACGACCAGGTTGTTGCCGGCCGGGCCAGCCGTCGTCGCCGTCACCTTGAAGCTGACACCCTTGCCACTGGGGATGGTGGCTTCGGCCGTACTCAGGTCGCCCGCGCCTTCGTTGAGGGCGCGCAGGCTGGTCACGTAGCAGGGGCCGCCGCCATTGGCAAAGTAGCCATACACCGCGTCGGGCATATAAGCTCCCGACACAAAACCACCAAAGGTATCGGCAAACTGGGTCCAGTTCGTGATCAGGGTGGCCTTGTTCAGCCGCGATTCCACCGGCACGCGGTTGCCCGTCTTGGGGTCGAGCATCTTGCGGCTGGCTTCGGCCGTGATGCCAATGAAAGCAGCCATCGAAGTACCAACAGCTTGAATCGGTTTTACGCCCTTATCTACTTCTTCCACGTAGACACCAGGCGATGCGTAAGTAACTGCCATGTCATTTTCTCCTTTCTTCTCGTTTGTCAGTCAACCATTAAAGCGTGAAACGTGAAACGTGAAGACGAACCGCACCTTGCACATTTCACAGCCAGCTCCGTTAAGCCCAAACCTTCGTTTAAGTATCCCATCTCATTGGCAACCTCCTTTCACGCTTCACGTTTCACGCTTCACGCTTCACGTTTCACGCTTCACTCACAGTTCCAGATCGTAATCACCCTCGGCGGCCGGCACGATAATCTTCTTCTCCCTGGGCTTGCCTTCAGCCGGCCAGGCGACCAGGGTGTATTCACCGGGGAGCATCCCACCTAACCAGAAGCGGCCGTCTTCGTCGGTGGTGCTAAAATAACCTGTGCCTTTAATGGCAACCTCGATACCAGCCTGGGGTGCCCGGCCGCCATCGCGTACAGTCCCACCAATAAAATTCATCTCCACGTCCACCGCTTCGGGGATCAGGCGGCGACGGCGAGGGTCATTGGCGGCCTGGCGGGCGCGCATGGTAAAGGTGCGGACAATCGGGCCAGTCACTTCACGCCAGGGGTCGAGGGCCACGGTGACAATGTAGGAGACACTCGGCCGCATTTCATTGTCCAACGCGCCCCACACCTCGGCCGGGTTGGTCAGCTTATCGTGGCTGGCGACCCGCGCCTGCAACTCGTAAGGCTGGTTGATCATGTTACCCACCAGCCGTTCGGCCGGGATGACTGGGTGGCGGAACAAAGCCATTAAGGTACGTCCCATCAGGCGGTGTTCGTCCTCGGCTTCGGCCGCCCAGGTGGTCAACATGTAATAGCAATCCAGGCGAAACGGCGTTCGCTTGAGGCGGGCCACGTTGGCTGCGCTATTGCCATTGCCGGCAACCTGTTCCCACTGGTGGCGGCGCAAGACCACGTTCTCCCGCACGTCGTAGAGGAAGAAATTGATGGTGGGTTTGGTCAGCCGCGCGCTCCACTCGCGCTTGGGCTGGTCGAACTTAATATCCACCTCGCCATTCTTGACCGGCACCTCGGCCACGAGTAGTTGCTTGATTGTCTCGTCCAGGTCGGCAAACATAGGAGCCTCGTGAAACGTGAAGTATGAAACGTGAAGAAGCCTCACGTTTCACGTTTCACGTTTTACGTTCTATACCAACTCTTCCTCTTCTTCCGGCATTTCCTGGCGGGAGGCCATCGTCATTTCTTCTTCCTCTTCTGGCATTTCCTGGCGGCGAACGATGTCGCCTTCTTCCTCGTGGCGGCCGGCGGGCACCGCCTCTTCCGGGAAGTTCATCACCTGGTTGGCAACGGCGTCGGCTTCGGCCTCGTACTGGTCGTGGGGGTCGTTGACGGTCATCTTGCCCTGCACGGCCGGCGTACTGGCCCCTTGCTGGACAACGTGGGTCAACTCGTGGCTGACGAGTCGCTGCCCTTCACTGGTGGTGGGCTGGTAGGCCCCCGACCGGAAGAAAACGTCATTGCCGGTGGTGAAGGCCGTCGCCCCCAACGCTCGACTCAAACTATCGGCCTGGCTGTCGGTGTGGACGTTGACGCCGCTAAAGTCCTGACCCATGACCGCCCCCGCCTTGCCGGCGATATGGGCGTCCAGCGTTTGCCCACTACCGCGCTCGCTGTTGATAGCGGCGGCCGTCTCCTCGTCAATCTCGGTGGGGCCGCCGCCGCTACGCTGGGCCAGAACACGCTGCACGGCCGCATTGCCCAACGTGCGCTGCATCCGCGTCACTGTGCTGGCGTCCAGCTTACCCTGGATTTGGGCCAGGGTCAGCGGGGAATTGTCCTTCTGTGGCGCGGCCGCTTCTTGAGTTGGTTTCGGCCGCACCTTGCCTTTCTCATCGTAAACCAC
>JBFMFT010000472.1:0-3932 GCA_040751925.1 Chloroflexota bacterium
AAAAAGTGAGGCCCCCATTCATCGCCCCCAACGAAACCGAACCCCATCAACCCCATACATCAGCAACGTAAGTTGTGACAACTTTTTAGCGCACTCTTCAGACCGGCCGCGAAAGTCCGCCTCCATTCACGCCATCCGCCTTCTATGGCTCGCCCTTACTCCATTTTCCGCTAAAATCCCCATCCGTTGCCAGGGCGGCCGTCACCGCCCGGCGACAGATGGAGATCATGAAACTCTATGCCATCAGCGATTTACACTTAGGCGTAGCCGTCAACCGGGAAGGACTAAAAGCCCTGCCACCCCACCCAGACGATTGGCTCATCCTGGCCGGCGACGTGGGCGAAACCGAAGCCCACTTCCACTACGCCCTGTATTTGCTCACGCGCCGCTTTGCCCAGGTTATCTGGACACCCGGCAACCACGACCTGTGGACGCTGCCCACCGACGCCAACGCCCTGCGCGGCGAGGCCAAATACCAGCGGCTCGTGACGCTTTGCCACGACTACGGTGTACTCACCCCCGAAGACCCCTACATCCAGTGGCCGGCCGGCGGGCCACCCACCATCTTGGCCCCCACCTTCGTCCTCTACGATTACAGCTTCCGGCCGGACAACGTACCTATTGAGCGAGCTGTCACCTGGGCGGCCGAATCGGGCGTGGTCTGCGCCGATGAAGCCTTCCTCTACCCCGACCCCTATCCGTCTCGCGCCGCCTGGTGCCAGACCCGCCTCCGTTACACAGAGCCGCGGCTACAGGAAGCGGCCGATCGGGGTTCACTCATCCTCATTAACCACTTCCCCTTACGCCAGGATCACGTCCACCTGCCCCGCATTCCCCGCTTCTCGGTCTGGTGCGGCACGCGCCACACCGAAGAATGGCCCACCCGCTACCGGGTGAGGACGGCCGTCTACGGCCACCTCCACATTCGAGCGACGCGCCACCAGGACGGTACCCGCTTTGAGGAAGTATCACTCGGCTACGCCAGCCAATGGCAGCCAGCGCGGGGAATCGAGAGCTACCTGCGCGAAATCCTCTGAAAATAACACGGATTGGCAGGATGAACGGATCGAAGAGCCAAAATCTATTAGTCCTGCTAGTCCGCTGTCGAACCCGCCCACGTCCGGCAGTAATGCAGGCTGGTGGTCATCCGTTCAATAATCTGCTCGTCGGGCCGGCCGGCGTCCAGAGCCTCCGGGTGTAGTTCCAACGTAATAGCCGCCTGATAACCGTCGGCGGCCATCCTGGCTAGTAATTTGTCCAGCCGCAAATGGCCCGTTTCCGGCCGCAAATGCTCCTTCCCGTCAAAGTTGCTCAAGTGGACGTGGCGGACGTGGTGGTTAAGCAATTGGTAAACCGATTCCGGTTCCAATCCCCACGTTCCCAGGTGAGTGGTATCCAGGGTCAGGCACGGGAAGTGAGTGATTTCTTGCGGCGTGTTCCAATGATGCGCGTTCCAGCGGCGGCCGAGCCGCCGTTGGGCGGGCATATTCTCAATGCACAGGGTGACGGACGTATTGCTCTGCAGCGCAGCGTAACCCTCCGTCAACCATTGACGGTGTGGGCCTTCTGTGTTGAATCCAGGAACGGGGATAGGGAAAAAGCGAGAACCCGCCTGCACCCAAACGTAACCGATGCGGGCCGGCAGGTGGTGGACGACCACCTTAGCCCCCACCGTCTCCGCCAGGCGCACAGTGGCCTGGACGCGGCCGGGGTGGTCTTGCGGCCAGCCAGGAACGTTAGCCAGGAAGGGGCTATGGATGGCGATGATAGGCAGCCCAAAGCGGTCAACCAGACTTTGCAAATAAAAGGCCTGGCGGCTCTCCCAACGACTGTCCACCATCACTTCGATTCCATCAAACCCAGCCTGGGCGGCGAAAGCAAAGCTACGCTCCAGGCTGTACGACCATAACGAACCAGTTGAAAACAAAAACTGCATGAGCTCTCCTATCACTTCACCGCCGAGCAACTGTCACAACTGTTTGTTACCTCTGAACCAGTTGGGCCAACTGTTCGGTCATCAGCTTATGGATCAGGGCTGGGTTGCCTTTGCCTTTGGTGGCCTTCATCACCTGGCCGACCAGCCAGCCGCGTAGCTGCTCCTTGCCGGCCAGGTAGCTGGCGACCTGGTTGGGATTGCTGCGTATGACCTCGGCGACGACGGCCGCCAACGCCGCCTCGTCGGAGATTTGGGCCAATCCTCTGGCCTCGACGATGGTCGCCGCCGAACGGCCGCTCTGAAACATCTCGGCCAGCACCTCTTTAGCCGTGTTGTTGTTGATAACCTGGCGGTCAACCAGGCTAATGAGTTCCACCAGCCCGGCCGGCGTTACATTCACGTAATTGATGGTCAGCTTGCTCTCGTTCATCAGGCGGAATAGCTCATTGATCATCCAGTTAGCAACGGCTTTCGGGTCGCCGCCGGCGGCGATGGCCGCCTCGAACCACTCCGCTACCGGCCGTTCCTCGGTCAGCACCCTGGCGTCATACGCGCTCAGGCCAAAGCTCTGCCGGTAGCGGGTCGCTTTAGCGTCGGGCAATTCAGGCAAGGTGGCTTGCACTTCTTCCACCCAGGCGGCGGCCACGTCCAGGGGCGGCAAGTCCGGTTCGGGAAAGTAACGGTAATCGTGGGCTTCTTCCTTACCCCGTTGGCTATAGGTCTCCCGGCGGGTTTCGTTCCAGCCCAGGGTATCCTGCTGCACCCGGCCGCCTACCTCTAAAATCGCCGCCTGTCTTTCTACCTCGTAGGCAATTGAGCCAACCAGGGCGCGAAAGCTATTCAGATTCTTAACCTCAGTGCGCGTGCCTAGCTGATCGCTTCCGGCCGGCCGCACACTCACGTTGGCCTCGAAGCGAATCACCCCTTTCTCCATATCGCCGGAATTGACGCCCAGGTAGCGCAACAGCTGGCGCAGCTTCATCCCATATAGCCGCGCCTCCTCCTCTGAGCTAAGGTCCGGTTCGGAAACGATTTCCAGCAGAGGCACACCGGAGCGGTTGAAATCCACGACGGTTGAAGGTTGAAGGTTGAAGGTTGAAGGTGGCGAACTTTCAACTTTCGACTCGGAACTTTCAACTTCCAGGTGGGTCAGCTTGGCCGTATCCTCCTCCACGTGAACGCGGCGGATGCCAATGCGTTTGGTCTCGCCAGAGGGCAGGTCAATGTCCAACCAGCCATGGGTCGCCAGCGGCAACTCGTACTGGCTGATTTGATAGCCCTTGGGCAAATCTGGGTAAAAGTAATTCTTACGGGCAAAGACGTTGTGAGTCTGGATGGCGCAATGGAGGGCCAATCCTACCCTCATTGCCATTTCCAATGCCCGCTTGTTGATAACTGGCAGCATACCGGGCATCCCCAGGCAGACCGGGCAGACGGCCGTGTTGGGGGGAGACTCCACACTGTCCACCACCCGGCAGCCGCAAAACATCTTGGAGCGGGTCATCAGTTCCGCATGTACTTCCAGACCAATGACAGGTTCGTACTTCGTCATAGCTATTTTACCAAGAACTCAATGTTCCTTTCTTGTCTGTCAGTTATTATAGAGACGGGTTTCCTTTTTACAAAGCCGGGCTTTACAACAACCCTCGTGGAACTCTGTTCTGCCCTTGACCGCGTGGATGTGTCGGTTATAATTATGATTAGAATACTCGTTCGAGAGTTGATCTATGACGTTGGCTACGTGTGAGAAGGTTTTCGGCAGAATAGGTAACGGCCGGGCGTTCGATTCCATTCACCTAACGTGGGTGGGCAGTCCGCGTCTGACAGCGCTCTTTTCGACGGCGAGCAGCCATTTCATAAGTCGTTTTAGTTGATAGCCTGGGCTATCAACCGAGCTTTGTGAAAGGGGGCCTCGCCAATCTGCGAGGCCCTTTTCGTTTTTTAGGCGAGTATGACGATGGACAGCGTATTATTGCTCAACGCAACCTACGAACCG
>JBFMFT010000473.1:0-3916 GCA_040751925.1 Chloroflexota bacterium
CGGAGCAGAGTGAGTCCTAACCAGATTGACCAAATGGGCACAAGCAGCAGGGCCAGGCTCAGGCCGATGGTGTCCAGCGTTTCCAGATTAAGGAAATCGCCCAGGCTGTTCAGGAGGACGGCCGCTCCCAACACCATTGTCAACAGACCCAGGCCTGACCGTTCCCGCCGCAAAAATGAGCCAATCCCCAGCCACCAGAGGCCGCCCAGTAAGTCCTGGGGATTGCTCCACAGGCCGCCCTCAACGACGGCCGTAATGCCCTCAAAGACCACGGTAATCGTCTCCTGCTGGCCGGCCGCCGCTTGACTGTATGCGTTGACCAGGCTGGGCCAGACCGAAGCCAGGATCGCCGCGCCCATGACCCCTAACCATAAGTAGCCCAGGCCACACAGAGAATAGAGCTTGACCAGGTGAGGGCTTTGGGTCTTGAGCCAGTGCCAGAGGTAGAGGGCGGCCGGGGTCAGGAGCAGGTAGTAGCCAAACATATTGAGCAGCACACTCCACCGCAGCAATCCGGCGCTTGTCGTAGCCGCCAGCAACAGAGAAGGGTCAGAGAAGGCGTCAAAATCGTTGCCCAAAGCCGCCAGCCCTACCACCAGACTGCCTATAGCCGGTGGCGCGGCCAGAACAGCGGTGACGGCCGCCACTCGTCGAAACGTGTTCTCATCATCCATCGTTCCCTCCTACAATAAGTACCTATCCGCATAGGCCAACAACGCCTGCTCGAAGATCGCCATTGGCGGCCGAACCAGGCCCGCTCCCACCTGCCCCACCCCGGCCTGCTTGTGGGCGATACCCGTGTTGATACGGGGTGTAATGCCCAACTCGACCACCTTGCGAATATCAATGCCCGTCGGCGTGCCACGAAAGTCCAGGGGGGGAATGGTGAAGTGAGTGTGTTCGGCCGCCGTAATCTCGTACATTTCCAGAGTGGCGTTGAGAGCGTCGCGGGGTGTGCCGCTAATAAAGGTCACAATGGCCGGGGCGGCGGCCATGGCAAAGCCACCAATCCCGGCCGTCTCCGTAATCGTGCTGTCACCAATGTCGGGATTGGCGTCCGCGCTGCTGAAGCCAGGGAAATAGAGGCCATCAGGGATGCCGACCGGGGCCGCAAACCAGGCCTCGCCCAGACCACTGACACGGATGCCAAAATCCGTGCCATTGCGGGCCATGGTGGTTACAATCGTACTACCCTCGACACCGTGCGCCGCGTCAGCCATCGCCTTGCAAGCAGCCATAACCGGATTCAAGACACTGAGGGCATTGTCGCCGAGGAACTGCAGGACGGCCGCCGCCGTCGCCGCGTCATGGGCTACCTTAGCAATGCGTGGAGCCAGAAACTTCAGGTACAGGAGAGAGCCGGCCTTGTTGCGGTTGTGGCCCTCATCCCCCATGTGCAGAGCTTCGGCCAACAGCGCCCGCACGTCCAACCCATCACCCACCGCCAGCGCTTCGGCCAGCACCGGCCCCATCACCTCGTTCATCCAGCGCAGGCGGCCCAGCACCTCCTCACTGTACGCGCCGTAACGTAAAACCTTACCGTAGCCCTCGTTGAGATTGGAGTAAGAACGGTTGCCGTGCGTGACGTTTTCCAGGACGTAGACCTGCATGGAAGCCGAAGTCACCCCCGCCATCGGCCCGACTGTCTGGTGATGGTGGCACGGGGCAAAGTCCACCTCGCCAGCTTCGACCAGGGCGACGGCCGTCGCCTCATCCTTCGCCAACCCCTCGAAAAGGAGCGCGCCAATCACGGCCCCACGCAAGGGGCCAGACATACACGCCCATTCAATCGGCGGCCCGGCGTGCAGGAGCAGGTCGTCGCGCATCCCCGGAATAACCTCCCTGGCCCTGGCAACACTGGTCAGGATCGGCCGGGCGGCCATCATCCGTTCCACAGCAATTCGGTTGGCTTCGTCAATGTCAATCATCCCTACACCTCCACTTTACGCATAGACCAGACGGCGTCCCTTTGGTTCTGGTATCAGGTCACCAAACTCCAGGGCTGTGTCAATCCATAGGCCTCTTCATCTTCGCCAGCAAAGCCATTAGCTTCTCATTCCCCCCGGCCGGCGGCCGCCACTCCACCTGCACGGCCGCCGCGCCCTGGGCTATCAGGCTATCATAAAACATCTCCAGCCCCACGTTGACGGCCGCCAATGGAGCGCGCAAGGTATCCAGGTTCACCGGCGGATGGGCGTCCTTCACAGGATGAGCGAATCGCCGGGCCACGTGGTCAACAGCTTCATCCACGCTGCGAAAAACCGTTGCCCCAGCCTGGGCCAGACGCTCTACCTGCCCGGTCAGACCTTGTGGGTCATCATCTGTGCCAACGACGATCACCACACATTCTAGTTGAGCCGCGTCCGCACTGCCCCTACTGGCTAAAGCCTGAGCAACGGCCGGAGCCAATTCGGCCGCCGGATCGGGGTGCGCCCCTTCGCCCAGAACCACGTCCAGTAGAATCAGACTTACGTCAGGGTCGGCCGCTTCCTGGCGCAGCTTTCTTAACCGCAGGTCATTATCCATCATCGGGTGCAAACGGCCGACGGTAAATTCATCCGCGCCCAGGTCGAGAATCGCATGGGCCTGGCTGCGTAAGGAGTCGGGCAGCCGTTGGGCCTCGGTGATAGGCACGTTGGTATACAGCGGGGCCAACACGGCCTGCAGACCAACCACCGCCTCATAAGCCAGCGTGCCGCCAGAGAAGAGGCCGCGCACGAAGCCAGGTAAGAGGTAATTGGTAATTGGCGATTGGTCATTGTCACGGACCAATTGCCAGTTACCCGTTACCGCCAATTCGGCCGCTTCGCGCAGGCTGGTGGCGAAAGTGACATTGCCAATTTGTCGGCCGGGAGGTGGCTGGCCGATGAAGTAGAGAACCACTGGCTTGCCCACCGCTTGAGCGGCGGCCAAAAGACGGGCGGCCACTTCGGGCGCGGGCGGCTTGGAAACCAGGATGATGACCTGGGTGGCTTCGTCACGGGCCAGCAAGTCAAGCGATTGATGGGCCGTCACACCGCCGACTTCGGCTTTCAGGTCACGGCCGCCGGTGCCAATAGCCTGCGACACTCCTCCACCCAGGTTATGAATGTGGCTGGTAATCGCCTGCAAGCCCGTTCCCGACGCGCCGACCAGACCAATCCAGCCGCGCCGCACGCGGTTAGCAAAGCCCAACCCGACCCCATTAACGATGGCTGTGCCGCAATCTGGCCCCATCACCAACAACCCCTTTTGCCGGGCTTCATGCTTCAAGGCCACCTCGTCGGCCAGGGCCACGTTGTCGCTGTACAGAAAAACGTGTCGCCCCAGGTTAAGGGCCTCCTGGGCCACCGACGCCGCGTAGCGGCCGGGCAGTGAAACCAACACCCATTGGGCGGCCGGCAGCGCCTTGAGAGCGGCGACCAGGCTGCGCGGCCGGTAGGCAGGCCAATCACCCGGCCCAGTTCCTTGGCTCGAGCCCGGCTGTCCCCGCCGCTTCTGCAAAAGGCTATCTACCTGAGCCAGAGCGGACGCCGCCAACGCTTCACTTTCCGCCCGGACCACGATAAGCAAATCATCCGGCCGGGCGGCCGTCGCTTCTGGTAGCAGCAGGTCACTCTCCTTCAGTAAAGCCTGGTTCGCCGCCGTTCCCATAACCACGCCGGCGTCGGCCACCCCCGGCAGAGCGGCCAATCCCTTCTGCAACTGCATCAACACGACCGAATCATAATACGCGCCCGGCCGGATTTGACTTAACGTAATAGTCATGGTAGCAAACGGTAATTGGTAATTGGTAATTGGGGCATCAATTACCAATTACCAATCACCTCTTCCAGATCAACCGCCCACGCCAGCAACGCTTCGTCGGCGTACCAGCGGCCGATCACCTGAAGACCCATCGGCAGCCCGGCCGCGTTCCGGCCGGCCGGCAGGTTGA
>JBFMFT010000474.1:0-3900 GCA_040751925.1 Chloroflexota bacterium
GGCCGAGCCCGTGGCGGGCCTGGTGGAAAACCAACCTATCCAACTTCAGATTTTGTTGGACGCCACCGCCAGGAACGATCATAACGAACGTATTGTCAGGGATCCTCTGCGGCTGGGAGGTGAACCATTGATTTATGGCACGAAGACGCCGGTGCGAGCCATCGTCGAACTCTGGCGGTTGGGGCTTCCCCCGGAGGAGATTCCTGTTCACCTGCCGCACATCACGTTGGCTCAAGTCTTCGCCAGTTTGAGCTATTACGTGGAACACCAGACTGAGATCAACCACTATATTGAAATCAACCGCGTGCCAGAGGAATTGGTTCACCCGGCCGTTCGTTCTGATGCAGTGCTGGCATGAAACTGTTTGCCTCAGTCTATCTGGATGAGGATGTCTCAGTGCTGCTCGCTACGCTGTTACAAGCGCGGGGCTTTGATGCGGTGACAGTTCGTGACGAGGGAATGTTGGGTTACAGTGATCCGCAGCAACTGGCCCACGCCGTATCCATCGGCCGCTGTATCGTCACCCACAATCGGAACGACTTTGAGCGGTTGCACGGAGAGTACCTGGCGGCGGAACTGAAACATGCAGGCATCATTGTGGCCGGCCGGCGCAATCCCCACGAGATTGCCAGACGATTGGCAATTTTACTGAATACTTTGACGGCCGATGAGATAGAGAACCAACTGTTGTATATATGAGATAATGCAGGCTATCCTGAAGAACAAGACCCCTGGCCCCAACCTGGTCTTCCTGCCGGCGGCCGACCCCGACCAACTGGCCGAATCCCTGGTCGCCCTCGCTAACGCCGAAGGCGGCCTGATCATCCTGGGGGTAGACGATAACGGCCGCCCCACTCTTCCCGTTTGGGACGAGGAGGCCGAGGGCGCGTTGCGAGCGGCGGCGGCCCGTTGCCGGCCACCTGTCGTCAGTCAATGGCAGCCGGTCGAAACTCCCCAGGGCGCCCTCATCGGCCTGCGCGTCAGCCGCAGCCCCGAACTGCACAGCCTGGCCGACGGCCGCGTGTTGGTGCGGAGTGGGACGGAGAATCGCGCCCTGGGTGGCGAGGAAATTACTGACCTGGCCGCCACCAAGACCGGCGGCGATTTCGAGAACGAAATCGTGGCCGGGGCCAAACAGTCCGACTTCGACCAGGCCATTCTGTCCGAATACCTGGCCAAGCGAGAAGCGCGGGGGGCGGCCAAAGTCACCTCCCTTTCTTCCCTTCTCTTCGAGATAGGGGCCATAGACAGCCAGAGCCGGCCTACCGTCGCCGGTATTCTTCTCTTTGCCCAGAATCCACGTATCTTCCTGCCCCAAAGCGGGGTGGTCTTCGTCCGCTTCAATGGGACTGAGCCACGTGGCGAGAATGGTGGGGCTGGCTACGGCCGCCGCGATGAAATCAACGGCCCCCTGGCCCGCGTCATTGAACGCGCCTGGAACATCGTCTGGGAAGAAATGCGCGTGGGGGCCGTTGTCAATCATCTGGAACGCGAAGAAGTAACCGAATATCCCCGTTTCGCCGTGCGCGAGGCCCTGGTCAACGCCGTTGCCCACCGCGACTACCGTTTGAGCGGCCGCCGCATTGAAGTCCGTATGTACAGCGACCGCCTGGAAGTGATCAGCCCCGGCGGTCTCCCTGGCTACATGACTCTGGACAACTTGGTGGAAGAACACTTCTCCCGCAACCCACGCCTGGTGAATGGCCTCTTCCAATGGGGCTACATCGAGGAATTGGGACTGGGCATTGACCAGATGATTGAGGACATGGCGCAGGCCGGTCATCCCCCACCGCAATTCCGGGCCACCGCCTACTCTTTTACTGTCACCCTTTCCAACCAGCGCAAGCGGGCCACTCCCCCAACCCAAGCTCCCCGCACGGTCAACGAACGCCAGAGTCGCGCCCTCACCTATGTCCGCGAAAACGGCTCCATTACCAGCCGCGAATACCAACGGCTCTGCCCCGACGTTTCGGCCGAGACCCTCCGCCTCGACCTCAACGACCTGGTCGAGCGGGGACTGCTACTCAAAATCGGCTCCAAAAAGGGAACCTACTACATTCTGAAATGACCTAAAACCCCGTAGGTCGCGGCGACCTACGGGGTTTGATGAGGACGATGAACTACGCTATCGAGACACACGGTTTACGCAAAGTCTTCGGTGAGAAAGTAGCCGTAGCCGACCTGACTCTCCAGGTGCGGCCGGGCGAAATTTTTGGCTTCCTGGGACCAAACGGAGCCGGCAAGACCACCTCCGTCAAAATGCTGCTGGGACTGACCAAACCGACGGCCGGCCAGGCCACCCTTCTCGGCCGGCCGTTGGGCGACCGCCTGGCCCGCGCCCGCATCGGCTTCCTGCCCGAACATTTCCGCTTCCACGAATGGCTGCGCGCCGAAGAATTTCTGGACTTACACGCCCAGCTTTACGGCCTCGGCCCGGCCGACCGCGCCCAAACCATTCCCCGCCTGCTAGAACAAGTTGGCTTGAGCCAACGAGCCAAAACCAAACTCAGCGCCTTCTCCAAAGGCATGTTGCAGCGCATTGGGCTGGCCCAGGCCCTCCTCCACCGGCCGGCCCTGGTCTTCCTGGACGAACCCACCTCTGGGCTAGACCCCCTCGGCCGTCGCCTGGTGCGCGACGTGATCAACGGCCTGCGCGAGCAAGGCACGGCCGTCTTCCTCAACTCCCACCTTCTCAGCGAAGTTGAGCTAACCTGCGACCGGGTGGCCTTTATCCGCGAGGGGACGGTGCTGCAAGTCTCTTCCCTGGACGAGTGGCAGCAGGAGAAGGTACAGGTGCAATTGCGCGTGGGTCAACCCACCCCCGACCTGCTGGCTGGCCTGGCTCAATTTGGCGAAAGTGTGGCGGCCGACAAGGGCAACGGCCGTCTCCAACTCACCCTCCCCCATGAAGCCGACCTGCCCCGCCTGGTCGAATGGCTGGTCAGCCAGGGCCACAGTCTCTATGAACTCAGTCCCGTTCGCCTGACCTTAGAGGAACGGTTTTTGCAGATTGTGGGCAGCCAGATGTACGATGCGTGAAACGTGAAACGTGATGCACAATCTCACGCATCACGTTTCACGTTTCATCCTGGGTATTTGCCGATGATGATGGTGGCATTATGCCCCCCCAGGCCGAAAGCGTTGGACATGAAGGTACGGATGGTCGCCGGCCGGGCCGTGTTCGGCACGTAATCCAGGTCGCAGTCCGGGTCGGGCGTCTCATAGTTAATCGTGGGGGGTAACAAACCAACTTGCAGAGCCAGGATGCCAATGATGGCTTCGATGGCCCCGGCCGCCCCCAACAGGTGGCCGTGCATGGACTTGGTCGAGCTAACCGGCAAGTCGTAGGCGTACTCGCCAAAGGTGTACTTGATGGCCGCCGTCTCACTCCTGTCGTTGAGCGGCGTGCTGGTGCCGTGCGCGTTCACGTAATCTATGGCCGTCGGCGGCAGGCCCGCGTCGGCCAGGGCGGCCCGCATGGCCTGGGTCGCCCCCGCCCCATTCTCCAACGGCTGCGTCAGGTGATAAGCGTCCGCGCTGCTGCCGTAGCCCAGGAACTCGGCGTAGATTCTGGCCCCCCGCGCCAGGGCGTGTTCCAATTCTTCCAGCACCAGAATAGCCGCTCCCTCACTGGCGACGAAACCATCGCGATCCTTGTCAAAGGGACGGGCGGCCGCCTGGGGCGCATCATTGCGGGTCGAGAGCGCGCCCATCACGTTGAAGCCGGCAATCGCCACCGGCAGAATGGCCGCTTCCGTGCCACCCGATAGCATCACCTCGGCCACCCCCCGTTCAATCATCCGCGCCGCTTCGCCCAGGGCATTGTTCGCGCTGGCGCAGGCTGTCGCCACTGACATATTGGGCCCCTTGAAGCCGTAAGCCATCGAAATCGCAGCGGCC
>JBFMFT010000475.1:0-3891 GCA_040751925.1 Chloroflexota bacterium
ATTGCTCGGCCGCTTCCCGTTTGCGGAATTTGGGCTGGACGTGAGTGATCTGGTGGAGTTGCTGACTCACTCGCCCGACCGGGCCAGCGCGCTGCTGCACGCCTTGTTGGAGGTCGGCCGGCAGTATGCCTTGCAAGAGGAGCATTTTTTGAGGGCCGCTCTTCGTTCTTACCAGGAGTTGCATGAGAACTACTTTCAGGAGTTGGAGGATGCGGCGGCCGAGTTTGCCCATCACTATAGCCTGGAAGCCATTCCAGTCCGCTACACAACGCTCGAACAACTGATCCGCCAGAAGTTCAGCTACCAATTAGATGACACTCGCCTGATTAATGACCCGGCCCTCTCTACCTATCGCTCCGTCTTCGTCAATGGTAGCAAACCCCGGCTGTTCATCAATGCCGCCCTCTACCCCCACCAGGTCAAGTTCCTGCTGGCCCGCGAGATGGGCTATCAATACCTGGGTCTCAAGGAACGCTCCAACACCTCCTCACCCGATCACGTTGACTCCTTCCAGCAGGTTTTCAACGATTTCAAGGCTTCTTACTTTGCCGGCGCACTGCTCATGCCCCAGCCACGCCTGTTAGCTGACTTGCAGACTTTCTTCCAATTTCCCACCTGGAATCGCTGGCTGCTGCTGGAAATGTTGCCCCGTTACGACGTGACGCCGGAGATGTTGCTGTATCGTTTTAGTGAACTCATCCCCCAGTTTTTCGGCGTTCGCTTGCACTTCCTACGTGTCCACGACGTGAACGGGGAGTACCGCCTGATCAAGCAGTTGAACATGAGCCGGGTGCTGCTACCCGGCGGCCTGGCCGTGGACGAGCATTTCTGTCGTCGCTGGCTGGTAGTACGGCTGTTGCGGGAATTGGCGGCCGGGGCTGGCCTGGATGGCCCGGTGGTAGGGGCGCAAATCTCGGAATTTCTGGAATCGCACGAGCGTTTCTTGTGCTTTGGCTTTGCCCGGCCGTTGGTCCTCTCCCCCAACGTCGCCAGTAGTGTCATCGCTGGTTTTCGCCTGGACAGTAACCTGAAGCAAGCCATCCAGTTTGCTGACGACCCGGCCATTCCCAGGCTGATTATCAACGAGACCTGCGAGCGCTGCCCCTTGACGGCCGACCAGTGTTCTCTGCGGGGAGCGCAATCCAGGGTACTGGCGGCCAGCAAGAGACGAATGGAGCGGCGCATGGCCCTCGATCAACTCGTGGCCCAATTCGGCCGGCAGTAAAACGTCCGGCGTTTACCAAACGTCGGATGTTTTCTGCGGGCGTTTATGCTATACTGAAATGGCTTGCGTGGCAATCAGAGGTCATGCAGGCTAAATCAACGGTGCAAGGAGAGAAAGTGTAAATGGCTCGCGCAAAAAGCAAGCGAAGAAAAAGAACCACTTCGGAGAAGGCTTTTATCGTCCTAAGTGTGATTATCGCCCTGAGTATGGTGCTGGCTCTGCTGGTTAGCTTTACGCCCAGCGCCAGCCAGAACAACAATAGCAACCCCGACACCGGCCAGCTCGATGAGTACCCGGCCGTCGTCTTCCGCAGCCTGACAACGACCGGCCAAGTGGTGGCCCGTCCCTCATCCACTTCCCCACCTCTCTAGGAGTGATGAGTGATGAGTAATGAGTCTTCACTCATCACTCATCACTCCTCACTCATCGCTCCATGTGGTTGAGCCTACTCTTTGCCGCAATCGGTCTGGCGGCCGGTGGATTGATCAATGGGCTGGCCGATGATTTACCCAGGCGGGCGCGACCGCAACGGCCGCATTGTCCGCGTTGTGGCTACGTCTATGGCCTGGCCGGCTGGCTGGCTCTGACCCGCAGCCTGGCTTACGTGGGCTCTTGCCCGCAGTGTGGGCTGCCTACCCGCCGCCGCGCTCTGGTGGTGGAGGTTGGCACGGCCGTCTTGTTTGCCATTCTTCCCCTGCTTCTATTGGAGCCGGCCAACCTGATCGTATATGCTCTCTACATCGCTGTTTTGATCCTGGTCATCGTCATTGACCTGGAACACCGGCTCATTTTGCGGGTCGTCGTGTTTCCGGCCACAGTCGTGGCCCTGGCCGGCAGTTTGTTGGTCAGCGATAATTCTCCCCTGGCGGCCGTGTTGGGTGCGACAATGGGTTATGCCTTCTTCTATTTTCTCTACTGGTTAGGACGCCGGCTGCGGGGGCCGGGAGCCTTAGGCTATGGCGACGTGACCCTGGCGATGACCCTGGGAGCGATGTTGGGGGTGCATCGTGTCTTTTTCGCCTTTGTCTTGGCGATTGGCCTGGCGGCCCTGGTCGCCCTCTTTCTCCTGGTGAGTCGCCGGGCGACTTTGCGCGACCATTTTGCCTACGGCCCTTACCTGGCGGTGGCGGGGATGGTGATGTTGATTTGGGGCGGCCGGGTGTTGGAGTGGTATCAGAATTGACAACGGATGCGCGGGATTAACGGATTCTTCTGATCCGTAAATCCCGCGCATCCGCTGTCCATCACACCCGCAAGACGACAAACTCCAGACTGGCCGGATAAAAATTCGCCAGAATTCCCAACGGAATCTTCTGTGCGCGAAGCCACGCTTTCAGGTTGTTTAGGCCAACGTCATTGACATCCTGAATAGCCACCGGAAATATCATCAAGGCATCGCTTACTTGCACGTGTTCAAACTTGATTGCTCCCACCGGCCGCCCCCGATAGATAACCTCATATACACGACGAGGCACAACGTCCAGGCCACGTAAGCGCATTTCGTGGTAAACAGCGTTGGCATAGATACGGTAAATGAAGCCTGGGCCGAGAGTCGTATGAATATCGTACAATCCACTCAGAACGCTGTAGGTCAATTCGGGTGTCAATAATTCGGCCGGCCAGGTAGCTTCCACCGTTTCCGGCCGGTTGCCCGCCGGCCGTTCGTGGAAGTACAGCCTCTCAAACTGTGGCGCAGAGCCACCAAAATTGCACAGCAACCCGACCTGTTTGCCAACTACCTTCAGGTAAGAAAGAGCCTGGGCCTTATGCAGCTTAGTCAACTCAGGTGCCACCTTAATCTCCACCACGACATCCTGAGCTACAAACAGGTCAAGGTGCTGCTCCCCCACCAACTTATCCTTGTAGAAAATCTGATACTCTGGCTGTCGTAAGGAGCGAATCCCCTTCTCGAGCAGGTCTTCCTGCATAGCCTGTTCGTAGATGTACTCTGGGTACGTCCGCGACGTGCCATTATACACGTCGTAATAAACACGGAGAATCGCCCCCGTCAATTCCTTGTGTAGTAGCTCCGTCATTTCTCATCAACTCCGAACAGAATCCGCAAATCCCGCGCATCCGCTGTCAATTATACCCACCACTTTCTTGTATGGTACAATTAGCAGCCATGAACCCTCTCTTCCAACGCAAGAAGGAATATGCCCTAGGCCAAATAGCCGGACTTCGCCTGACGGCCGCGCCTTCGGCCGCCTCCGGCACATTGCTCATCTGGTTGTTACTCAGCGCAGTGGGTTATGGGTTACTCGACCTGCCGTTGGGCACGGCCGCCTGGGGAGGACTCATTGCCGCCCTGCTCCACCGCCTGGCTTCACTCATCCATAACCTGGGCCACGCCTGGGCCGCCCGCCGCGCCGGCTATCCCATGCGTGACGCTCGTTTCGGCTTGCTGCTGGCAGCAGCTCGTTACCCAAAGGATGAGCCGAAGCTACCGGCGGTCGTCCACATCCGGCGGGCGTTGGGCGGGCCGGTCTTGAGCTTCTTGGTAGCCCTGGCGACGGCCGGCTGGCTGCTCATCGGCCGCCCGGCGGCCGGGGTTGGGGCCTGGCTGGTCTGGTTCTTCTTTCTGGATAACCTGTTGGTCTATACCCTGGGCGCCTTGCTGCCGCTTGGCTTCACCGACGGCAGCACCATCCTCTACTGGCGGCAAA
>JBFMFT010000476.1:0-3888 GCA_040751925.1 Chloroflexota bacterium
GGCCGCAAGGCCAACGATACCGCGTCGTCCGGCCGGCTGTGTTCCAATGGACGAGCGACCTGGATGGGTTGCCCACCCACGTCCAGGCGGCCGGCGGCCGGGTCAACCACGCGGGCCGAGAGGATGCTCAACGTGCCGACGAAGGAGGCCACGAAATGGGTCTTGGGGAAATTGTAAATCTCCGACGGCGTGCCGACCTGTTCGATGCGCCCTTCGCTCATTACCACCACCCGATCCGACAGCGACAAGGCTTCTTCCTGGTCGTGGGTCACGTAAACGGTGGTAATCCCCAGTTCGCGCTGGATAGAGCGGATTTCATTGCGGAGAGACAGGCGAATCTTGGCGTCCAGGGCCGAGAGCGGCTCGTCCAGCAGCAGCACTTGCGGCTCGATGGCTAAGGCCCGCGCCAACGCCACCCGTTGCTGCTGGCCGCCCGATAATTGATAAGGGTAGCTGGGGCCTTTGTCGGGCAGGTGGATGAGCCGCAACAATTCTTCTACTCGTTGGCGAATGGCCGCCGGCGGCCGTTTCTGCAACTTGAGACCAAAGCCGATGTTGGCGGCGATATTCATGTTGGGGAAGAGGGCGTAAGCCTGAAAGACCATGCCCACATTGCGCTGGTTTGGCGGCCGGTAGGTCACGTCCGCCCCGTTGATGAGAATCTGGCCGGCCGTCGGCAACTCAAAACCGGCAATCATCCGCAGCGTCGTCGTCTTGCCGCAGCCACTTGGCCCCAGGAAGGAGACAAATTCGCCCTTTTCGACCTGAAGATTGAAGTCCTCGACGGCCGAAAAGCGGCCGAAGCGTTTAGCGACGTTGGTGAGTTCCAGGAAAGCCATCGTGTTCTTTAAGAAACTCGGTTTCTCCAAAGAAACCGAGTTTCTGAATCTACTATCGCGCGCCGCCAATTTGGGCCTGACCGGGGGCCTGGCGGCCGAACAATTGAATAAAGCCGATACACAACCAGGTCAGGGCAAAACTGACTATCGTCAGGGCGGCCGGTTCATAAGCCCGGCTGCGACTCAACTCGCGCAGGTAGAGGGCAAAGGCCGGCCGGGCCAGGAAGTTCGCCAGCGTAAATTCACCCACGACGATGGCGAAGGTGAGAAACGCCCCGCTCAACAGGGCCACTCGCAGATTAGGCAGAATGATGCGGAAGATAATGGTCGGCCAACTGGCCCCCAGGCTTTGGGCCGCTTCGGTCAGCGTCCGCACGTCCATCGCCCGCAGCCCGGTGTCTACAGCCCGGAACAGGTAGGGAAAGGAGAGTACGACGTAACCACAGATGAGGAGGAAGTTAGTGGTGGGAACGGTGTTGGTCAGGGGGAAGGGCGGCCGGCTGTAGATGCGGACGAAGCCGAAGACCAGGACAATGGCCGGCACGACGAAGGGCAGCAGGGTGATGAACTCAATGACCGGCCGCAGCCCCGGCAGGCGCAAGTGGACCCAATAGGCCGTCGGCACAATCAGCAAGATGCCCATGACGATGGTCAATAAGGCCATTGTGACCGAGAAACGAAAGCTGGCGAAAAAGGCGGGGTCCTGAAACGCGCTGGCGTAGGCGGCGAAGCTATAAACTCCCCTTTTCGCGCTCAAGGAAAATTCCAGCGTGCCAATCAGGGGCAACAAGAAATAGAGCGCGCCCAGAGTGATCCACAGCCACGACCAAAAACGGCCTCTTTTCATCCCGACCACCATACATGGTACAGCAATCTAGCAGATTGCTGTACATCTAACGCAGCCACCTCGCTGTCTTACGTTGGAGCCAGGTATAAACCGTAATCGAAATAGCCATAATGACTACCATGCCCAGGGCCAGGGCGTAACCGAGGCCAGGATTATGCAGTACGTCGCCCCGCAATTGCGCGCCGATGATAATGGGTACCAGTTGCAGCGTGCCGCCAGTCAGGGCAAAAGCGGTGGCGTAGGCCCCAAAAGCGTTGCCAAAGAGCAGGATCATCGTGCCTAGCAATGAGGGCAAGAGAACGGGCAAAGCAACGTAACGCCAATACTGGCCGGCCGTCGCCCCCAGGTTCTCCGACGCTTCGCGCCACTCCCGCCGCAAGCCTTCCAGGGCCGGGGCCATAATCAAGACCATCAGGGGAAATTGGAAGTACATATAGGTCAGGCTTAGTCCCCAAAAACTATACAGGTTGAAGCCCCGGTCGTAAATGTCGAGGCCGAGGGAATTCAGCAGGGCGGTTAGCAGACCGGTACGGCCGAGGGTGGCGATGAAGGCGTAGGCCAGCGGCACACCGGCGAAGTTGGAAGCGACACCGGAGAACGTCATCAGGGCGGAGCGCACGAAACGAGGCAAACCACCCAGGACGGCCGCGTAGGCCAACAGAAAGCCAAAGAAACCGCCACCCAGGGCGGTGAACGCGCTGACCCGAATCGTCAGCCAGTAGGCTTCCAGAATGAACGACTGGCGCAGGTCCAGGATGTTCTGAATGGTGAAACGGCCGTCCGCATCCTGAAAACTGCTAATGAACAGGAAGGCCGAGGGGGCCAGCAAGAAGGCGATGGCAAAGATGAAGAACGGTAGCACCCCTAGCCAACTCCAGGTCATTCTACGGGGAGCGGCCGGGGTGGGCGCGGTGTCTATCACGCGGGTTGCCATTGGAAAGGGTGATTCCCGGTACCCACCCTCATCCCCAACCCCTCTCCCTATCAGGGAGAGGGGAGTTCCCTCCCCCCTAACAGGGGGAGGGTCGGGGAGGGGGTGAATATTACGGCGTGGCTTCTTTCACGTCCGCCTGTACAACCGTATCCCAGTTCTCAGTGATGACGGCCTTAGCCGCGTTCAACTGATCCAGGGTGGGGAAGACGGCCTTGGCGTATAGTTCGGCCGCCGGCAGAGCGGCCGCCACGTCTTCGGGAATCACGCCCCGCGCCGCCAGGTCATTGTAGCGGATGGGGTGGCAGTATCCCTTGAGCCAGCCCAACTGGCCGCCGTCGTCGGCGTAGAGCCATTCCATCCACAGCTTGGCCGCATTGGGATGGGGGGCATACGCGCTAATGGCCTGCACGTACATACCGGCAAAGACACCGTTGGCCGGGATGACGATTTCGCTGGGTGGGTTGCCGGCCAGGGCGTCGCGGCCGGCCAGGGCCAGGTAGTCCCAGGTAATCATGATGGGCGTTTCACCACGAGCGAAGGTGGCGTTGGTGGCGATCACCGGCACCAAGTTGCCGGCCTGGTTCAACTGGGCGAAGAACTCCAGTCCCGGCATGGCGTCGTCCAGAGAGCCGCCATTTGCCAGGGCCGAGGCGTAGACGGATTGGATGGCCTGGTTAGAGGTGCGGGGATCGCCGGCCAGGGCCACCTGGCTCTTATACTCCGGCTTGAGCAAGTCTGACCAGTCTTGGGGAACGTTCTGCACGACGTCGGTATTGACCCAGAAGCTCAACACGCCGTAGTAGTCACCGTACCAGTAACCTTCGGCGTCTTTAGCGCTATCGGGAATGGTGTCCCAGGTGGAGACCATGTAGGGCTGGATCAACCCTTCTTCTTTGGCCGAGGGGCCAAAGGCCAAACCTACGTCAATCACGTCGGGGGCCTGGGGGCCCAGGTTGTCCTTGTTGGCTTTAATGGCTTCGATTTCGTCACCGGAGCCGGCGCCAGGGTCTAATTCGTTGACGGCCAGGCCATACTTGGCCTTGAAGCCTTCGATTACGTCGCCGTAACCGCACCAGTCGTGGGGTAGGGCGATGGTTGTAACCGTGCCTTCTTCTTTGGCCGCGGCGATGAGGGCGTCCATTTCGCTCATAGCTGGTTCGGCCGTTGGCTCCTCGGCCGCCGGTTCAGCGGCTTGGGTCGGTTCGGCCGCCGGTTCCGTAGGCTGACCTCCACAGGCAACCAGGGCCAGAAGGGTAAACAACAGTAAC
>JBFMFT010000477.1:0-3887 GCA_040751925.1 Chloroflexota bacterium
AGGGGATGGAAATATGGGAGACAAGAGGGGGACGCCTAGCCGGCGGGGGGTAGGATGGGCAGAAGGAGTCATACTACTATTATAGGGCAGGGGGTTGAATAGGCTGTTTAATGACCTGGCCGTTGAAACGGCGGCTGAAGGGACGAAGCCGGCCGGCTCTGACTGGGTTTCCCCCAAAATTGAAATGCTTCCGACAACTTGGTTTGCCTACATTCAGCCGGTCTCAGGGGCAAGGCTTTGAATCCTGCCATAACTTCTCTACTGCCTGCATAAATACCCTAAACCAAGGCTTATCGGTTGGGCGAAGTTCCCAGGCTGGCCTAGATGCGGCCGCGACCTTGTACACCCTAAGCTGTACCCTCAAAGTCGCATTGGGACCATCAGGATCCCGAAGGGTGAATGAGAATTCAGGCTCGTGCCTAAAGCACCTTATCTCCACAGACCCAGACCTTTGGGATTCCGAGTGAGTCCGCAACTGCTTTAGCTCGCTCAAGGCTGCCCGAAGGCTGTTAGCCACATCCGCAGCCGGTATGTTCCACATTTCGGCAATAAAAGCCACATCTGGTGATTCGGGATCAAGAACACCGAATCGCAAGTGTGCCCCGTTATCTAGTCTATCTCGAAGATGATCAAGATATCCTTGCCTTGTAGCTCTAAGACCAATGCCGCCCACATAGAGTTTTCGTGCCTGCTGAATGAAATCGCCATGCGATTGACGGGAATTAAGCTCGTCTCTCGTTAAGAAAAGGCCAAATCTTTTTAGGAGTTGCTTTTCGATCCCACGTAGAATATTCACTACATCTGGTTGCGTGTCTGTCAACAAAACCCTGCCGAGAAAGAACAGGAGAGAGACAACAACTATGTCACTGCCAACGTTAATCAGGACACTGCCCCAGGCAGTTTCTACGCCAAGATTAATTCCTAATAAGATAAAAACCACTCCTATTAGAAATATGACCAGTTGGACGACATCTACATAGCGTTTGACCTGTCTTTGTTCAGGAGTCATTTATGCCCGTGCCAATGCTTATACAGAAATGATTTAACCCTGGCACAAGAGAGGGGGAGCATCCCCAGGTGCGGCTTTGATCACCGCCGGCATCTGGGGATGCCTGACTCCTCATTGTGCCATCACCAAATGGATTATCTATCAGATTTAGTGCTGAATCACCCCCACGTGCTGGGCCGCACCTGGGGGTGCTTGCTCCTCGTTTCGACCTATCGAATCTCACTCCTCATTTCACGTTTCACGCTTCACTCCTCAGATTCGTTTCGTCCACCGATCGGTGGCGTATTTTTCGGCCTGCAGGGCGGCCGCCCGCTCTAATTCCTGTGGCGTGGGCAGGCTTTCCAGCAAAGTGAGGCCGAGGGCCTGCTCAAAACCCTGGCGCATGAAGTGGGCAGCTTCGTCGAACGCTACCCACCGGCCGAGGCTTTGCTCCAACGTGGTGGCCCGGTAATGCAGCCGGCTCTGCACGGCCAACCGCTGGCCGGGCAGGTCAAAAAAGAGGGCCAGGGCAATGCGGGTGACGTCGCCAAAGAGGGGGAGTGTGCCGTGCTGTAAAACGACGCCTTGCTTGCGGACTTGCGCGCTGCCTACTAGCTTGCGCTGGCCGATGGTAATTTCGTAGTTAGAGGGGCCATCGAAGCAGGCCGGCCCTGGCTCACCCCGGTCTTCGTAATAAGGTTTGGCGCGGGCCGGTTCCAGGCCCATGAGCTTGAGGCCGCGCAACAGCGCCTCCGACAAGCGTTGGTAACTTTCCAGCACACCGCCTTGCACGCGGGGTTCGTTGACCGGGGCGCATACGCTATAGGTCAATTCGTCCACGTGCAGGATGGCCCGGCCGCCGGTCGGCCGCCGCACGACGTCCCAACCCAGTCTGGCGCAGGCGTCGAAATCGGCCGCCTCCCAATTCTGCCCATAGCCCAACGATAGACAGGTCGGCTGCCAGCCATAGAAACGCAAGGTGGGGGGGCTGTCACCGGCCGCTACCGCTTCCAGTATGGCTTCGTCCAGGGCCATAT
The DNA here is from genome assembly GCA_040751925.1 of Chloroflexota bacterium. Taxonomy (GTDB): domain Bacteria; phylum Chloroflexota; class Anaerolineae; order Promineifilales; family Promineifilaceae; genus JBFMFT01. Next base: position 2,026 of record JBFMFT010000477.1, read on the forward strand.
TAGACGGGCCATTCTGAAAACCGGTCTGGATGAGTCGCCAGGCGGCCGGGGGGTAGGACTCTTTGCGATAGGCCATTCTGAAAAGGTATATTGCGTGTTGCGTATTCCGTCAGTGATACGCAATACGTCCTAACCAGCGTAACTCCAACCCAAATCGGTCAAGAGCAGCATATCCGTCACCTCGCTGGGCTTGAGGGCGCCGCCGCCGACTACTTCACCAACCAGGATGTCGTGGTCAGCCCCTACGTCTATCATCTTTACCAGGCGGCACTCGACGTAGGCGGCCGCGCCTTCCAGGATCGGGCAGCCGGTCAGTGGAGCGAGGGTGTACTGAGCCTGGGCCATCTTGTCCGGCCGCTTGGCCCGGCCCTTGGTGAAGGGGCGTAGGGCGTCTACGTCGTCACGCCGGAAGAGGTTTATGGCAAAGAGGCCACCCTGCTCGATGACGCCGTGTGTATAGCAGGTCTTTTGCAGGCCGACGGCCATCAGGCGCGGCTCAAAAGCAACCTGCGTGACCCAGTTACATACCATCGCATTGACGTCGTCACCGTTGCGCGAGGTAAGGCTGTAGAAACCGTAACGAAGTAAGTGCAGCGTATCTTTGATGGGGTCATTGGACATAGAGTTTACTCCTGATAGAACGCGGATGACGCGGATGAGCGCGGATTATCCTAAAATGATAGGGGCTGGTCAAGTTAGGTGGCCCGGCGTACCATTGGGGTCGTGCAATTCCCGACCCACATTCCCGGACTCAAGGTGGCTACTATTGCGTGGGGTGTTTACGCGGCCGTGTGGATCACGCTGGAAGGGAACGTAGCCCAAACGGTGTTGTTGGCGGTGGGGCTGGCCTTGCTGACGGCCGGCCACTTGGGGCAGCGTGGACTGGGCGGCCGTCAGTTGTCACGCTCACAATGGCTGTTAGTGGCGATGGTCACGGGGTTGCTCACCGGCCTATTCAGCAGCCTCTTAACCCTTATCTTCATGGTCGTCAAGACCGGTCTGCACGCCCATGGCCCCGAATTTACCCCTGACGAGATGGCCTGGGTGGTGCAGCAGATACCTGTCTGGGCGGCGGCCGGCCTGCTGGCCGGGTTGGGTCTGGGGCTGTTAGGAGTGGCAAGTGGCAGGTAGCAAGGGGCAAGTCTTACCTGCCACCTGCCACTTGCCACTTGCCACCGTTGATCAGACCCTAATCTTGGTTTCTAGTGCCTCCAAAGCTCGCTCCAACTCCTCCTGGCGCAAGCTGGTGGTCACGTCGCCACGAGTGCGCTCCAGGACACCACGCACCGTGTCGGTGCGGCGACGCAGGCCACCAGTGATGTTGTCGTTGAAGTCGAACGTGACCAGAATGCTGTAAACGTCGTCCATCGCTTCCAGCAGGCGTTCGGCTTCCTGACTATGGCCGTGCCGGATAATGTCCAGGATGCGGCGGCGTAGTTCGGTGGAGGCCTCGGCCAGGCCGTTCAACCAGGTGTTATCTTCCGCGCCCAGTTCGTCCGGCCGGGGCAAGGGGTCGTTCCGCACTAAAGCATAAGTCAGGCGGGCTTCCACGTACTCACGCACGGCGTCCTGGGTGTAACCAGCATAATAGAGGTCAGGATACGGCCGCACGCCTTCGATCAGGGCTTCGACGGCCGCTTTAGCCTCTTCCATCAGGGTTACGGCTGGCTGCCACTCCTCGCGGTGGATGGCCCGAATGGCCCTGGCACATACACTGACCACCTGGCGCGACCGTTCGTAAGCCCGGTCGCGGGCTGTATTGACCTCCTCGAAGTGCTGGCGAATCGTGTTGGCGATCTGGTCTAGTTGCTCCACAATAACTCCTTCAAGGAACTAAAGGAACTGAGGGAACTCAGGGGAAC
>JBFMFT010000478.1:0-3863 GCA_040751925.1 Chloroflexota bacterium
GTATTGTCGTCCGAGCCGGAGGCCAGAGTCTGTCCATCAGGCGAAAAGGCTATACTATTTACCGAGGAAGTGTGTCCGGCCAGCCCCCGCAGGAGTTCACCATCGTTTGTATTCCACAGGAGAATAGAACCATCGGCCGCTCCCGAAGTCAGCACTTGTCCATCAGGCGAGAAAGCGACACCACGGACCACGCCCGCATGCCCCAACAGGATATTGCGCGGTCTCTCAACACTTACCTCCCACAAAACGACGGTGTTATCGTCCGCGGCCGCAGCCAGGGTATCGTCATCAGCAAAAGCGATGCTATTCACGGCGGCCGTGTGGCCCTGCAAGGTGCGTAAAGGCTCCCCGGTTCGCCAGTTCCAAAAGAGAACCGTATCATCCTCTGAGGCGGAAGCCAGAATGTCACTGCCAGGATAAAAGGCGGTGTTCCACACCCGCCCTTGGTGGCCTAGTAGAATGCCCTGCTGATTGCCGCTAACCACGTCCCACAGAATAATGGTAGAGTCATCAGATGCCGAGGCCAGCGTGCCTCCATCGGGGGAAAAGGTGACGTGACGCACGGCCTGGGAATGGCCCGTCAGGGTGCGCTGGGCCTGGCCGTCAGCCACATTCCACAGCCTGACTGTGCCATCCCAGGAACCTGTGGCCAGGGTTTGCCCATCAGGAGCAAAGGCCACGCTGTGCACCGCCTCCGTGTGCCCCGGAAGCGTATAAAGAAGTTCCCCGCTGGCTACGTCCCACAATCGGGCTCTCATGTCAAGGGACCCCGATGCTAGGAGACGACCATCGGGTGAAAAAGCCACACTCCTGACCCAAGCGGGATGTCCCGGCAGCTTGCGGATCAATTGTCCGCTGGCAACATCCCACAGGAGGATTGAACCGTCATCGGACCCGGTTGCCAGAATGTCCCCCTCGGCCGAGAAGGCTATTTCCCATACCTCTCCTGCCAACTCTCTCAGGGTTGTCAGTATTTGCCCCGTTGCCACATCCCACAGGATAACTGTGTTGTTGCCTAACCCCGAGGCCAGGATATCACCATCTGGCGAGAGAGCGACACTCAAGACCCAATCTTCTGTCGAACTGGACCATATCTCGGCTAGGGTATAGGCTTCGTAAACGTAAACACCCACAGAGCTGGCCACGGCTAAATAATCTCCATCAGAAGAGAGGGCGAGCCCATTAACCTGACCTTTGCCCAGGCGGGCCACGGCCCCGGTTGGCACGGGTCCAGCAAAAGAAGGAAATGCTTGCGGGGGTAGGGAGGTAACAGGGGGTGTGGGAGTCGGACCCGGCGTGACTGTTGGCGTGGGTGTGGGTGTGTCGGTCGGCACGGGTGTGGGTGGTGACGTGCCCAGGCTGGCGATCAGAGCCGTCAAGGTTACGTCGGCGTCCGTGGGGGTGGAACGGCCCAGACCAGCGTCACTAAATAGTAAAGCCACTAACAGAACGGTGACCAGGAAACCAACCATGAGCCGCAGACGTTTTATCTGCCCATAGGCTTTAACCGCCAGCTTCATCTCCTCTTGCACGGCCGCCACATCTATACCTGTTACGGCCTGGTGAAGATAGCGCGTCACTTCTTCGTAGTCTGGTTCCAAAGCTGCCACTTGAGCCAGCAGGGCTTTAGCTACGGGCCGGTCCTCACTCCGCAAGGCGCCCAGGCCACGCTGGTATTTGTCAGCCAGACCCGCTTCGGCTTCCAGTCGTTCGATTTCCGGCGGCCAGGGCCTCTCCTCTGGATAAAGTTGGGCCAACTGGCGAATCAATTCCAGGGCTGCTTGATACTGCTTTTCCCGTTCCAATTGCTTCGCGTGCTGGAGGGTGTCGGCCAATTCGCGCCGCCGCAGTTCGGCGCTCACTTCGGCCGCTTTTTCCACCAGCCCGGCTTCTTGCCAGGCGTTTAGGGCTGTGGGCAGGTCGTTTTGTTGCAGGGCGGCTTCGGCCCGCGCCCGCCAGATGCGCTGCCGGCCGGCCACCGCCTCTGGTTGGCGCGGGTCTACGGCCAGCACCCGGTCATAGTAAGCCAGTTGGGTACTTTCGTCGCTGGTGGCTTGGGCCTGCAGCAGGAGGGCTTGCACCAGGCGCGGCCGGGCGGCGGCCGGCTGGTACTCGTAAAGCCGTTCCAGCAATTGGAGGGCTTCTTCTACCACCCCGCGTGACAGCAGCAGTTCGGCCAGCAGTTGATTAGCCTGGACGTGGTTGGGGTTCAGGCTAATCGTCTGGCGCAGCAACGCGGTGGCCTGGCTGAATTTTCGGCCCTTGTAGAATCCCAGGGCCGCTCGATAGAGGTTCTCTGCCACCGGTTCGATGCGGTCCAGTTCTTCCTGGACGCGGTTCAACGGCCGGTGTTCGACCAGCCAGCGGCGCAGCAATTCCACCCGAAAAGAATAACCCCCATTGGAAGGCTCAATCAAATCCCAATCTTGTAGCAACTGGGGCGCGTTTTGCAGTTCGCGAATGACCACCCGTACCCCACTCTCCTGCAAGACCCGTTCCAGTCCTTCCTGGGAAATCGAACCAGGGCCGGCCGCGGCCAGGGCAGCAATAACCACTCTTTCGGCCGGCGGCAATCCATCCCAAATCCACTCCATCGTGTTGCGGCTGGCTTCCAGCGCGTCGGGGACGGCCACCTCCACTGCCGATGGGCTTACCGTCGGTGGCTCGGCTGGCTCTGCCCCGTAGGCCCGCTCCCAAACCCGGGAGCAAAGTTGCTGCACCAGGAAGGGATGGCCGTGCGTCAAAGCCCAGACCGTCTCCACGGCCTCATCCGACCAATAGAGGGTCTGATTGACTTCCGACAGGCGAATCAAGGCCCCGGCCTCCTCGTGATTGAGCAAAGAGACGCGCTGGGCGGGCGCGCCTTTGAACAGGGAGAGGGCGATGTTGCCCAGGTCGTTGACGTTACGGCCGATGACAAAGACAAATTTCAGCCGCCGGGGTTCGCTGGTAAACAACTGGCGCAAGTAAGGGAAAAAGGCCGCCGCCGCCTGTTCCGTTTGGGGGTCAGCCAGCACGTCGAACTCGTCAAAGAGCAGCACGAGGGAAACTTCCGTTGGCAATTCGGCTAACACGGCCGGTAGCCAACTTTCGCGGAAGGTCGCTTCAGGGTTAGCTCCCAGGTCGGGATCGGGTTGGCCCAGACTGTAGGCAATGGTCAAGGCCAGGTCAGTCAGGACGCGGCCCAGAGGGAGGGCAGCCTTGTCTTGCAGGTCGCAGTAGACGGTCCGATAAGGGCCTTCAGCAGACAGGCGCACGGCTAACTCCTGTAAGATAGAAGTTTTGCCGATACGTCGCTGACCGTACAGGACAATAGCGTTGTCCTGCGGCCGGCGCAATACCTGTAGTACCTCGCGCAGAAGTCCCTCGCGGCCGACGAAGGCGGCCGTGTTACCTATCGGATTACCGGCGACGTAAGGGTTAATCGGAGTCATACCCGCCCGCTCAGGCTAACGATGCAGAAACAGCTTGTCCTTGTGACTGGTGGGCTTACGCCGGGCCAATAGCTGGTCAGATTATAGCCGCGTTGCCGGTGGAGGCAATAGGGGTTAGAATGGTTCTCGATATGAACCCGGCGCGATTGCCCTTTGTATGGGATTATGACATTGATGAGGCCCAGTTTCGGGAGATGTTGGCCGGCCGCCTGGTTCTCGACCGTCTGGATCGAGATTGGGCCGTCCTGCGCCTGCTCGAATACGCCCCTTACCAAGACATCGTGCGCCTGTTAGGTTTCCCGGCCTTGATAGAAGGTTGGCCGTGCTGGCGGGATCGCCTCCGTTCCCCCGGCCGTAAGCGCGGGTTTGATTTTCTCGTTCACTGGCTGCCCGAACACCACCCAGAACTACTCCAGACGAAGTAGATGG
>JBFMFT010000479.1:0-3853 GCA_040751925.1 Chloroflexota bacterium
GGACGTGGCTGCCCCTAGCCCCCAGGGGCCGGGCCAGACGCCTAACCCGCTCTTTACCTTCGCCGGTATCAGCTACACTGGCTCCGTGCCGCCGGATACCATTGGCGACGTTGGCCCCGACCATTACGTGCAGGCGGTCAACGTCAAGTTTGCTATTTGGGATAAGAGCGGCGTCCAGTTGAAGGCCCCTACCAATATCAACACCCTTGGGAGCGGCTTTGGCGGGGTTTGCCAGACCCATAACGACGGTGACCCGGTCGTTCTCTATGATTCACTGGCTGACCGTTGGGTGGTTGCCCAATTCGCTCTGGCTGCCCAGAATTACATCTGCGTCGCTGTTTCGCAAACGGCCGATCCCCTGGGGGCCTACCACCGCTACGCCTTCCAGACGGTGGGTTTCCCGGATTATCCCAAACTGGCGGTGTGGGGCGACGCTTATTACGCCTCTACCAATGAGAACGGGGCCAGCGCGTATGCCTTTGAGCGGGCCGATATGCTGAACGGCCAGCCAGCCAGCTCCGTGCGCTTCAACGTCGCTAACAGCAACTTCATGCTGCCGGCCGACGTGGATGGCTCCACCGCCCCGCCCACCGGCGCGCCTAACCCCTTCTACACCTTTACGGACAGCAGCTATTGGGGAGGAGCTAACGACCGGCTGGAAATTTACGAGTTTCACGTGGATTGGACAACGCCGGCCAACTCCACCTTTACCAACGTGACCGACCTCACTCTCACCCCCTTCACCTACACGGTCTGTGGCTACTTCAACTTTAGCTGCATTCGCCAGCCCTCACCGGGTGAGCGATTGGACGCCATTTCTGAGTGGCCCATGCATCGCTGGGCTTACCGCAACTTTGGCACGCACCAATCCCTGGTGGGCAACTTCGCCTTTGACGTGAACAACAACAACCGCTCTGGCATTCGCTGGTACGAGTTGCGTAAAACAACGGGGGCCTGGGCTCTTTACCAGGAAGGCACTCATTCACCCAACAACCTCGCCCGTTGGGTGGGCAGTATCGCCATGGACGGCGACGGCAACATTGCCCTGGGCTACAGTGTGTCCAGCCGCCAGTTGCGGCCGGCCATCCGCTACGCCACCCGCCTGACAACCGACCCCCTGGGGACGCTGCAAGCCGAGGCCAGCCTGATCGAAGGGACGGGCGTCCAGCGTTTTAGCAGCAACCGCTGGGGCGACTATAGCGCGATGGGGGTTGACCCGGCCGACGACTGCACCTTCTGGTACACCAACGAGTATTACGTCAGCAACGGGACGAACTGGCAGACACGCATTGGGGCGTTTGTCCTGCCCGAATGTGCGCCGTAGGTCACGTTTCTTACACTTTAGCAAATTGGCGCGGGTACTGTAGGTCACGTTTTCAACTTGACCGCTTCTGGTCAAGCTAAAAGCGTGACCTAAGGCCGTTGGGGAAGCCACTCGATAGCGATCAGCGCAATCAAAGGACGGAACTCGGGGTCACCCGTTACCAGGGTGGCCTTGAGTTCCTGGGCCAGAGCGGCGGCGAAGGCATCCGCGTAGGATAGGGGATAAGCAGCTTTCAGATGGGCGGCAGCTAACGCCCGGTTTTGGTTGACATCGTGGAACCGTAGCGGTGTAGCATAGAGGTAGCATACTCGATCTCCCTTTCCTCTCTGGCTCCTTCCTGTTGACGTTCAGCCAGCAGGTCGGCCGTCAACGATGGCCCTCCCGCTAATAAGCCGCGTAAAGCCGTGACGGGTTGTTCTGGCAGGGGGATGATGGATAATACCCCACCATAGTCTACAACTTGCACCCGTGTCCCTGGCTTCAAGTTGTATTTCAAGCGATATTCTTTGGGTACAACGACCCAGCCTTTAGCGGAAACAGTAGCCGTTTGCATATAACACCTCTAACCATCGTAGATATGATTCTATGGATAGTATATACGATATTCGTCATGCGGGTAACGGCCGCCATTCGCTCGTTGGCTCTGTTGGCGGTAGAATGGAGGACGAATTGAAAATTCGTCCGGGGTGGGCAATTTGGGAAAATTACTCTACAAGGAGAAGGCAATGGCCTATAGCGAAGCGCTGGCTCAACGGGTGAGGATGTTGCTGGCCGGTACGCCGGCCGTGGTGGAGAAGAAGATGTTTGGTGGCCTGTCGTTTATGGCGCAGGGCAACCTGGCCGTCGGCGTCATCGGCGACGAACTCATCGTGCGCGTTGGCCCGGAGCGCAACACGGAAGCTCTCTTCCAGCCACACGCCCGGCCGTTTGACTTTTCGGGGCGGCCGATGAGCGGGTGGGTGACGGTAGCGGCCGAAGGCCTGAACAGCGACGAGGCTCTGGCTGAATGGGTGCAGCAGGGCGTGGCCTTCGCCCTGACCCTCCCGCCGAAATGATTGGACAGGATTAACAGGAGGTGAACCTTTATCCTGTCAGTCCTGTTAATCCTGTCTAAGTTAGTCGGCCGGAGCGACCTGCGCTTTCGCCTCACCCGCTTCCTTCGGTTGGAAGATGAGGAAGATAGCGTTCATCAGGATACCAGCCACAGCGCCGGTGGCGATGGCCGGTAGACCCCGATCAAAGACGCCGGGGATGACGATGGGCAAGAAGCCGCCTTCGTAACCGATGTTGCCGCCAATGCCAATGACCATAATCGTCGCGCCGACGGCCAGGGTGCGCGGGTCAAACAAGCTGACCTTGTTCTCCACCATCAGGGCGATACCCTGCATCCCAATCACGCCGAACAGGTAGATCGCCAGGCCGCCACTCACGGCCAATGGGATCGTGCCGACCAGCGCTTCGAGCTTGCCGACCAGCCCCAGCAAAATGGCGATGACGCCGGAGGCGATGATGGCCGGCCCGGAGTAGTTGCGGGTAATCGCCATGAGCGAGTTGTTCTCACCATAGTTGGTGCCGGCCGTCGCCCCAAAGAGGCCATTCAAGAAGTCGCCAATCCCATCCAGAATCAGGTTGAAGCCCAAGTACTTATCCAGGCCGTACTTCTCGCGGCCGGTTTCTTCGGCCGTGCGATCCACGTACAGGCTAATCTGGTACAGATGGGCGGTAGATTCGGGAATCGTGGCAATAGCCATGATGGAGATGCCAAAGATGGCTGTCGCCACCAGGGGGCCGCTAAAGCTGGGCAGGGTGAAGTGGGGCAGGGTGATCAAGGGGGCAGCGGCCACCGGGGCAAAGTTGACCAGGCCCAATGGCACGGACACAATGTAGCCCACGATACCCCCCAACAGAATCGGCAACATACCAATAAAACCGCGCCCTTGCAGGTACACAGAGAAAAGAACCGTGACCAGGAGGGTGATGATCGCCACCAGCCAGTTGCTCTCCGCCAGGCCGAGGGCGGCGAAACCGAGACCGAAGCCAATGACGGCCGCTACCGAGCCGGTCACCACCGGCGGCAGAATCTTGTCAATGGCCGCCTTGCCCACCCGCCGGATGAGGAAACCAACGAGGATGTTCAGGAGGCCGGTAACGATGATACCCGCCTGCATGGTGGAGATGGTTTCGTCGGCGGCCGGTACGCCAAACTCGGCGTTGGAGATAGCCAGGTAAGCGGCGATGTAACTAAAACTAGAGCCATAAAAAAGGGGAATGAATTTACCAATCCGCCACTTGGCTAACACCAGGGCGACGATAGTGGACACGCCGGACATGAATAGCACCACGCTGACGTGAAAGCCGGTCAGCAGGGCCACGAAAACGGTGGCCGGAAACATCGTCAGCACGTGCTGGAAGCCCAACAAGACCAATTGGCCGAGGGCGGGCTGGTCATTGGGCAAATAGGCCATCTTACGACTGGTGGTGGACATTTTTCTCTCCTTGTCTTCCTGGATGAATTGGGTAACAACCCGG
>JBFMFT010000048.1:0-18200 GCA_040751925.1 Chloroflexota bacterium
GGGGGCGGTCCAGGGAGTGGGAGGGGAGTGTTCATGGGTACAGGATAGCGCGGGGGGGTAAACGGGCCGTTTAATGGGGGCAGAAGGTGAGGGGGCTTGTGTCCATTGACGAATAGACATGGATACGACCCTCTGCTTGCCCCATAATTCAGGATTTGTATACTTCTTGTATGCGTTGAAAGTGCGGCAGTTTATCCCGTAAGAGAATAGGCTATGGTCACTCCACAAATATCTACCCTGATTACTTCTCAACCGGCTACATCCGGCCCACGTCTGCTGCATAGCCTGGGCCTGTACAACCTACTCTCATTCGGGCCGCAATCTGCTCCGCTGGAGATGTGTGGCCTCAACGTCCTGATCGGCCCTAATAGCTCTGGCAAATCGAATGTACTAGAGGCGGTGGCGTTGCTGCGGGCCACACCCAACCGTGTCTCTCCCAACGATCTGCGAACCGTCATTGGGCGGGGCGGCGGGGTGGATGAATGGATTTGGAAAGGCAATCCCAAAAGCGCGGCTACGCTCGAGGCCATCGTGGACAACCCAAAGGGGCAGCAGCCCCTTCGTCACGTGTTGGCCTTCCGCACCGAACAACAAACCTTCCGGCTGGAGGATGAGCGTATCGAAAATGAACACCCTAACCCGGGACAAGCCGCACCCTATTATTATTATCGCTATCAGCAAGGCTTACCTGTCATCGTTGTTGGAGGTGTTGCCCGGCCGCTGGCGCACGAAAGCATGGAAGCGAATCTGTCCATTCTAGCCCAACGCCGGGACCCTGACACCTACCCGGTCATCACCGAACTGGCCGCCGCATACGACAGTATCCGCCTCTACCGCGAATGGGCCTTCGGCCGCAACACGGTGTTCCGAGAACCACAGAAAGCCGACATGCGTAATGACCGGCTGGAAGAAGATTTCTCTAATCTGGGGCTGTTTCTAAACCGCTTGCGTCGCCGCCCCAAGGCCAAACGTGCTCTGCTCAACGCGCTGCGCGACCTCTACGAAGGCCTGACAGACTTTGACGTGATCGTGGAGGGCGGCACGGTGCAGGTCTTTCTCACCGAAGGCGATTACACTATTCCTGCCACGCGCCTTTCAGATGGTACATTGCGCTACCTGTGCCTGCTGGCGATTCTGTGCGACCTCGAACCGCCGCCCCTCATTGGCATCGAAGAGCCAGAGTTGGGGTTACACCCCGACATCTTACCCAAACTGGCCGACCTACTCATCCAAGCGTCTGAGCGCACCCAACTGATCGTCACGACCCATTCCGACGTGTTGGTGGACGCGCTCACCGAACACCCTGAAACGATTGTCGTGTGTGAAAAGCACGCCGGGCAAACCACCATGCGCCGTCTCGACCCGCAAGCGCTGGCCCATTGGCTGGAAAGCTACCGGCTGGGCGACCTGTGGACGCGCGGCGAGTTGGGAGGGACGCGCTGGTGAGCGTTTACCTTTACGTGGAAGGCGGCGGAGACACCCGCGAAGAACATATCCGGTGCCGTGAGGGCTTCCGTAAACTTCTGGAAAAAGCGGGTTTCAGACAGCGGATGCCGCGCATTGTGGCCGGCGGCGGGCGTAGTACTACGTTCGACACATTCAGAATTGCTCTACAAGACCCTGGCAAGGTTGCCATTTTGCTGGTGGACAGTGAAGAACCAGTGACCCAAACGCCCTGGGGACACTTGCGCGCCCGCGACCAATGGGAGCAGCCCGACGGCGCGACGGATGAGCAAGCGCAGTTCATGGTGACGTGCATGGAAACGTGGATACTGGCCGACCGCGATGCATTGAGTGAGTTTTTTGGGGCCAACCTGCATAAGAAGGCACTTCTCCCACTGAATGGTTTGGAACAACGTTCACGCGAGGAGGTGCAAGAAGCATTGGCGCAGACCACACGCTCGTGTGGGCGTGACCGGCAATATCAAAAAGGCAAACGCTCTTTTCGGGTTTTAGCCAGTCTGAATCCGACGACCCTCAGCCAGCATTTGCCCTATTTCCGGCGGCTGGTTGAAACGCTCAACGCTTATCTCACCTGAGCCATGCCTACCTTATCCCCCGATCAGGTCGGCCGGATGCGGCTGTGCGCCCAGCGGCTCTACCCACCATTAGAGGCGGTAGCCGGTCCGGCCCAGGTCGTGCGGGAACTGTGTGGCTTGCAGGCGCAGGAGTTGGCGGCGGCAACGCTGGCGGTGCGGCCGCGCAGTCGGGGGCTGCTGGCGGCCGACGTGGAGCGGGCGCGGCTGCAGGAGCGTTCAGTCATTCGCACCTGGGGGCCGCGGGGGACGCTGCATCTGCTGGCGACAGAAGATGTGGGCTGGCTGTTACCGCTCGTCGGGCCTGTTTTTGTGGCAGGCGGCCGGCGACGGCGGATGGAGTTGGGGCTGGACGAGGATACCTGCGCCAGAGGGCTGCGCCTCATCGGTCACATCCTCGCGGACCAGGGGCCGCTAACCCGCGCGGAAATCGTCGAGCAGTTGGCGACGGAGGGCCTCCGTCTGGAAGGGCAGGCCCGGCCGTACCTCCTGGGCCGGGCGGCCCTGGAAGGTCTTATTTGCCTGGGGCCTGACCGTGAGGCTGAACCAACCTACGTCCTCTTGCGCGACTGGATTGAAAAGGAGGACATGGGACAGCCCTTGCCCGAAGACGCGGCTTACACTGAACTCAGCCGTCGCTACCTCAAGGCTTATGGCCCGGCCACACCGGAGGATCAGGCGACCTGGTCTGGGTTGCCCCTGAGCCAGATACGGGCCGCCTGGCAGCGCATTAGCAGCGAACTCCTGGAGGTAGAAATCGCCCACGCGCCCGCCTGGCTGCTCAAGGCGAACGCCGGCCGGCTGGACGAACGGCCGGCGACGGCCGCCATCGTGCGCCTGTTGCCGCGCTTCGACGTCTATTTACTTGGCTATCGGAAGCGTGACCTGATAGTTCCACCCCAGTTTGCCAAACGCATTAACGCCGGGGGCGGAATAGTCCAGCCGACGGTGGTGGTGGACGGCCGGGCGGTGGGAACGTGGCAGAGCCAGATCAAGAAGAACCACCCGGCAGTGGTGGTGGAGCCGTTCGAGCCGTTGGCGGCCGAGGTAGAAGTTGGTTTGGCGGCCGAAGTCGCTGATTTGAGTCGCTTTCTGGGGCGGCCGGTCGTATGGAAGTTGCCAACCCAAGATAGCCCAGCCCTCGAAGAGACGGCTTACCTGCTGCGTAGTCCCAGAAACGTTCAAAGATTGCTGGAGTCCATCGCTGAATTGGAGACTGGTGGCGACGTAGAACAAAAACTCACCGAATGAATCAGAGTGCTATTCAGCCAGAAACCAGGTTTTTCCCCAGTAAGCCATCGTGATTACTCGCAAAAAACCTGGTTTCTAAGATTTATTGCCGGCCGACGGTGACGATCTCCTGGCGCAGCTTGACAATGCTCCCGGCCGGGTAGTAGCCTTTGCGGAGGCTGAGGTTGGCGTAGACCAGGGTGCGCCGGCCGACCAGACAGCCGGGGTTCAAGACCGAGTTGCAGCCCGTTTGGGCCTCGTCGCCCAGGATGGCCCCCATCTTCGCCAGCCCGGTATCGTATATCACACCCTCGACCTCTATCTGGATGGTCGGCCGCTTGCCCGTCACCTTATCCTTTTCACTCATCATCGTCAGATTACTCAACTTCGTCCCCGCGCCCAGGTTCACTCGTTGGCCCAGCACACTATCGCCCACGTAAGCAAAGTGAGGGGCGTGCGCCCCCGGCAGAAAGAGGCTGTTCTTGGCCTCGCTGGCGTGGCCGAGAACGCTGCCGGCCAGTAGGATCACGTCCTCCCGCAGCAATGCGCCGTGACGGACAACGACGTGGGGGCCGATGTAAGCTGGCCCTTGCACGTAAGCCCCTGGCTCGATGACCGCTCCCTCGCCAATGAAAACGGGCTGGTCGCCTACATACGCCCCTGGCATGACCCGGCCGAGAACGGTTTGCCGGCCGGCCAGCCATTGGTTCAGAGCAGGTTTGAGACGGGGGAGGACTTGCCACACGTAGTCGCAGCCGGTGAAGAGTTCGGCCGCCCGTTCATCGTTCAACTCGAAAAAGTCCGTTGGGTGCAACATGGCTTTATCTTAGTCTGTTTCACGGTATTTGTCCAAGTAGTTCGTGAAACGTGAAACGGGATGCGTGAGTTCACGTTTCCCATAGTTGTTGCAGCCTGGCGCATTGGCAAACGGCCGTGGAGCGGCTAGTTACGGCAGTAACGCGCCAAATACGGCGAACGGCCGGCCGCCCACGTAGGAACAAAGTACCAAAAATATGGCGAAGGGGAGCCACCAAACCCCATCCCTGGGTGAACCTGGGTGGGCGGCCGGCCGTCACGTTAAAAAAACGTTCTTTTTAAGGTTGGCCGCTTCTAAAAGAATCCGACGTTTTAAGGCAACGGCGAACAGCGACCATTGCCATTGCCGCCGCCCTCTGCTATAATCTATCTACTGTAGGGCGATTCTCCAGAATCGCTAACAATAGGTAGGGACACGTGGGATGCTCCTACCGCCCATCCATCACGTAGGCCACTAGGCCTGGTACAATCGGCAGATAAATAGAAAGAGTGCGCGGCGCCGGCCGTCGTCGGTCTGCGCCTACCCCTCACCAGCCTGACTCCCTCTGCCGCACCAGCAAGTGGCCTGTGTCGTTAAACCTGACCGGTCTCGGAAGACCGGTCAGGTTTAGTAGGTTTATTATGTCTCCTGAAGCTGCCTGGAAAGCAACCCTCGGTGAGTTGGAGTTGCAGATGACGAAGGCCACCTTCAACACCTGGTTGAAAGATGCCCGCTTCGTCGCCCGCGAAGAAGGCGAATACGTGATTGGCGTTCGCAATGATTACGCCAGGGATTGGCTGCAAAATCGCTTGCAGGACACGATCTTGCGAACCCTGGCCATGGTAGTGGGGGAACCAGTTAAAGTGCGTTTCGTGGTTGGGGCTGACGAACCGGCCGCGCCTCCTGTTGTCTCGAAAAACAGCCGCCCTCTCAACGGCTTATCAAAAGCCGGAGAAGCCGCAGCCAGCCCACACAATAGTCCCTTCAACAGCTATTACACCTTTGCCACTTTCGTCGTCGGCCACAGCAACCGGCTGGCCCACGCCGCCGCCCTGGCCGTGGCCGAACGGCCGGGCCAGACCTACAATCCCCTTTTCATCTACGGCGGGGTGGGGCTGGGCAAAACCCACCTCCTGCACGCCATTGGTCACAAAAGCTGGCAAAGCGGCCGGGCTGTCTGCTACGTCTCCTCCGAGACCTTCACCAACGACCTGATTCAATCCATTCGCGGTCAGAAAACGGCCGAGTTCCGCGAGAAATATCGCACCCCTGACGTGCTACTCATTGACGACATCCAGTTCATTGCCGGCAAGGAAAGCACCCAGGAAGAGTTGTTCCACACCTTCAACGACTTGCACAGCCGGGGCAAGCAAGTAGTGTTGTCCAGCGACCGGCCGCCGAAGGCGATGGTCACGCTAGAGGAGCGGCTGCAATCGCGCTTCGAGTGGGGGTTGATGGCCGATATTCAGATGCCGGACGTGGAAACGCGGATGGCTATTTTGCAGGCCAAAGCGGAGGAGAGCAGCGTGCCGGTGCCGCGCAGCGTCATAGAGATCATTGCCCATACTGTGCGGAACAACATCCGCGAATTAGAAGGGGCGTTGAATAAGGTCATCGCCTACTCACGGCTGACCGGCCAGGCCATTGACGCCGAATTGCTGAACGTGGCCCTGGCTGACCTCATCCGCCGGCCGGAGAAGGTTCACGTGGAGCAGGTGGTGACGGCCGTGTGCAGCCATTACCAGGTCACCCGCGATGATCTGTGCAGCAGCAGCCGCAACCGGGCAGTGGCCTTCCCCCGCCAGATTGCCATGTACCTGGCCCGCACCGAAACCGACGCCTCCTTCCCCCAAATTGGTTTGACCCTGGGCAGCCGCGACCATACGACTATCCTGCACGGCTACGAGAAGATCGCCGGTTTGTTGGAGACCGACGCGGCCGTGCGGCGAGAAGTCCTGCAAATCAAGGCGTCGCTATATAGCTAAACCCCGTAGGTCTCGGAAACCTACGGGGTTGGCAGCTGTATATCCTGGACGGTCAACTGCAACGTCCGCCGGCCGTTCCACTCATTCACCCCTACCGTATAGGCGATGTCAATCTTCTCCGGTAGGTGGCCGGCCCAGGCTCCCTGGCGGAAAGCGATGGCGTCGAAGGCCTGGCGGCCCTGGCCCACCATCAGCTTCAAGTGAGACTGGTCGGCCCCCACCGGCCGGTAGTTGTAGACCCGTACCCCTCGGCTGGCAAAAACGGGCGTGGGGTTGCCCTCGCCGGTCGGTTCTAATTCAGCCAGTTTGCCCCAAAAGGCCCAATCCACGTCGCCCAACGGCAATTCTACGTCAATCACCAGGGCCGGCTGCAAATCCAGCCCAGCCAATTGGCTGTTGGCGATTTCGGCCATCCGCTGCTGGAAGATGGGCAGGTTCTCGTTCTGGACGGTAAACCCGGCCGCCTGGGCATGGCCGCCGTACCGCTCCAACAAATCGCCCACCTGGTCGAGAGCGCGGGTGACGTGAAATTCGGGGATAGAACGGCAGGAACCCCGGCTTTTCTCTGCCCCCTGCTCGATGACGATGGCCGGCCGGTAATGCTTCTCCGCCAGATAACTGGCGACCAGGCCAACCACGCCAGGGTTGAAATCGGGCCTGGCCGCCATCAACAAGGTCGCCCCCGGCTCGATGAGTTCTTCGGCCTGGCGGCTCATCTCGGCCGTCAGCTTCTGCCGCTGCTGGTTCAACCGCTCCAGTTCCAGGGCCAGTTCGCCCGCCTGCGGGGCATTGTTGGCCGAGAGCAGTTTAGCGGCGCTGTAGGCGTGAGCCAGGCGGCCGGCGGCGTTGAGGCGCGGGGCCAGGCCAAAGCCGATGGATTCGGCGGTCATGTTGCCCGGCTTCAGGCCGGCCGACTTGGCCAACGCGGCGAGGCCCGGCCGCCGGCACTCGTTGAGGACGCGCAGCCCGGCCGTGACCAGTTGGCGGTTCTCACCCAGGAGGGGGGTGATGTCGGCCACGGTGCCTATCGCCACCAGGTCGAGCAGGCTTTCTGGCTCGAATTGCACCCGCTCCGGTAAAGCCTGGCAGAGGGCCTGGGCCACTTTGTAGGCGATGCCCACCCCGGCCAGCCGCGTTTCGGGGTAGGTGGAATCCGGCCGGCGGGGATTGATGACGGCCACGGCCGGTGGCAGTTCCGGTCCCAGGCTGTGGTGGTCGGTCACGATCATGTCCAGCCCCAGGTCGCGGGCGTGGACTACCTCCGCCACCGAGCGAATGCCGCAGTCTACGCTGATGACCAGTCCGGCTCCTTTGGCTTTGAGATTGGTCAGGGCTTCCTTGTTCAGACCATAGCCTTCGTCTACGCGGTCGGGAATGTAGGGCTGCACTTGCTGGCGGCCGAGACCCAGACCGCGCAAGGTTTCCACCAGTAACACGGTGGCCGTCACCCCATCGGCGTCAAAGTCACCGTAGACGATGATCGCCTCCTCCTGCTCGATGGCCCGCTGGATACGGGCTACGGCTTTGTCCATGTCCTTGAGCAGGAAAGGATCAACTGACTCCAGGTAGCGTTTTTCCAGGAAAGCCTGGATGTGGGCCGGGTCGTGGAGGTTGCGGTTGTAGAGGATTTGCAGCACGGCCGGGTGGAAATCGGATAGCCTTCGACGAACGTCGTCGGGTACGGCCGGCTTGACCTGCCAATGTCTTGTTCGAACAGTTGATGGGCGCGTCATAAGTAAGATAGGAATGATGAATGGTGAATAGAGGAACCTTTGCGCCTTGATGTAACCCTTCATCCCGACCCAAACGCCCGTTGGAAGAAGTCGAGCAGATGTTGGTATAGAACCTTCTGGTTCTTCGGCCGCGAGATACCATGCCCCTCGTCGTCGAAGGTCAAGATTTCGTAGGGGACGTTCGCTTCCTCTAAAGCTGTTCGCACGGCGCGCACGTTTTCGGGGGTTACGTTGGGGTCTTGCAAGCCCTGGACGATGAGCAACTTGCCCCGGGTGTGGCCCACCGCGTACAAAGGCGAACGCTCGCGGTAGCGCTCCGGCACTTGATCCGGCCGCCCGCCCATCATCTCTTCACTATACGGCCGCAAGTCCGGCCGCGTCGTCTCGTAATCCACGACCAGGTCGGTCATGCCGCAAATAGGTGCGCTGGCGGCGACGATTTCCGCCGGGAAGTGGGTAATAGCCCACCAGGCCGAATAGCCGCCGTAGGATGTGCCGGTGATGCCTACTTGACCCGGTTGGGCAATCCCGGCGGCGATGAGAGCCTCGATCCCTGCGCGAATGTCCGCCTGTTCCCGGCCGCCCCAGCCGTCTTGCTTGATGGCTTCGCGGAAGGCCAGGCTGTAGCCCACGCTGCCCCGGTAGTTGGGGTCTAACACGTTAAAACCATACCGAACGAAGAATTGAACCTGATTATTGATCATGTCCAGGCTGACGGCCGTCGGGCCGCCATGCACATAGACGATGGTGCCCTGGGCTGGGCCGGCCGGCCGGTACAACCAGCCGTGAATTTCTAATCCATCTACTGATTGCCAGCGGAAGGGTTCGGCCGGGGTCAGGTCGGCCGGAGTGAGGGGGGTGCGTTCCCAGACGCGGGTGAGAGAGACATAAGATAGCTGCTCACCGCTGAGACGCGGAGGGCGCGGAGTTTCTTCTATCGTCTTCTCTGCGTTCTCCGCGTCTCGGCGGTGGATGGGGATCGGGAAGCGGATGAGATCGGTGGGTTGGCGGGAGCTAAGGTACTGGCCGACCCAGTGGCCGTCGGGGGTGGGGGCTAACGGCCGCAGGTTGCCGGGCAAGTCGGGCATGGCGATTTCCGCGCCGGATTGCGCCGTGTACGGCAATCCGCTGGATTGCGGCGAGGAACAAGCCGGCGGCTTGTGGTACGGGTCGAGCAGGTAGGCGTAGACCTGGGCCTGGCGCATCTCCACCACAACGACGCGCTGGCTGCCAAAGGGGACGTGGGTCGACTCGACGTTGCGTTGGGGGTCGTCGAGCAACCAGCGCAGTTCGCCGGTCGCCAATTCCCACACACCCAGGCGACGGTGAGTAGGGGTTTCCCCTTGTACCAGCACGCGCCGGCCGTCGGGAAACCACGAGGCGAAAGCCTTGACGTCAGGGCCGACGTTGACAATCTCGCGGTCCTCTTGCCCCTCCACGTCCACCAGCCAAATCTGGCGGCCGGCCGGATGCAGGTCTTTACGGGCATAGAGGATGTATTCACCCGTGGGGCTAAGGTCGGGCTGGTAGTAGTGGCCTTTGAGCGGCCGGGCCAGCGGCCGTCGCTCGCCTGTCACCAGGTCGTGGCGGTAGACCCAGGTCGGCTCGATTTCCAGCCCCGTTTCCACATCGAAATTGGCCCCATAGATAAGCCAACGGCCGTTGGGGTGCAACTGGCCGCCCCGCACGTAATAGTTTGGCTCTGGCTCGGTCAGAGGGAGCATGAGCAGCGGCCGATCCACGTCCACGCGGAACAGTTGCGCCCGCTCGTTGCCGTCTTTGTCCTGGGCTACGATCACCGCCCGGCTGTCCAGCGTCCAGTTGACCACTATCGTATTGTCCGGTGTTTCGGTCAACCGGATGGGTGGGGTGGAGCCGTCAGTGGGGGCCACGAACACGTCGGCGGCCGGGCCCACGCGGAACCACGTCCAGGCTACCCAGCGGCCGTCGGGGGAGGGTTCGGCCGACCACAGGCCGGGTAGGGAGAGTAAGGCGTCAAGATACTCGGCAGGGGTCATAGGGCTTCTTCTCTCCGGGCAAGCTGCGCGTCCAACTCTGCCCATATCTGCTGAAGAACGGTTCGAATTTCGCTGAAAGAGACCTTGCGTTCGAGCAGGCTGTATTCATCACCACTGCGGCCCTTATCGTCCATGACCAGTAGCGCGCCGGCCCGCTCCGCCTGGGCGATAATCAGCCAATCATTCGGCGCGCCACATTTTTCTCCCTTACCCGAAGCCCATTTATGATATTTGGTCGGCAATCCCGTACATTCCAGGCAACGACGCCGCTTGTAGGCTTGCCAGGCTTGCTCGGTCGGGTAAAGCCGGGCCAATAATTCGGCGCAGTGTTCAGCGTCTTTTTCTTCGAAGAGGAGAATACTCACGTTGTTCTTTCGCAGCATTCGGCGGGGTATGTTTGCGTTGTACTGAAGGTCTGGTTTTTGACCTAAGTGAAACAGACTCTCTGTATGAGCGGCGGCAGGGATACAGAGCTTGAGGCGGGGGGATAAACCAAGCAATTGCCGCCATTCGTTGACTCGATTGGCTTGCTCACACAGTTTCACAAACCCACGTCGGTTTGTTACGCTGGTATCAAAAGCCAGAATCGCATCGCCGTCCTGTAGGAGTTGATAGATGTCACTGGCCGTCAACGTCATCTTGGTCGTCCCCAAATAGAAGTTGTTCGATTTCGTCAGTCGTCCAAAGCTCGAAACGGCCGGTCTCTTTGTTGAAAATGTAACCGATCCCGCCGCCGCCTTCTAGTTTGAGTTTCTGGCGAACATCCTCTGGCAACAGTACCAATCCCTCGCTTGAGACGTACTCAACAGGTTCAGGGCGACGGCGGTACATAGCCGGATACTTTTCTTCTTCCACCATGTCGCCTGTATACATCCGCGCCAGGGCCCGCGGCTTACGTGTAAGACTAGGGACACCGCCTTGCTTTTCCATAGCAAAGAAGTCGTGTTCTGCTTCAAATGCTGGTGAATGGCTGGTCAAGAAGAGTTGGTCGGGGCCAAACTCGCTTGATACTATCTCTTGAAATGCATCCAAAAGCTGCTTCTGAACAGTATAACGCAAATTGAGTTCGGGTTCTTCAATTCCGACCAGGGTCGCCGGAGTCACGAGAAGTTGCCCCAACAGAGCGACGAGTTGCTGCACGCCGGAGCCCTGCAGATCAATGGGTTCGCGCACGTGCCGCTTGTCGAACACGAGGTCTGCTTTGTTACTCTTGCGCTCGAAAGCCGTATCAAATCTGCCGGAACCGAGGATGGCTTCGAACCGTTGCATCGCTTCGACGAAAAGCTCCCAGCGGCGCGTACGCGCCGCCTCGAGCGATACTTTCGCGTCGAAAAGTCCGTCACGTAATTCTTGCGGAACGATAAGGTCGCCCGATTCGATCTGACCATTTATCTGGAAGTGGCGACTCACTCCCAAAAGAGCGAAGCGACGACGAGTTTGTTCTTCGAGAGGAAACTCCACTCTGCTCGCCTGATCTATTATAACCTGGTCTATTATAAGCTCTTGCGCGATCTCTGCTCTATTGATTCTGACGTTAGGGTTCTTACCCACTTTCGGCAAATTGTGACTGCTAGTTATTGATACTTCACGAAAGTTCTGTCTGGAGAGCCTGATCTCAAACCGCCAGGATTGTTGCTCAAGGTCAAATCTTTGCCTCTGCTCCTGAGTCAGTACAAACGTCCCGGCCAACTCGATAGGTTGTGGGTCAACGAGGTTGAAGATAACACCAATTGGACGCCCCAAGACGTCAGCGCCGATAGACGTTAGGCGCTGAATGTCGGGTGTCGCCAGGCAGCGAAAGAATAAGTCCATCGCCTCTAGCAGATTGGACTTGCCCACATTATTCTCGCCGTGAATGACGTTGATCCGGCCGAGCGGCCCAAAGTCTATCTTGCGCGTCAGGTTCTTGTAGCCTGTCACCTCAAATCGCTGCAACAGGGGTGGTGTATCGGGGCTGCGTTCTACCATGCCTGCTCTATCTCCTATGCCCGGCCACGCCGGTGCTGCACTGTAACCTGAATTATATGTGAAGTAGCGGGTCAAAGCGAAATAGGCTGTAAATTCGTTCACCTCGAGAACGAATTTACAGCCTATTTGACAGTGACTCGTTGGCGGATCCGGCCGCCTTTGCGATAATACTTCTACCACCAATGGAAAGTTCACCGCTGAGACGCGGAGGACGCGGAGAAGGCCAGGGAAAACTCCGCGCTCTCTGCGTCTCGGCGGTGGAGAGTGGAAAGGAGAGAGTGATGGGCAGGAAATCCGTGACCTTTACCAATGTAGATACGGCCTGGCTGCACATGGAGCATCCCACGAACCTGATGATGGTGTCGGGGGTGGTGCAGTTGGCCCGGCCGGCCTCGTTTGACCGTCTCAAAGAGACCATCGAACGAGGGCTGTTGCGTTTCGACCGCTTCAAGCAGCGGGTGGCCGATAGCCGCCTGCCCTTGCGGAATCCCTTGTGGGAGTTCGATCCTCATTTTAGCCTGGAGAATCACGTCCACCGGATCGCCTTGCCATCGCCCGGCGACCAGGCCACCTTGTTGGAATTAGCCAGCGACCTGATGAGTACGCCGCTGGATTTCAGCCGGCCGCTCTGGCAATTCCACCTGGTGGAGAACGTGGGTGAGGGCTGCGCGGTCATCTGCCGGCTGCACCACTGCATCGCCGATGGGGTAGCTCTGGTAGGGGTCATGCTGTCCATGATGGATCTGGAGGAGAACCCCTCGCCAAAACCGGCCGCCAACGACGACCACCCGAAGGGAGAGGAGGGCTGGCATCCCTACAAGGAGTGGATTGAACCGGCCGTCCACACTCTGGAGGCCGGTGCGAAAGTAGCCACCACCCTCGTCCACGAAAGCATGGAGACGCTGGTCAACCCGGAGCGGGCGCGCAACCTGGTTCACAAAGCCAGCCAGGGGGCGAGTGCGTTGAGCAAACTACTCCTGCTGCCACCTGACCCCAAAACGCCTTTCAAGGGGAAGCTGGGTGTCCGCAAGCGGGCGGCTATTTCCGAGCCGATTCCTCTAGCCGAGGTCAAGAAGATTGGCAAGGCGATGGGGGCTAAAGTCAACGACGTGCTGTTGGGGGCCATGACGGGCAGCCTGCGCCGCTACCTCATCAACCGGGGCTGGCTGGTGGATGGTTTGGAGTTCCACGCGGCCGTACCCGTCAACCTCAGACCCCCCGAAAAGGCCCTCGAACTGGGCAACAACTTTGGCCTGGTCTTACTGCCTTTGCCGGTGGGGGTGGCCGACCCGGTGGAGCGGCTGTTTGAACTCAAGAGCCGCATGGACGAGATCAAGGACACGCCGGAAGCGGTGGTGGCTTTGGGCCTGCTGAACGTGATTGGCTTGTCGCCCGGCCAGTTGGTCAATTTTATTATGACCTTTTTCGGGACGAAGGCGACGGCCGTGATGACCAACGTCCCCGGCCCGCCCTTCACCCTTTACCTGGCCGGCAGCGCGATCAAGGACGTGATGTTCTGGGTGCCCCAGTCCGGCCGCCTGGGGTTGGGGGTGAGTATCTTGAGCTACGACGGCCGCGTGACGTTGGGGGTGGCGACGGACGCCGGCCTCATCCCCGACCCGGAGGTCATCGTCCAGGGCTTCCACGAGGAGTTCGCCGCTCTCAGAGAGTTGATCATGAGCGGGGATTAGGGGATTGGGGGGAAGAAAACGGACAGGATTCACAGGATTTACAGAATGGGGTTTCATCCTGTTAATCTTGTAAATCCTGTCCATATAATCCCCTAATCCCCCAATCCCCGCCAAAGTGAGTCTCCGTTGTCGTCGCGACTGTTACAGTGGCTGCTGGTTATCCTCTTCCTGGTCGCTCCCCAGGCGGCCGGCCGCGCCCTGGGGCTGACCCCCTCACCACAAGCCGCCCTGGGGCTGCTCCTGCTGCAAGGGGTGGTATTGGCGGCGGCCGGCCTGGCCGGCCGCGTCTGGCGCAAATGGGAGGAGCGATTAGCTGACCGGCTGGACGAGGGCCTCTTGCGCCTGCTGTCCGGCTACGGCCGCCGCTACCGCCGCCACCTGTGGCATCGCCACCAATACTTCGACGTCAAGGGGTTGAGTTTCCAGGGGCCGTACAACCTGGGGCTGAACCAGGTCTTTGTGGAGTTGGGGGTCGTCGCCCAGCCGCCCCACCAGACCTCGGCCGATCCCCTGCGGCCGGCCGAACCAACGCCTGTTCTCCCTAGCGGCCGCCACGCGATATGGGCTTTCCTGGGCGGCCGGGCGGCCAGTCGCCATAATCTGGTGGTGATTGGCCCGCCAGGGAGCGGCAAAACCACCCTGCTCAAGCACATCGCCCTCAGCCTGGCGCGTAGGTCAAGTTGGAAACGTGACCTACTGCCGGTTCTTTTGTTCTTGCGCGACCACGCCAGGGCCATTCAGGATAAAGCCGATTACACCTTGCCCCAGGCCATCCAGGACAGCCTGGCCCGCTGGGGGCCGGCCGCCCCACCCGGCTGGTTCGAGAGCCGCCTGACCAACGGCCGTTGCCTGGTGTTGCTGGACGGGCTGGACGAAGTGGCCGACCCCCAGCAGCGGCAAAAGGTGGTCAACTGGGTAGAGCAGCAGATGGTGGCTTACGGCCGCAGCCGTTTCGTCGTCACCTCGCGACCCTACGGCTACCGCAGCAATCCCCTGAATGGGGTGACGGTGCTGGAGGTGCGGCCGTTCAGCGAAAGCCAGATCGCCGCCTTTGTCCACAACTGGTACCGGGCCACCGAGATCATGGCCTCCCAGAAGGATGACCGGAGTGTGCGGCTGCTGGCCCAACAGGGGGCGGAGGATTTGCTGCGCCGCCTGGACACCACCCCCAATTTGCGCGACCTGGCCGTGAACCCCCTGCTGCTGACGATGATCGCCACCGTCCACCGCTACTATGGCTCCCTGCCCGGCCGGCGGGTGGAACTGTACGCCCAAATCTGCGAAGTCTTCCTGGGCAAGCGGCGGGAGGCCATGGGTCTCGACCAGGAGATGACCCCCCTGCAAAAGCAGAGCGTCTTGCAACCGTTGGCCTACCGCATGATGGTGGGTAAGCAGCGCGAAATCACACAGGCCGAAGCCCTGGCCGTCATCGCCCCACCGCTGGCCGGGGTGAATCCGCAATTGGCCGGCGGCGCGTTTCTCAAACTGGTGGAAGATAGTAGCGGCTTGCTGCTGGAACGGGAGAATGGCCTGTACAGCTTTGCCCACCTGACCTTCCAGGAATACCTGGCGGCCGTCCACGTCCAGGAGCAGCGACTCGAAGGGGAACTGGTCAAGCAGGTGGACGACGGCTGGTGGCACGAGACGATCCGCCTCTACGCCGCCCGCGCCGAGGCCACCGCCATTCTCAAAGCCTGTTTAGACCGCCCGAAGCCCTCTGTGCCGGCCCTCTTGCTGGCTATGGAGTGCGAGGAGGAAGCCCGCTACGTCCAACCCCACCTGCGCCTGCAATTGCAGCACGTGGTCACGGCCGGGCTGGAAGACGACGACCCCGAACGCCGCCGCATCGTGGCCGAGGCCCGCCTGGCCCGCCGCCTGCGCCGCCTGACGCCGTTGAACGAACGAACCCTGGTTGACCCGGAGTTCATCAGCCACGCCGAGTACCAGTTGTTTTTGGACGAACTGCTGAGGGACGGCCAGTATTACCAGCCCGACCACTGGGCGGATACGCGCTTTCCACGCGGCCAGGCCACGCCGCCGGTGGTGGGGGTGCGGCCGGAGGATGCTCAGGGCTTCTGCAACTGGCTGACCGAACGCCAGGGGGAGGCCCAATGGCGTTACCGGCTGCCCCGGCCGGGCGAACTGGCCGACCAGCCAACCCCCACCATCGCCTCCCCTTCGGCCGGCTGGCAAGCCCGCCAGTCGGTTCACGGCCCGCTCGGCTATTGGGTCAAAGCGGAGCAGGAGTATGAGTGTGAAATGGCCGTGGGCAGCATCCCCGCCCTGCCGCCGGAACTGCTGGCCCGGCGGTGGATGGAGGACTTGCGGGCGGCCGTTGACCTGGATCGGGAGCAGGCGGCCGAGTTTGCCATGGCTCTCTCTCTGGCCCTCGACCTGGCCCGCAGCCAGCAACCCGAATTGGCCCGCGCCCTGGATCCGCTTCTTGACCGCGCCTTACTCCGCGAGCTAACAGAAGCCCTGGCCCAACCTGAGCCGGCCCAGGTAGAGCGGCGCGACGCCCAGGCCCGGCTGTTGCTGCGGCTGTCCGGCCGGCCGGGGCAGCCTGGTCTTGCCCTCGATCCCGACTCCGCCCTTATCCTCGCCCGCGACCTGGACCGCGACCTGGACCGCGACCTAGACCTCGCCCGCGATCTCGCCCGCGACCTGGACCTCGCCCGCGCCCACGCCCGCACCCTCGCCCTCGCCCGCGCCCACGCCCGCGACCGCACCCTCGGCCTCAATCCCGACGAGGCTCAGGCGATGATCCAGGCAATTGAGCGCACCCGCACCGTGAATCTGGCTCTCATTTATCTTCTGCAGCCCGCCCAGGCCAGGGCGATGGTGACGCAGGAGGGTGATGTGGAACGGGCCTGGCTGGTGGCGCGCCTGGCCGCTTTGGCGTCGGCTGCGGAGTATGAGTCTATCTGGCAGCAGAACCGGTCGCCGTTGCGGTGGTGGCAGCGCCTTCGCCATTGGTTGCGCCGCCGGCCGCCGCCCCCAGACGACCCGCTCTGGGAACCAACGGTTTACCTGGACGCTTACCTGGGGCTGGTCGTGTTGTCGGAGCGGCGGGCCGGCCGCCTGCCGGCCTACGAGGGTATCCGGCTGGTCAAGGAGCGGCGGCCAACCCATTGAAATCGTGCGCGACCAGGTTATAATCTCTCCCGTGTAATTGGACGTTATCGCGTGAGCAATGCCCTATGTTATCCGTGGTTGAGTCTCTCCCCAAAACCGGCCGCCTGGAAATAGATATTCGGGTGACGGCCGACGTCAACGTCTCGGCCTATGCCGCCAGGCAGAAGGTGAACAACTTCGTCCTGAGCGATATAAGCTATATGATGCACGCGGGCAATCCGGTGTTCGTCTTGATGGAACGTATCTACTGGCGGGTGCCAGTCATTCTCTCGCTGACTTCTCGTGGTGACGTTGGCGAAGTGGGGGCCATTGACGTAGACGTAGAAACAGGCCAGATGCGTATTACCCCGCAACTCATGGCGGAGATCAACACCCGTGCCGAAACTCTTGCTGACCATCCCCCATCATCAGCAGCAGAGTGATGGGGATTGCTTGGCTCACGGTGATTTCGAGTTGGCCTGGTTGGAGCGAGATTACCATTACGCCTTGATTACGAGATAGGTTTACGATGTCCTCCAACCTTGAACGTCGCCGATGCCCGCCGCTTATTACAAGAGCTTGGTTCTGGCTCCGGCCGCGAGACCACCTGGCAGAGCATAGAGCCATATCTTGTTCCTGGTCGTGAGCTAAAGGCCCACTATGCCTTTCTGGACTTGTGGGAGGCCCTCTATGGTGAAAATTGAGCAGGTAGCGGAGGCGGCCCTGAACCATTGCGAAAACGCGGTCTCTACGCCCCCCCCAACTTCCTGGAATTTGCCTGGGCGGATGCCCCACTTCCATCCGAAAATCCTGCCTATCCGTGTCCACAAAACAAACAACCCTCCCGGTAGGAGGGGATCCGGGAGGGTTGTGGTGTGAGGCGCCAGTCTTGCCAGGAGTAGGGCGAGGAAGCCGTTTGGGAAGACAACGGAGGTTGGGCTGTCGGGGTTGAGGATGGTTGTGTTACCAAAGCTACGACCAGCGCCTCACGTTTACAGTTGACAGTATAACCACTAATTATTACGATAACCATTACAGTTCATTCGCACTATCTTTGCACTTTTTGGGATACGCCACTGTGGAGACGTTCCGGCGGAACGTCTCTACGCCAGAGGGAAATGTAAAAAGTGCAAACATCGTGATTCGGCTAGAAACCGGGTTTTGGGGAAAAACCTGGTTTCTACAGACGGTCAACCATCACCCAATAGCCCTCCTCGTCGCGATAGAGGGGGATGGTGCGCGACATCCGCTCCAACATCTGGTTAGCCCCCTGGTACGAAATGCCGGCCAACTCGGCCGCTCGAGTCGTCGTCAGCCGGCCGTCCCGAAACAAGGCCAGGGCGACGACGGCGATGCGTTCAGTGGGAGTCTCCGGTTTGTCGTCCATAAAGCAGTCTACAGAGAATGATGAATGATGAATGATGCCATTCATCATTCATCATTCATCACTTCCTAAAAGCTCATCTCCGCCAACGGGTCGGCCGCCGGGGTGGTCGCGCTCTCGGCCTGGCCCAATGGCGCGTCGTCCACCAGAGTCACCAGCGCCGCCGCCATCAGGTAATCGTCGTGGATCGGCCGGCGCACCACCTTACCCATCTCGTCCACCGTCTCATACGTGGCGTTATCCGG
>JBFMFT010000480.1:0-3847 GCA_040751925.1 Chloroflexota bacterium
GCCGGCTGTCCTCTATAACCTACACCCCCCGGCCGGTGTCGAGCAACAGTCCGTTCCCACTCTGGCCTTCGCCCGCCTGGCCCGCCTGATGGCCGCCGATTACCCAGCCCGCGACTACTACGAAACGGCCGTCCGCCTGGGCCACTACCGCTTGAAAGGCAGCACCGTCCCGGCCGACCCCCACCTCGTGGGCGACCGCCAATTCTTCACCACCGACGAGGGCGATACCCTGGCTTACCTGGCGGCCGTCACCGACCACGCCTACTTCTGGATCGCCACCGACCTGGCCCTGGACGACGCGGGCGTGCAGCAGGCCGCCGACCGCTTCGAGAACCGCTATTATCCGGCCGTCGTGGCCCTCTTTGGCGAAGCCTGGCAGCCCGGCGTAGACGAAGACCCCCATTTCAGCGTCCTCCACCTGGCCGAGATTCGCAGCGATGACCTCCTCGGTTACTTTGACTCCGGCGACCAATATCCCCGCGCCATCAACAGCGCGTCCAACCAGCAGGAGATCGTCTACCTGAATATGTCCTCCCTGGTTCTGGGAGAAGACCTCTACTTTGGCACGCTGGCCCACGAGTTGCAGCACCTCATCCAATGGCAATTAGACCACAACGAAACAACCTGGCTGGACGAGGGATTGGCCCAACTGACCGAGCGGATGGTGGGTCTGGATACGGTGGACGCTCAATATGATTACCTCAGCCGGCCGGCCACGCCCCTCAACCGTTGGGAATATGAGGACGAAGAGTTGGTGTTGGCTCATTATGGGGCGGCTTACCTTTTTTGCCTCTACCTGTGGGAGCAGTTGGGTGAGGCGGCCGTCATGGAGCTGGCCCGCCAGCCGGCCGACGGGCTGGCCGGCGTGGAGAGGGTCTTGCAGCAATACCGGCCGGAGACGACCCTGGCCCAGTTCGTGGCTGATTGGGCGGCAGCTACCTTCCTGGACGACCAACGGGCCGGCCCCACCTACGCCTACCAGCAGGCCATCCTCGGCCGCGTCTCTTACCAAGCCCTGCTCCGCCGCGCCCCTTATTCCCACCTGCACGAATTGGCCCAATTTGGCGTTCACTACCTGGAGTTAGATTACACCGACCCCATCACCCTCTCCTTCGCCGGCGACACGGTAGCCGAAATCGTACCCGTCGCCCCGCACAGTGGGCAGGAGATGTGGCTCGTCCCACCTCTGGACAACCTGGACGCTCAGTTGACGGCCGCCTTCGACCTGACCGGCCTCGACGAAGCCACCCTGACCTTTTGGACGTGGTATGATCTGGAAGAAGATTGGGACTATGCTTACCTCTCCGTCTCCACCAACGACGGCGCAACCTGGGAACTCCTGGAACCCGAACACGCCAGCGCCGGGGAGTATGGGCCAGCTTTGAACGGCCGCAGCGAGACCGAACCTGACGCGACGGCTGGCTGGTTACAGGAGCGCATTTCATTAGATGACTACACCGGCCGGGCCATCCTCCTGCGCTTCGAGGTGGTCACCGATGGCGCGGAAAGTGGGCGCGGCTTCGCCCTGGATGACTTGGCTATTCCCGAATTGGGCTATCAGAGCGACGTAGAAATGGGTGAGGATGGCTGGCAGGCGGCCGGCTTCGTGCGGAGCGGCCGTTATCTCCCCCAACAGTGGTCAGTCCAACTCATTCAGGAGGGCCGCAACACCCCCCCCACCGTGACCCCCCTCCTCCTCGATGCGGCCAACCAGGGCCAATGGACGCTCGACCTGGGTTTCCAGGGCGGCGTCCTGGTCGTCGTTCCCCTCACGCCGTTCATCGGAGATTCGGCCGCCTACTGGTTATCCATCGAGCAATAACCTCGACCTCTCCTCTCCATCAGGACCGGGGGGAGGGTGTTCTTTCAAGCTACCACAAAGCCTGTATCCTGCCGGACGTGCGGCGGGCGAAAGTCGAGGACAATCGCCTCACCGGCCGCCAGCAGTTCTTCAGCAATGACGGCCGGCAGACTATACCAGGTTTGCGGGTCATCTAGCCGGCCGCAGCCTGGGCAGAAATCGGCCGGTGCGTTTCATATACGCGCGGTAGGCGTCGCCGAAATGTTCAATCAAAAGGGCCTCTTCACGACGGGTGCGGAAGACCAGGATGACCAGGGGCAGGGCGAAGGCCACCCCCACCCACCATAAAGCCGTCAGAACGGCCAGAGCCACCACGAAGAGGATACCGGCCGTATAGAGCGGGTGGCGCACGCAGCGATAGGGACCGTGCGTAATCAGTTGGTGATCCTGGCGCGTGGCCTGGGTGGGCGAGATATTGGTGCCAATGGTAGACAAAATCCAGTAGAAGACCGGCAAGAGAGCCAAGCCGACCCCGGCCGCCAGCCAACGCGCCCAGGTGGGTAGGGGCAGCCGCGCCCAGGCCACCCACTGCGGGTTGGCCAGATAACCCAACAAGGGCAACATCACCACCAGCCCCAGCAGCCGCAGCACCACGACCAGCCCCTGGCCTTCGGCCGAGGTCATTTGTCCCCCTTGCTTTTCGGCCCGGTGACGAAAAGACGCGCTCATGGACAGAGCGGCCGTTAGCAAAAGAACGGTAAACAGGCGAAAGACGATTTCGTTGGACATGATGACAACCCTCCTCGCAGAAACTCGAATGCAAGCCCGATTATTTTAGACATAACTAAATTATATTTTAGTCTTAGTAGAATGTTTTGTCAAGGGGATACACATATTATTAGCCTGCCTTATCACTCAGGCTACGTTGCTGTATAATGGAGCAAGAAGAAATTGCGAACAGGAGAAGACCCGTGACCTATAGCATCCTACTCCGCAACACACCGCCTGATGGGTACGTGGCTACCGCCCTGGCCTGGCCGGGTTGCGTAGTCGAAGCGCCAACACGAGAAGAAGCGTTGGCCCAAATCCGCCTGGCGATTACCAATCTACTGACAAACAGCGAGATCGTTGACGTAGAAATTCCCTTGCTTCAACCCATTATGGGTGTTCCTTATAGCGAGACCTTTGGTATGTTTCGTGATGACGCCACTTTTTCTGAGTTTGTCGAGGAAGTACACAAGTACCGGCAAGAGCGCAATAAGGTGGACGGCCGATAACGACGAGGAACTGCCAGCGGATCCGGGGAGCGGATTGAGCAGATTCTTGGAACGGATAGAAAGGGGCGAGTCAATACCTAAAAGAGGAGTTGTTTAGATGGCAGGGGAAGTAACCATTGAGCAACGGGCTAAACGTGTAAGAATCGAAAGTTGGAAGCGCCTTAATCAGATATTCGCCGATTATTCCGGCAAGAAGTATTGCACTATCCTTGCACTTTTTAGGATGCGCCACTGTAGAGACGTTCCGGCGGAACGTCTCTACGCCAGAGGAAAATGTAAAAAGTGCAAACATCGTGTATTGGATTTTTAGAGGACATTCTGATAGTAAGTTGCCCTTACTAACGAGCCTGGACCGTGCCATTGCAAGGTTCAGTAGCCAATGGTCCAGCAAAAGGGAGAAAGATGTCACATTTTACCGGGATGTCCTGGGTAAAGGGCTCTTGGACGAAAGCGAAGAAACTTCGGCGGATCCTTTCGAACGCCGACCGATGGTTCCCGTCTTAGAAGACGGCCTTCTAAGACGTTTCCAGCGTCAGTGTCACCATTACATGATAGATACACCCGATGAGAACGACACCTTGGAGTGGTTGGCTCTAATGCGACACTACGGAGCACCAAGTCGTTTGCTTGATTGGACCTATTCGTTTTTTGTGGCAGTATACTTCGCGTTGGTAGACGCTCAGAAAGAGGGTGCGGTTTGGGCAATAGACTGTAGCTGGATAAGGAGTAGAGTCAAGCAAATTTTGGGAGAAGAAGAGTGGAAGAAGTT
>JBFMFT010000481.1:0-3845 GCA_040751925.1 Chloroflexota bacterium
GCCGGCGTCACCAGCAACGCGCTGGTCAAGACGACGCCGACGGCCTGGATGCCCGTCACCACCGTGAGAGCCAGCAGCATGAGCAGCCCATAACGAACGGTATCCGGCCGCAGGCCAATCACCTCGGCGTGGGTGGGATCGAACGAGGTTAGCTCCAACTCCTTGTGAAAGAGGGCCAGCGCGCCCAGCACCACGACCGCCACGACGCCAATCAAAATCAGGTCACTGCTAGTGATGCCCAGCAGGTTGCCAAACAAGATGTGCGAAAGGTCACGGAAGGAGCGGGTCGCGCTGATGAGCAGAATGCCCAGGGCAAACATCCCTGTAAAGAGAATGCCAATGGCCGTGTCCTCGCGCACCTCCTGGCGACGGGAGAGCCAGCCAATCCCCAGGGCGGTCAACAAACCAGCGATGACGGCTCCGCCAAAGAGATTCCAGTTGTTCAGGTAGGCCACGACCAGCCCTGGCAAAACGGTGTGGGCCAGGGCGTCGCCAATGAAGGCCATACGCCGCAGGACCACGTAAACCCCCAAAACGGCGCAAACCAGGCCGACCAAAACGGCCGCCAGCAGGCCGGTCTGCATGAACGAATAGCGGAAGGGGTCTAGTAGCCAGGACATTGGTCTAAACCCCGTAGGTCGCGGCGACCTACGGGGTTTGGGGGGCCAGCTTTTGCCAGAGGGGAGGGCCGAGGAGGAGGAGGCCGACTAGCACGGCCGCTATCGCCCCCAGGAGGACGGCCGCCGCCGCCACGTCTTTGGCAATCTTCGCCAGAGGTTGTCGTTCCGGCGAAGCCAGGTCCACAATCGCTTCCAGGGCGGTGTTCAGGAACTCGCCCATCCAGACGATAGCGATGGTCAGGATGAGGATAGCCCAATCGCCGGCCGGCAGCCGCAGCCACCAGGCCAAGCCGATGACCGCCAGCGAAACAACCGCGTGAATCCAGGCGTTGTGCTGTGTCCGAATGACGTACCACCAGCCCTCAAAGGCATATTGAAAGCTCTTGGCCCGATGATAAACTTCCGACATACTCTCCGCGCTCTCCGCGTCTCAGCGGTGCAATTTTACGAGCCGCCGAAGATGGGTGCGAACTGCAAGATGCGGTTGTTGGCGGCGTCGGTCACGTAGACGTTATCCCGGCCGTCAACGGCGATCCCCGTCGGTAGCCCCAGCGCATCCTGCTCTTGACCATAGCGGCCGAACCGCCCCAGGTACTCGCCATCGCCACTAAAGATAAGGACGCGGTAGCCCTCTGGGTCCGTCACGTAGACGCGGCCGTCGTTATCCACCGCCAGATACGGCTTGTTATTGGTAGATTCCCCTTCCCAGGCGTCCACCTGCCACTGTAACAAAGGCTGCAACTCGGCCGAGAACTTTTGGATGCGGCCGTTCCAGGTGTCGGCCAGGTAAATGGAGCCGTCGGGGGCGACGGCCAGGCCCACCGGCTCATTGAACTGCCCCGGCTCACTGCCCCGCAACCCGACCTGGCGCACAAACTGGCCGTCGCGGCTGAGGATTTGCAGGCGATGATTGCCCGTATCCGTGACCAATAGTTGATCATCCGGCAGCAAGAGAATGGAGCGCGGGCCAAAGAACAGCCCGCCCCCCTCCTGCCCTTCGGCCGGTGACCCACCCTGCCCAATCGTTTGTACAAAGTCGCCTCTCAGAGTGAACTTTTGCAGACGGTGGTTCCAGGTGTCGGCCACGTAAACGTAATTCTCGTCAACGGCGATGCCCCAGGGTTCATTAAACTGGCCGGCCGCGTCGCCCTGGCTGCCCCAGGCCCGCACAAAGCCGCCACTGGGGTCAAATACCTGAATCCGGTGATTGCCCGAATCGGCCACGTAGAGGTTGCCGTCTGGCCCTATCGCCAGGTTGCGCGGTCCTTGCAGTTGGCCCTGGCCGGCCCCGGCCGCGCCGATGGTCAGGGCGGCCTCTGGCGTAAACTCATTGGCCTCGTAAGGGTCTACCGGGGCTTCGGCGTTGACCGCCCCCACCCCATAGTCCCACAGGTTCGCCAGCACGTCCTTGCGAATATACAGGCGCAGGTCGTGGCGCAAGGGCCACTGTCCGGCCGTGTACGTCCCCCCAAACACTTCGCCAAATTTCTGGTAATCGCGGTAGAAGAAAATATCCCACATAGCCCGGCGCACGTTGGGATTCAACAGACCCCGCCGGCTCTCTTTCGGTTGGTTAGGGTCGCCCAGCAGGGCATTCCAGGAGATTTTGCGATACTCCTCCATCGGCCACCAGAGGAACGTATAAGTGTGAGTGTCGTAATCGTCGCCCAGGAATGGCTCGACCTTGCTCCAGTTCAGACTGCCAGCGATGATCACCGGCGCGTCGGTGATGTTGCGGCCGGGGTTCTTGCCAAAAAATAGCCGATTGGGGTAATCGCGCAAATACCAGGTCATCGGCCACGAGGAGTCGTCGTCGAAGGCGACTTTCATACTCTTGTCGCCGTTTAGCCGCATGGAGAGCCGGTCAACCTGGGCCATGACCGCGCTCTTGGTGGCCGGCGCGCCGTGCGCGTAGACCATAAACTCCGTCGTGTAGTCGGCGTTGGGGAAGCTGGACAGATAGGTGAAGCGAATCGTCAGCAAGCTGAGAAGGATGAAAAGGGCCAACGGCCACACCAGCCGACGCCCGGCCGCCTCCACCTGACGGCCGTTCAACCGCCAAAAGTAGACCAGAACGCCAATCAAGACCAGGCTGCCCAGGAAACGCCCCAGACCGGTCAAATTGCTCAACTGCTGGTCGCCCAGGCTGATCTGCCCCGTCAATAGGGGAGCCAGGGCCAGGAAAGCAGCTACCAGCAAGAGCAGGGTAATCGCCAGTTGGCGGAGGACCGGTTGCCTGAACAGAGCGCGGCCGGCCTCACCGCTCAACTTCTCATTAAAGTACCAGCCGGCCAGCAGAGCCATCGGCGTCACGAAATGGACGGTCAACCAGGGCATCTTCTCCCCAGCCAGGCTGTAGATGAGGTAGGTTAGCGTGAGCCACCACAGGAGCGACGGCACAAAGCCAAACAAGTCGCGGCTGTCGAGCAGCCCTTTCCAACTACGCTTGAGGCCATATTCAGCCATCCACTGGTGGCGCAGGCGCATGAGCCAGTAAACGATCCCGGCCGCCGCCACTAAACCGCCCCCCACCAGGCCGGGCAGATCGGTCATTTCACCACCGGCCGCCCGGACAGGATTATTGGCTACCCAATTAACCAAACTGTAAGCGAGCAGGGTCAGCAAGGCCAGCCCCAGCCAATAACCGGCGACTTTGTGGATGCGCTTCAGCCTGGCCCAAAAAGCGACGCCGAGGAAGGCGAACAGCATGGGCAGAAATTCGTAGAAGGGGACGATAAAGAAGTAGTAGAAGCCGGGCTGGTTGCCCCGCTCGACGCCCTGTTGTTCCAGCCAGTAACCCAGCGCGCCGACCATGCCACTGCTCCAGCCGGGTAGATTGGTGAAGACGGAGGTGAAGAAAACGAAGAAGATGGAGTGATAGATAGCGGCGGCCATGAGCCAGCGCCGCCGGTCCCACCACAAGCCCACCAAGACGGAGACAACCAGGGTGAAGACCAGGAAGATACCAGAGCGGACCACGCCCGACGTGAAGTAAGCCCGCCAACATTCCCCATTGAGGAGACGAACGAGGGCGGCCGAGAACGCCGACATATTCTCCACACCCTGCGGCGTGCAGATATTCATGGAGTAATCGCGGGGGTTCCAGCCGGCCGTCTTGATCAGAAAAGCCGTCGCCGTCGGCAAAACCAGGGTGGTGAACAATACCACCAGGTCGAACTCCGGCAAGCCATCCAGATGGGGGCGCATGGCCTGGGCGGCCAGGAA
>JBFMFT010000482.1:0-3834 GCA_040751925.1 Chloroflexota bacterium
GCCATTGATGGCTACGTGGGGGTAGATTTCAGCCCGGAACTGTTGGCGGCGGCTATCGCCAGCACGGCCGGCGACTTTCACGAGCGCGACCTCAGCCGACCGGGTTGCCTGGCCAGCCTGCCTTCCTTTGCCGCCATCACCTGCCTGGCTACCTTGCAGCACTTACCCGGCCGGGCCAACCGGCTGGCTCTGCTGCGGGAGATGGGCGAGCATTTGTCAACCGGCGGCCGGCTTATTTTGTCCACCTGGCAGTTTCGGGATAGCCCCCGTCAGCAGAGCAAGCTCCTCGACTGGTCAACTGTTGGGCTGGCGGCCGAGCAGGTGGAGGCCAACGATTATTTAGTGGCC
Organism: Chloroflexota bacterium; assembly: GCA_040751925.1. Taxonomy (GTDB): domain Bacteria; phylum Chloroflexota; class Anaerolineae; order Promineifilales; family Promineifilaceae; genus JBFMFT01. The sequence goes on from JBFMFT010000482.1 coordinate 349, forward strand.
TGGCGGCGCGGCCGTTACGCTGTGCGTTACGTGGCCTTGATTGACCAGGCCGAGACGGCCGCCCTGGCTGCGGCGGCCGGGCTGGTTGTGCTTAAGATGTTCTTCAGCGATGGCAAGGAGGGCAACCTGAACCTGTATTCGATTCTTGGCCGGGCGAGGCAACGCGGAGAAGATGCTGCTCAGGGAGATGAATAGCCCCCGCGTTGCCTCATCCCGACTTTGAACGATTTGACAGCGGGTGCTACAATAGCAATCGTGTTGTGGCGGGAATGGATCCATACAGCCCTAATTCCCGCCTCAAGAGCAGTTATGGAACTTAGACAAAGACTACAAGCAGATACGGCGGCGGCCATGAAGGCCGGCGACCTGGTCCGGCGAGATACCCTGCGCCTGGTCTTGGCGGCCATCAAACAAAGTGAAGTGGATGGGGGGCGGCCCTTGAACGAAGCTGACGTGCAAGCTGTCCTCACCAGGCAGATTAAGCAGCGACGGGAGAGTGTCGCCGACTATGAGCGGGCCGGTCGTCCAGACCTGGCCGCCAAAGAGCAAGCGGAATTGCAGATCATTGAAAGCTACCTGCCCCAGATGATGTCTCGTGAGGAAATTGCCACCCTGGCCCGCCAGGTCATCGGCGAGATGGATATCAAGGACGCCAAAGGTATGGGGCAGGTGATGAGTAAACTCATGCCCCAGGTGAAAGGCAAAGCCGACGGCCGCCTGGTCAACGAAGTCGTCCGCGAAATGCTGCAATGAACGAAGAATCGGCGGGGCGGAGTTCAGTGGCAAAGGGGAGTAGCCTCTGGTTGCCCCTCTTTGCTGCCACACTCGCTCTCAGCCTCACGGCCATTCTCTCGCTGAACCTGGTCACCGGCCGCCAGGTAACGGCCGTCCTGGGCGAACCGGCCACGGCCGACATGATTGCCCCAGAATCTATCTCTTTCGTCAGCCAGGTTCTCACCGACCGCGAGCGCGAACGGGTGGCGGCCGAAGTGCCAAACGAGTACGCCCTGGATCTGCAGATCGGCCGCACCCAGGCCGACAAGGCCCAGGCAATTTTCAGCTTTGTCGAGGTCGTCCGCGCCGACCCGATGGCCGACGAAGCCACCAAGACGCGCTATTTGCAGGCGATTGCCGACGTGCTCGTGGAAGAAGAGGTGGCGCGCGCCTTACTCGCGCTGAACCAGGCCGACTACGGGGCAGCCAAAGCCAACGTTCTGGACATTATTGAACAAACGATGCAAGGGCAAATCCTGGCGACGCAACTAACCGACGTGCGCCGCCAGGCCCGCCGCCTGGTTAGCTTCGATTCGACGCCGACTCAGGAGAGCGTCGTCACCAATCTCGCCCCGCAGTTTATTGTCACCAACAGCCATTTTGACGAAGAAGCCACAGCCCAGGCAAAGGCAAGGGCGGCCGGGCTGATCGAACCGGTGCGGCGGACGGTCTTGAAGGGGGAGCGGGTCATTCGCACCGGCGACATCATTGACGCGGCCGACCTGGAAGTGCTGGCCGAATTTGGCCTGCTGCAAGAAAAAACCGATTGGTCGAAGGCAGTCGCCCTCCTGGTCGCCTCCTTGCTCGCCACCACGCTGATCACCTTGTACTGGCAACAGTACCACGAGAAGGCCATGACGGTTGAGCGGGATTTGCTGCTCCTGCTCATGGTCATTCTCTTATTCCTGCTGGCGGCCAAGCTGATGGTGCTAGGTGGCCGTCGCTTGCCGTACCTGATCCCGGGGGCGGCCGTCGCCATGCTGCTCTCTGTTCTCTACGACGTTCGCTTCGCCATAGTGATAACGGTGATTCTAGCCACCCTGGTTGGCCTGATCAGCGATAACTCGCTGGAACTGGCGAGCTACACGGCCCTGGGTGGCCTCCTGGCCACACTGACCCTTAAAGACACCTCGCGGATCAATGCCTTCTTTCGGGCTGGCGTGATGGCCTCCCTGGGCAACATAGCTGTCATCATTGTTTTCCACTTCACTCAGGATCAACAGCTAGACGACATCTTACAATTGTTCGCTTTCGCTCTGGCGAATGGGCTTATCTCAGCCAGTCTAACCCTGGCGGCATTTTTTACTTTTGGTGGCCTCTTTGGTGTGCTGACCACTCTCCAATTGCAGGAATTATCGCGCCTGGATCACCCATTGCTGCAAGAATTGTTGCGTCGCGCCCCTGGCACTTATCACCACAGTATCATGGTGGCAAACCTGGCCGAGCAAGCGGCCGAGCGCGTGCGAGCCAATGGGGCCCTGGTGCGCGTCGGCGCGTTCTATCACGATGTGGGCAAGATGAACCGGCCGCCCTTCTTTACCGAAAACCAGGAGGGGGCCAATCCACATGACACACTTGACCCCTATAGCAGCGCGCGCATCATCAAGAGCCACGTGACCGACGGCCTGGAACTGGCCCGGCGCCACCACCTGCCCCATCGCATCCGCGACTTTATTGCCGAGCATCACGGAGATCGCCTGTTAAAGAGCTTTTACAAAAAGGCTGTCGAGCAAGCTGGTGGCGACGTTGACCAAGTAGACGCCAACCGCTTTCGCTACCCCGGCCCGCGCCCGCGCTCCCGCGAAACGGCTATTGTCCAGTTGGCCGATTGCATCGAGGCGACCTCTAGCGCGGTGCGGCCGGACACCGAAGCGGCGATTGATAAGCTAGTCAATTCGATTGTGGACGACCACCTCAAGGAAGGGCAATTAGATCACTCGAACCTGACTCTGGGCGACGTGAAACGGCTGCGCGCCTCTTTCAGCGAAACGCTCAAGGGCCGCTTCCACGTGCGTGTTCAATATCCGGGCAACGAAGAGTTGCAGCCAGCTCCGGCCGTCGCCGAGTCGGCCTTGAGACCGGCCGATAACATGCCGGAGAAGCCCGCCTACCAGCCGCTTTGACCCTTACCTGGATGCTGCTCGGTCTGGATTGACCCATCCAGACCCAGCTTGACCGACACAACGCCAGCATGGAAATCGAAATTCAAGATGAATGGGGTATTGGCGAGGAAATGGTTGCCCGGCTAAACCAGGCCGTAGCGGCCGTCCTCACCCAAGAGGGTGTCATGGCCCCGGCCGCCCTTACCCTGCTCCTGACTGGCGACGAGCGATTACAGGAACTTAACCAGCAGTTTCTAGGACTTGACGAGCCAACGGACGTTTTGAGCTTCCCGGCCGGGCCGCCCATGCCGGGCATGGCCCAGATGACCCCCTACCTGGGCGACATTGCCGTTTCCGTTCCCCGCGCCGCGCAGCAGGCGGCGGCCGGTGGGCACAGCCTGGCCGCCGAGCTACAACTATTGGCCGTGCATGGGACGCTCCATTTGCTTGGCTACGACCACGCCGAACCCGACAAAAAGGAGGTCATGTGGGCCGCCCAGACCACCGCCCTGGAGCGGTTGGGAGCGGCTTGAATAGTTTAGATTTCGTAGGGGCGAGGCAACGCGGTGGCTACTCCTCTCTCTGAGTGGCATCCTCTCCGCGTTGCCTC
>JBFMFT010000483.1:0-3807 GCA_040751925.1 Chloroflexota bacterium
CCAAAACCCCCCATCCCCTCATCCCGGCAAAAAGCTAACTAATCTCGGCCAGACGGCCGCTCACTTGGGCCTGGCTGGCTTGCAGACGGGATAGTTTTTCGCGTTCTCGTTCGACGACGGCCGGCGGGGCTTTCTGGGTGAAGTCACCGGCGAGAAGGGTCGTCAGCCGTTCGATCTGCCGGTCGAGGTCGGCCAGTTCCTTGCTCAAACGGGCCTTCTCTTTCTCTACGTCCATCAGCCCGGCCAGGGGCAGGTAACAGATCACGTCGCCCAGGGAGATGGTCAGGGCCTTGTCGGGGGTGGTGGCTTGACCAGTAATGACCAGGGCTTTCTCGTCCAGGCGGGCCAGGAAGGCCAGGATTGGCCGCTGTGTTTCCAGGAAGGCGGCCGTTTCGCCAGCGACTAGAATAGCCGGAATGGAACGACCAGCCTCCACGCCCTGTTCGGCGCGGGTGGCACGGATAGCCCGCACCAGTTCACGCAGTCGCTCGAAAGCGACGGCGGCCGGGGCGTAAGTCTCCCGTTCGGCGGCCGTTAGTCCGGCCGCCGGCCAATCGGCAATGATGAGCGCGTCGGGCCAGCCTCCGGCGGGGGCAATCCCCACAGCGGCCGACTGGAAGGCTCGCTTCAACTGTTGCCAGGTCTCCTCGGTCACAAAGGGCATATAGGGATGGAGCAGGCGCAGGCATTGGTCTAAGACGTAGCGCAACACAGAGAGGGTAGTATAGGCTGTTGCGCCAGCCTGAGCCAACTGCACTTTTGCCAGTTCCACGTACCAGTCGGCAAAATCGGCCCAGAAGAAGTCGTGTACCTGGCGACCAGCCTCGCCAAACTGGTAGGTGTCGAAGAGGCGGTTGGCGGTGGTAATGACCTCGTCCAGACGGGCGAGAATCCATTGGTCGGCCGGGGTCGGACGTAGTGCGTATTGCGTGTTGCGTATGGCGGTGCTTGCGGCTTTGTCCAGGTTATTGACAATGAAGCGGGCCACGTTCCACAGCTTGTTGGCAAAGTTACGGTTGTTCGCCACTTTGGGCAGGGCCAGGTTCATGTCGTTGCCGGGAGTGCTGCCCGTGAGCAGGGTGAAGCGTAAGGCGTCTGTGCCGTATTCGTCCATGACCTTAAGGGGGTCTACCACGTTGCCGGCCGACTTACTCATCTTCTGACCATCGCCGTCTCTGACCAGGCCATGCAAGTAGACGGTGTGGAAGGGAATATCGTTGGTGAAGAGGCCGGCGGCCATGACCATCCGCGCCACCCAAAAGAAGAGGATGTCATAGCCGGTCTCCATCACGTCGGTGGGGTAGAAGCGGGCCAAGTCGGGCGTTTGGTCCGGCCAGCCCAGGGTGGAGAAGGGCCACAGCGCGCTGCTGAACCAAGTATCCAGCACGTCAGGGTCTTGCTCGATGTGTGGGCTGCCGCAGGCTTCGCAGGTGGTCGGGTCGGCGAGGGGTACGGTCTTGTGGCCGCAAGCGGCGCAATACCAGACGGGGATGCGGTGGCCCCACCAAAGCTGGCGGCTGATGCACCACGGCCGGATATTTTGCAGCCAGTTGTCCCACACCTTGACGAAGCGGTCAGGGATGATGCGGATACGGCCGCTGTGGACGGCCGCCAGAGCCAATTTAGCCATCGGCTCAGTGTTCACAAACCACTGGCGGCTGACCAATGGCTCCACGACTTCGCCGCCGCGCTGGCTGCGCGGCACGTTCAGCGTGTAGTCAACCACGCGGATGGTCAGCCCGGCCGCCTGCATATCGGCCCACAGCCGCTCGCGGCACACGAAGCGATCCAGACCGGCGTAGGGGCCGGCCGCCTCGCTCATGGTGGCCTTCTTAGTCATCACGTTGACGATGGGCAGGTGGTGACGGCGGCCGATCTCGAAGTCGTTGGGATCGTGGCCGGGGGTAATCTTGAGCGCGCCCGTGCCAAAGGCCCTGTCCACGTAGGTATCGCCAATGACCGGAATCTCCCGCCGGAGAATTGGCACGAGGGCGGTCTGGCCGATCAGGTGGGCGTAGCGCTCGTCTTCGGGGTGGACGGCGACGGCCGTATCGCCCAGGATGGTTTCAGGGCGGGTAGTGGCTACGGGAATATGCCCCCCTTCTTGGAGGGGGTAGTTGAAGTAGTACAGGTAGCCCGGTTCTTCGTTGTACTCCACTTCCAGGTCGGAGACGGCCGTCTGCAAGCCCGGCGACCAGTTGACCAGGTACTCGCCCTGGTAGATTAGCCCCAGGCGGTAGAGGCGCACGAAGGCCTCCCGCACGGCGCGGGACAGGCCCTCGTCCATCGTGAACCGTTCCCGATCCCAGTCGCAGGAGGCCCCCATGCGCCGCAACTGTTGGGTGATGTAGTTTCCATACTTCTCTTTCCATTGCCAGGTGCGACGAATGAACTCCTCGCGGCCGATCTCTTCCCGCGTGACCTCTTCGGTCCGCAGGAGCATCTTCTCCACCTGTAGCTGGGTGGCGATACCGGCGTGATCGGTGCCGGGTACCCATAGGGCGGCGCGACCCTGCATCCGCGCCCGGCGAATCATCAGGTCTTCCAGAGAGACGAACATGGCGTGTCCCTGGTGCAGTTCGCCGGTCACGTTGGGTGGCGGAATGGAGATGACGAAGGGTTGGGCGTCGGGCGGCCGGGTTTCCGGCTTGAACCAGCCGTTTTCCTCCCACCACTGGTACAGCCGCTCCTCCACGCTGGCGAAATCGTAGGTTTTGGGCATTTCGGTCATATTCACTCCAATAAAAAAGCCCTCTCATCCAGACAAGGACGAGAGAGCTTCTCTCACGCGGTACCACCTTGATTCCACCCGACCGTAATGGGCCAGGCGACACTCATGGAAGCGGTAACGGGCTTGACCGTCTCCACTTACTTGGTGTGTTCAGTGGAGAGACTCCTGGGCGACGTTCGGCGGCTTGGGTAGTGGTGAAGGCTCTCAGCCTTTGGCCTTCACTCTCTGTCGGCCGGTCGGCCGCCTACTCCTCCCATTCATCGTCTTTGATTGTTCAATTGGTGGAAAGTATAGCATAAAGGGCGGCCGGAAGTCAACTGTTTAGCACCCCAATGATGGCGGGCAGGGCTGTGAAATCACGGCACACGGCCGTCGCCTGCGTTCCATCGCGGCCGCGATCCACGGCGCCGGTGAAAAGGATGGCCTTCATGCCGACGGCCAGGGGGCCGGCCACATCGTTGCTCTCGCGGTCGCCGACATGGACGATTTGGGAGAGGGGCACGCCCAGCCCGGCCGCTGCTTTCTCGAAGACGATGGGGTTGGGTTTGGATGCGCCCACTTCGTCGGAGAAGATGAAACATTGGAAGCAGTCGAGCAGGCCGGCTTCGGCCAGCAGGCGGCGGATGCCCCGGCCGGGCGTGTGGATGGTATCGGAGATGAGGCCCAACTTATAGTGGCCGGCCAAAGTAGCCAGGGTTTCGGCCGCCCCTGGCACGTAGTCCGGCGGTATGTCTACTTCCATCTCCTCGAACTGGCGCACGACGGCCGTGAAACCAGGCGTGCGAGTCAGATTCAGATAGTCGTAGACGACCTGCAACCGTTGGGCAACCGGCGGGGTGTGGTGTTCTACCTTCCAGTAATGGTTGAAGAGGCGGTTGGCCTGCTGGAAGGCGTCCGACACCTGGGCGGGGGTGATGGCCGGGTGGTGGCGGGTGATTTCCTCTACTAAGAGTTGCAGGCGGGCGGCCGGCTTGCTGGGCAAGCCCATCGCCGCCCGCTTGGGTTCATCGGATTCGTCTTTGACAAGGGTATCCCAGAAGTCGAAGGTAATAGCTTGAATCATGGGCGTGGAGTAT
>JBFMFT010000484.1:0-3790 GCA_040751925.1 Chloroflexota bacterium
CCCGCAGGTTCAGCGTCGTCCAGGCCCATTCCAAGTCAGCGGCCAGGCCAGGGCTGGCCCGTTCGCTCAGGAATTGCACCAATGTCTCGGTCTGGCTGATGAGGCGGCTGCTCAACCGCGCCCGGCCGTCACCATCCAGCCAGGAAGCCACCACCGGCCGCGCCGCTTGCAGCCACTCGATGATTTGACCGCGCACGGCCGGATCGGCCGTCGCCAGGTAAGCCACTTGCTGGCTGTGGCGGCCGAAACGCTCCCCCAACGCCTGTCCCAACGGTGTCGTCACCAGCCGTTCACTCCCCAGCCGTTTGTAGAGGGCGGCTAAAGCCATTCCCTCCGGCGCGCTGTCCGCCACCTGGTCAATCAAGAAGGGACAAGTCACCGGATCGGGGTCATAAGGATCGGCCGGCGGTGTGGGAGCTTGCAGGATGGCCTGGTAAGCGTTAATCCGCCCCCAGCCATAACGCCAGTTGGGATAGTCTAGGCCAGGCACCGGCTCATCCACGGTGTCGCGCAAAATTTGGTGAATTTCGGCGTTGGTCAGGTTGGGGTTGCGGGCGAGCAGCAGAGCGGCCGTCGCCGCCACGTGCGGTGTCGCCGCTGATGTGCCACTAAAACTGGTGTAGCCATTATTGCGCTCTGTCGTGGGCACCTCCACTCCTGGCCCAGACAGGTCTACCTCCGGGCCGAAGGAGGACCACCAGGCGCGACTATCGTTGTGGTTGGTGGCGGCCACGGCGATAGCCCGGTTGAATTTGGCCGGCCAGACCACGAACGGCATCAAATTACCGGCGGCCGAGACAATCACCACGTTCTGGTCATAAGCGTAATTGATCGCGTCGGCCCACAGGCTGGTGCAGCCCCCGCCCAGGCTCATACTGATCACGTCAGCGTTCGCCCCGTCGGGATAGGGGGCGGGCGAGGCGGCAAAGAAGATGCCCTCGGCCAGGGCGTCGTCAAACAAGTGGATAACCCAGGCGGCCACCCGCACTGGCACGACTTCACAATTCCAGCAGAGGCCGGCCACTCCCTCAGCGTTATGGGTCTCGGCCGCTACGATCCCCGCTACCGACGTACCATGCCCATCGGTGTCCATGGGGTCGAAGTCGTTGCTGTAGAAGTCGCGGCCGAACTCTTCGTGGATAGGGTCATCCAGTTCAGGGTGGTTGTAATCCACCCCCGTATCCAGGACGGCGACGCGAACACAACGGCGTAGGGGCGGGTCGCCACACGGGCCGATCAGGCCACTTTCCCAAACTTCCAGCCAGTCTATGTCGGCGTCTGGCTTGCCGCCGGTCTGTCCGGTATTGTTGAGCGACCACTGATCGGGAAACTGCGGGTCATTGGGGGCGGTGGTGAACCAGGCCTGTAGGCTTGGCTCGGCATAAATTACGTGGGGATCGGCCGTGTAAGCGGCGGCCATGCCCCAGATGTCCGTCGTCGCCGGCGCGGTCAGCCGGAACACGTTGGGCAGCCCATAGCGCACGGCGACCGTATCCTGGGCGGCCGCCTCCGGGAAGAGCCGCCCAACGGCCGTCACCTGGTAGCGTTGGTTCAACTGGGCCAAAGAGGGGAGAGCCTCGAAATGGAACCGGCCGTCGTTCCCTTCCTTCGCCTGGCTGGCTGCCTCATTCGTTAGCTTGACGATGAGACGGCCGGGCCGGTAGGCCAAACGAGTATCTCCCTCTACTATTGGCGTCTGGACGGCCGGGCTTGCGCCTAGCCACCCGGTCGTCAGGGTCAGGCCCAACAGAATAGCCAACAGCAGGACAAAACGACGAACGCTTGGTGGCATAGCTCACACTCCTCCGAAACAAAAACCCTCTTGGCTGGCGGCCAAGAGGGTCTTTTAGGGCAAATCACGTTGCAAACTCAAACATGAAGCGTATGATGGACCTGAAGGGGTTCGAACCCTTGACCTCTACAATGCCATTGTAGCGCTCTCCCAATTGAGCTACAGGCCCAAGTTGTCGAACGTGAAGCGTGAAACGTGAAGGTAGAGCAAAAACGATTCACGTTTCACGTTTCACTCGGTGGACCTGAGGGGATTCGAACCCCTGACCTCTACAGTGCGATTGTAGCGCTCTCCCAATTGAGCTACAGGCCCAAAAGCGACCCTTATCTTAGCCGAAGGGCGGCCGATTGTCAAGTTCAGCCGAGGCGTTCGAGGCGTTTGATTTCCCTGAGTTCCTTCAGTTCCCAGGGAACTCAAGGAACTCAGGGAACTTACGAACCGTAGGTATAAAAGCCCCGGCCGCTCTTGCGCCCCAACTGCCCGGCGGCCACCATTCGCCGCAGAAGGGGGGCCGGCCGGTAGCGGTCATCACCCCATTCCTCGAACAAGCCGGTCATCACTCCCAGCACCGTATCCAGGCCAATCTGGTCGGCCCAGGCCAGGGGCCCGTGTGGGTAATTCGTCCCTAGCTTCATCGCCTGGTCAATGTCGGCCGCCGTCGCCACTTCCTCCATCAACGCGCTCACCGCTTCGTTAATCAGACAGCAAACGATACGGGCGCGCACCAATCCTGGCCCATCGGCTACCACGACCGGCTCGTAGCCCACCCCCTGCCAGAAGGCCTTAGCCCGTTGCAGGGCCTCCTCGTTGGTCTGCAAGGCGGCGCACAATTCAACCAGTCCTTTTGGCTCCAAAGGCGGTACCAGGCCAAAGCCGACTACCCGTTCCGGCTTGGGCAGCCAACTGGCGGCCTGCGTGGCGCTGGTCGCCAGGGCTGAGGTCAGCACCAGTGTCCTGAGGGGAATCGAATCGCCCAGGGCCATGAGCAGCTCTTCTTTGGCGGCGGCCGATTCGTTGAACAGCTCAATCGCCACCTCGACGGTGTTGACGTCATCCATCAGGTAGCCACTTTCCACCGCGCTGAAGAAATCTTCAACCAGGTAAACGGTGGTGTCGTGCCCGGCCGCCAGGCACAATTGGCTCACCTCTTCCACTAAGGGTAGTTCACCAGCAATCACAATTTTCATACAGACCATTGTACTCCAATCGGTTGAAGAATCCTAACCCCCGTGCTATTCTTACCCCTGTAGGTCACGTTTTTAACTTGACCGTCTCTTAAATAGCCTATGGACTTACAGGCAGTTCCCAGCCAATTATACATTCTCGATGGCCGCCGGCAGGCAACCCAGGCCGCGCCGGGCATCTTGTATCAGACCGCGCCGGCCGGCCTGGCCCGCAGCAAGGGCCAGGAGACCCTCATGGCCCATCTCTCGCTGGCTGGGCCGCCGGAAACGACGGCCGTCTTAGCCCAGGACTTGCTGGACGCCCTCAGTGACCGCTTCTTCCAGACCCCCGGCAGTGTGACGGCCGCCCTCCGCACGGCCATCCTGGAGGTAAACCAACTTCTCCTGCGCTACAGCGTGAGTGGAGCGGCCGCCAAGCAAGAAGGAGCGATCACCTGCGCGGTTATGCGCGGCCTGGAGCTATTCACCGCCCAGGCGGGTGAGGCCACGGCCCTACTCGGCCACAACTTCGGCGTGGAGCGATTGCCGCCCCAACAACCCGAACGGCTGACCCCCCTCGGCCGCACGGCCGGGCTTGACCTGCGCCTTTACCATCACCACCTACAGGCGGGGGATACGCTATTGCTGGCCGACCCTGGTCTGGCCCGCCTCCCCGCCCACACCTTGTCGCCGGCCCTGGTAGATTGCCCGGTGGAAGAGGGAACAGAACGGTTAGTCAAGCTGGTCGGCGGCGATTCAGCCCGCTTGCTGCTGGTCGAGTTTACCGACGAGGCTCTTGAACCTATGCCAGAGACGGCGGCTGTGGCCCGCAGTC
>JBFMFT010000485.1:0-3787 GCA_040751925.1 Chloroflexota bacterium
GGGGGTAGGCGGATGGAGTGAAGGAGTAATCCTCTTGCTCCCAGTTGTGTGGGGGTAGTTCCAGGAAGTGGGTGACGCGGTGGAGGGTAGCCGTCGGCTCCTCCTTCAACTGACGCGACTCCAAGATGAGCAGTTGCTGGGGCGGAAAGTAGGCCCGGTAAGGTTGTAATTGCTGGAAATAGAGACCGCGCTGGACGAAATCGGGGTACGGCCGCCTCTCGTCGGCCTGAAGTCGGCTAATTTCCTGATGGACTGCCTCGGCAAAGGATAAGAACGCCTGGCTCTGGTAAAGGTGGGTCAGGCCGGCCTGGTCTTCGGGATTGACCTGAGCCAATAGACGGGCCAGGCGAGCTAAGTTGGGGTCGGCCGTCGTCTGGATGCGGCGCAGCAGTTCGTCCACGTGATGTTCGGTCAGCAGGCGGTAAACCATATTCCAGGCGGAGTAGGCGCGCTCTATGGGGTTCCGCAGCAGGACGATCAGCTTGAGGCTTGGGTCATAGTGGTGGATGCGTTCGGCCGCCTGGGGATAGGCCAGGTAGTAGGGGGTGGCCTCAAAGGTCACCGCCGGGCCTGTTCGCTGAGGAAAGTGGAGGTGGTACCACAAGGGGCCCTGGCGGTAGTTGGCTTCCTGGTCAAAGAAGTGGAGTTCCTTTTCGGCCGGGGCGGCCACACACGGGTGGCGGGCCAGGTAGCGGAAGAGGGCGGAAGTGCCGCTCTTCTGCGCGCCAACGATCAGGAAGGTGGGCTTCAGGCGACGGCCGACGGCTGCCAGTAAGTCGGCCAGGCGGGAGTGGCTAACACTATTCATGGTAGGTGTATTGACTGAGGGTGGGTAGACTTTCACCTGTCTCTGGTCAGGGCCATCAGCACACCCCGGCCGGAGGGCAAAGTGGTAGTCGGTTGCGGTTCTTGCAGCGGCCCCGGCAGTAGGCGCAGGCGGTAGCCCTGTCCTACAATCATTGCCACTACCAGTTGCATTTCCAGTAGGGCGAAGTGGTTGCCAATACACTGGCGCGGCCCACCGCCAAAGGGGAAATAGGCGAAGCGCGGCCGAACAGCAACCTGTTCGGCGGCGAAGTGGGTAGGATCGAAGTGATCAGGATTAGCCCAAAAAGTGGGGTGGCGGTGGGTGACGTAGGGGCTGAGAATGACTTGCGCTCCGGCCGGAATGAAGTGACCGTTGATCTGGTCGTCGTTGACGGCCGAACGGCCGAAGAGACCCACCGGCGGATAGAAGCGCAACCCTTCTTCGATGACCATTTTCAGGTAGGGTAAATCGGGCAGGTCGGCCGGAGTGGGCAGGCGGCCGGCCAGCCGGCCGTCTATTTCGGCCCGTAATGACTCTTCGACGGCCGGGTGTTGGGCCAGCCCATACCAGAGCCAGGTTAGGGCGTCAGTCGTCGTTTCGTGGCCGGAGACAAAGAGGGTCATCACCTCGTCGCGCAGTTGGCGGTCATCCATCGCCTGGTCCGTCTCTGGATCGCGGGCTTCCAGGAGCATGGTCAGGAGCGCGCCGGGGCCAGCCACCTTTTGCCGCCGTTCGCCAATCATCCGGTAGACGATGGCATCCAGTTGGGCCAGGGCGGCCTGGAAACCGACCTCGGCCTGGCGACCGTCGTCGCCGGCCGCTCCGCGCAGCCGCCGCCGGAGTTGCTCGACGACCAGGTGAAAGGCCTGACCGACGAAGCCGGTTTGGTCGCCAAGGTCAAAGCCAAAGAGGGCAGCCACGACAATTTGCATGGTCAATTGTTTCATTTCGGCAGCTACGTCCAACGGCCGGCCTTCCCGCGCCACGTCTTGCCAATAGGGTAGACGGGCCGCCAGGACTTCCACCATCGTCTGGGCCAGGTTGGTCAGTCGGTGGTAATGGAAGGCCGGCTGCATCAGGCGACGTTGGCGCAGCCATGATGAGCCTTCGCTGGTGACCAGCCCCTCGCCCAGTAAGGGGCCGGCTTTCGCCAGGAGGGGTGAGCGGCGGTAATTAGGGTGATTGTCCTGTAGAACGTGTCGCACACCGTTGGGGTGGCAGACGAGGAAGGAGTTTTGGCCCAGGGGAACAAAATCGCCCTGGCGGCGGGCGGCGTGTAGGAGGAAGGGCAGCGGACTCTGGTAGTCGGTCATGGTTGGTACTTGGTCATTGGTGATTGGCAATTACCAACTACCAATAACCAATGACCGCCGACTATATAAGGAATCGGGCGGCCGGTGGTAAGTACCTGGGTACTGCTTTTTTAGGTACTGGCGTGCCTATCGGGAGGGCGGCCGTTTTCAATATAGTAGTATAGAAACCAGGTAACTGCTCACCGCTTCTCTAGTGATGAGTGATGAGTTATGAGCAATGAGTGACGCAACCCTCATCACTCATTACTCATTCCTTTCTCTGCGGCCTCCGCGCCTCAGTGGTGAGGCTCTGAGTAGATACGAAACTAGGTTTTTAGGGAAAAACCTGGTTTCTGGTGGAGGATATGGCTGGCAAGGTGAAGGCGGGTAGTCAGGTGTGGCAAGCGGTGGAGGGCGCGCCGGCCGCGACCGAGGTGCCCGGCCCTTCCCTTTGGGAATGGCTACGGGAGGCCCGGCCGGCCGATGGCCCCAATTTGTGGGAAACGCTGGCTACACGCCTGAATCTGTACAAATACCGGCCGCAGCGCATCGAGCAGTTCGAGATTCAGCACTTTACCAACCGGCATGGACAACCCTACGCCATTGTCCGCAACCCGGCCCAGGGGACGTACCTGCGCCTGAGCGAACGCGACCTATTCATTTGGGAGCAACTGGACGGGCAGCATACCAATCGTGACCTGGCTGTAGCCTACGTCTTGAAGTACGGCTCTTTTAACTTCGAGGGCATTATTCTGCTGCTCAACCAACTGCGGGCTAAAGGTTTCTTGCAAGAAGAGGCCGGCCTTGTTTACGCTGCGGTTCATCACTGGCTAGAAGCGCAAGGTCTCAGTTACCGCCTGCGGCGGCTGGTGCAGGCCTTCTTGATGAAGGATTTTAGCTTCCGCAACGTTGACGACCTCCTGGGCGCGCTCTATCGCTATGGTTTTCGGGTGTGGTTTACCCGTGTGGGGGCGATCCTGCTCCATCTGCTCGTCGTAGCTGGCCTGATAGCCGCCGGCCGTCTCATCGCCAGTGACCAATACGACGCCTTCGATTTTGGCCCATCTCCCCTCTGGCGGATTGTCTCGCTGGGGTTATTGAACCAGGTGGCTATTTTCGTCCACGAAACGGCGCATGGGGTGGCCTGCAAGCATTACGGCCGCCACGTGCGGCGGGGCGGCGTTCTGATATACCTCGGCCGCCTGGCCTTCTTCGTAGACACTACCGACATCTGGATGGCCGCCCGCCGGCCGCGCCTGGTCGTCTCCTGGGCCGGCCCCCTGGCCCACCTGGTTCTCAGTTCGATGGCGGCCCTGAGCCTGACGTTCCTGGACATACAGGGTGACACAGCCAATCTGCTCTACCAGTTTACCCTGTTGGCGGGCTTGATTGGCCTGTTCAACCTGAACCCTCTGCTGGAACTGGACGGCTATTATATGCTGATGGATTACCTGGAAGTGCCTAATTTGCGGCGACGGGCGTTGGCTTTCGTCGGCCGTCCTTTCTGGACAAAGGTCAGGCAGCGCAGTCGCCTGACCAGCGAGGAATGGGGCTTTACTGTATTTGGGGCGTTGAGTGGCTTTTACACGGTGTCAGTGATCATTGCCAGTGTGCTGCTCTGGCAGAAGCGGATCGCCGGGCCGCTGGCCGGCTGGCTGGGTGAAACCAACGCCCGTTGGTTGGTGGG
>JBFMFT010000486.1:0-3770 GCA_040751925.1 Chloroflexota bacterium
CGGACGCGACCAAAATCCACGACCCAGGTCTGGACTCGCACCGTGTCGCCGTAGCGCAACGGCCGCAGGTATTCAATGTCTGTCTCGCGTACCAGCCAATAGCAGCCTAGAGTCTCGTAACGAGCCAGGTCATAGCCGGCGGCGGCCGAGGCGTCAATGGCTGCCTCTTGCATATAACGCAGATATTGGGTGTGATTCAAGTGGCCGTAGGCGTCACATTCGTAATGGCGGACACGGAAAAGTCGCTCGGAGACCAGAGGCATGGCCTCGATTATACACATACTCAACCAGAAACCAGGTTTTTGCGGAAAAACCTGGTTGCTACCGTTTATGGGAAAAAGAAAAGCCGGCCGGTAGGGGACACCGGCCGGACTTCTCCCTGCTCCACTTTGCTCCCAGAGGCGTGATGTAAGCGCAGTGGGTGGCCCGCTTTCTGACGCTGTTTAGGCTACGTTTGGTCTTCCACTTCGGCTAGATCACCGTTGATCTCTGCCTGAAGGTGAGTAAGCAATTCTTTCAGGTCAGAAAAGCCCCGGCGGGCGTTTGCGCCCACTCTTTCCAGGCTATATCGCTGGCCGTTTGCTCCACCCCGGCCCCGCCCTTCGGTGGACCAGATGCGTAAGGTATAGGTGCGAAAATAGGGAGGTTGTTGGTGCATCTTCTCTCCTTTGCTGTACAATTGTTAATTAGGTCCTGATTATTCGTTTGCCTTCGTGTCAGTTCCAATCAGGATGTCCACAGCGTAACAGGCAATCGCTAATCAATCATTAAAATGGCGTAGTTGCTCACCGCAAAAACGCAAAGAACACTGAGGTTAAACTAGGAAGCGTGAGGTGGCCGGAAATCTGGAGTTGGCCTGGCTGGGACGGCCGCAGATTGTGCTGGACAACACGCCGATTACCGGCGACCTGCCGGCAAAGGCTTTGGCCTTGCTGTGTTACCTCAGCCTGACCCGCCAACCCCATTCCCGCGAACGGCTGGCCTCGCTCCTGTGGGGGGATATGCCTGATGAACAAGCCCGCAACAACCTGCGCGGCGTTTTGACCCGCCTGCGGAAACAATTAGAGCCGTACCTGATTATTAAATGGGAAACCGTAGCCTTTGACCTGGCCAGCTCCTACCGTGTGGACGTAGAGGCGTTCGAGGCAGGCGTGCAGCGGCCGTTGGCCACCCTGCAATCGCTCCAACAAGCCGTTGACCTCTACCGGGGGGAGTTTCTGGAAGATTTCCACGTTCACGAGGCGGTGGAGTTCGAGGATTGGGCTTTTCCCATCCGCGAACGTCTGCACGGGCTGGCTCTGCGCGCCCTCTACCGCCTGGCTAACGCTTACACCCAACAACGGAACTATCGCGCCACTATCGCCTGCGCCGACCGTATTCTGGCCCTCGAATCCTGGCAAGAAGAAGCTCACCGACTGAAGATGCACGCTCTGGCCCGGCTTGGGCAGCCCCTTGAGGCCCTGGCCCAATTTGAGGCTTGTAAGAAAGCCCTGGCGGTCGAGTTTGGAGTCGAACCTGGCCCGGAAACGGCCGCTCTCTACCAGAAGGTCGCCAGTGGGCAGATCGAAGCAGACCAGGCACGGCAACCAGATGAGGACCTGGCCCCGCCTTTCCAGGCCCCGCCACGCCCCCCCTTCCTGATCGGCCGCGAGCGCGAGCTGGCCTGGCTGCGAGGGCGGCTGCAACAGAGCGGCCAGCCGCACGTCTACGCCATCACCGGCATGGCTGGCGTCGGCAAGACGGCCGTCGCCACCGACCTGGCCCACGAACTCAGCCCGACGTTCAAGGATGGGGTCTTGTGGGCTAACTTAGCCACCAGTGATCCGGCGGCCGTCCTGGAAAGTTGGGGGCAAGTCTACGGCCTTGACTTCAGCGGCCAGCCCAATCTGGCCCGGCGGCTGGCTTCGCTGCGCGAGACGCTGGCTGAAAAACAAGCCTTGCTGGTGCTGGACGACGTTTTCAGCGTGGAGAAGGCGCGACGACTATTACCAGGGGGGACACGCTGCGCCGTGCTGCTCACGACCCGCGACGTGGAGATTGCCAGCGATCTGAATGCCCAGACCCTCCCCCTGACCGAGCTATCGCCCCTGGCCGGCCGGCAAATGCTGGTGGAGCTACTGGGTGAGCGACGGGTGACGGCCGAAGGGGAGGCGGCCGACGCGATCTGCGCCTTGTTGGGCCAACTCCCCCTGGCCCTGGAACTCATTGGGCAGCGACTCAAATCGCGTGAACAGAGGCGGCTGGCCGACGTGGCGGCCCGGCTGCGCCAGGAAAATGATCGGCTGGCCGAACTGTCCGCCAGTGATCGTGAAGTCCGCGCCTCGTTTGCCATCAGTTGGGAATCGCTGGATGGGCGTTGGCAACGCCTGTTTAGCCTGCTGGGTCTCTTTGGCGGGCGATCCTTCGCGGTCGAGGCTTTGGCCCACACAGCCGGCCTGGATGAATATAGCACAGGCGACGGCCTACACGTCCTGACCAAGTTATCGCTGGTCAACGTAGAGACTGGCGACCGTTACCGGCAGCACTCTCTCCTGGCTCTCTTTGCCAGTGAGAAGCTGGGTAACGCGCCGGAAGCGGCCGGGCGACTGGCCGCCTACCACCAGAGCTACGCCGAGCAACACCGCCAGGAGTATGACTTCTTGCAGCCGGAGTGGGAGAATCTAACCGGCGGCATGGGGCTGGCATTCCGGTACGGTTTGTCGTCCATCGTGCTGGCTTATGCCGCCACCTTATCCGAACCCTGGTTTACCTGCGCCCGCTTCAGCGACGCCCGTCAGGGTTTCGAGTGGGCCAGCCAGACGGCTGCTGCTCTGCCAGATACAGGCCGCCAGGCCCATTACCTGTGGCAGTGGGGGCGAGCCTGCATCGAACAGGCCGATTACCCAGACGCCTCCCGCCTCCTCCGTGATTGCCTGCCCATCTACGAGCGCGGAGAAAACGCGGCCGGCGTAGCCCAGGTTCAATCGGATCTGGCCCGCATTGCCCTGGAAGAAGGTCGCCTGGACGAAGCCAGCGCCCTGCTGATGGAGAGCCGGCGTATTCGAGAGCAACTGGGCGACCAGATTGGCGTGGCCGCCACTGATTACCGGCAGGCGCGTATCGCCTACCAACGCGGGCAATACCCTGTGGCCGAGCAATTGGCCCGGCAAGCTCTGGCTGTCCAGGAAACGGCCGGTGACCGGATCGGCGTCTTACGCACCCTGCGCTCCTTGGCCGATTCAGCCTTCGGACAGAAGGAATATGGTCGCGCCTCTGATTACGGCGAGCGCGCCCGCCAATTGGCCGAAGAACTCCAGGACGAGGGCGAATTGGCGATGGTCTTCTACATCCTGTCCGACGTCGGCCGCAAGCAGGGCGACCTCCTTCTAGCCCAGGAGTACGCCGAGAAGAGCCTGCCGCTATTCCAACGAATGGGCGACCGCAAGTGGCAAGCCATCGCCCTCTACCAGATGAGCCTGATACATGAGGACGACCAGAATTATCCCGAAGCTCTAAACACCACCCACCAGAGCATCGGGATTCTACGGCCGCTGGGCGAGCGGTACAGCCTGGCAAACGTCCTCATTCACCTGGGCGACCTGGAACTACGCGAAAGCCGGCCGGAGCAGGCGCGCGCCGCCTGGCAAGAGGCCCTGTCTATCGCCATCGAGTTGAGCAACGACGCTCTACAAGAATCGGCCGGTGAGCGGTTGGAGAAGTTGGATAACTTAGGCCAACCACCCTCACCCTAGCTCTCTCCCTCAGAGGGAGAGGGGCTGGGGGTGAGGGTC
>JBFMFT010000487.1:0-3762 GCA_040751925.1 Chloroflexota bacterium
GACGGCCGCCGCCCGCTCAATCATAAACAGGTGGCCGGCGTCGGGGTAGAGCTTGAGTTGGGCGTGAGGGATGTGGGCAGCCAGGAGACGGCCGTTCTCCGGCGGAATGAGCTTATCCAACTCACCGTGCATGACCAGGGTGGGAATTTGGATGCGCCGTAGTTCACTATCCAGGTCGTGGTGGCTCATAGCCTGAAGCTGGCCGTACAACCCCTGCTCTGTTTGCGGATTCTCGGCCGACACCTTGACCAGCTTGCGGAGCGATTGGGGGTCACGACTGGCAAACTCCGGCGCGGCCAGGAACCACAGGGCAGTGAGAAAGTCCTGCCCACGGTCACTACTCCGGGGAGCTAACAGGGCGATGGCGACGTCCAGGCTGGGCGGAATCATGCTGGCCCCGCCGGCCGTTGTGCAGCCCAAGACCAGCTTCCGCACGCGCTGGGGATGGCGCAGGGCCAGATGTTGGGCAATCATTCCTCCCTGGCTAATGCCAAAGACGTAAGCGGAGGCCATGCCCAGCGTGTCCAGCAGCCCGGCCGCGTCGTCGGCCATGTCGGCCAGGGTGTAACCGGCCGGCGGCTGCGTGCTGCGCCCTGCGCCCCGGTTGTCGTAGTAAATGACGTAGAAATCCCTGGACAGGTCAAACACCTGGGCAAACCAGCCCTCGGTGTAAGACGATAGGCCGGTGATGAGCAGCAAAGGCGGCGCGGCCGGGTCACCGGCCGTCTCGTAGTAGATCTCGATACCATTCACAGGCGCAATCGGCATAAACGACTCCTGCAAACCCCGTAGGTCTCGGAGACCTACGGGGTTTGACGTATAATATAGTCAGCCATGCTAGACCAGATTATCGCCATCACCAACGTCTCCGCCAAACACTGGCAACCCTTCGAGATCACGTCCCCCGGCGGTATCCCCTTTGCCGGCTACTTGTGTCGGCAGGAGAGCGAAAAACTGGGGCTATTGGCGGTGACGGAGATGGACGGCCGTCCCCGCCTCGAATTGATCTACGCCATGCCCAAGATTCACTATCCCTATCAGGTGGATCAACAGGGCGTCACCCAAATCGTCATCCCCGTCACCAAGAACGTCGTAGACGCTCGTTTTACCCTCAAACTGGACGGGACGGCCATCATCTTTTACCCCCTCACCGATCCAGAAGGCAAGGTGCTGGAAGTCGTGCCGCGCACCCGCTTACAGCCCGTTATCTCGCCTAGCCGTTGGGGGGATTGGGCGTCGCTGCTGGCCGAGGTCTTACCCGACCGGCGGCCGGTCGAGCAGGCCATCCGTGACCAAAACGTCGTCCTGGTCTTCGAGCTATGGGGCTACCGCAATCCCCACCTGATCAAGTACACCACGCCACTGGCTCTGACCTTACATACAGCCATTCGCCACAAGAAAGTCGTCAGCTACCGGCGGTTGGCCGACTTCGCCGGCCGCTATGGTTTTGACCTGATTCCATCGTTGGAAGTAACTACCCCGGATTTGGCCGGGCTGGCCCAGGCTTACCGCCGCCTGCAAGAGCAGATGGAAGCCCACAACCGGGCGGCCGGGCAGGACGTGTACGTGGAGGAAGGGGCTATCCTGGTGTTGTCTACGACAGAGACGGCTACCTACTACAAATGTAAGCCGCCCTCTATCGAGGAGATTCACTGGACGGCCGGCCAGCACCTCAGCAAAGAAATCATCCAACACGCCCTGTATAAGATGCTGGAGAATGGCTATGACTTCGCCAACGGCCGGGTGGAAGACCTAAAGGTGGAACTGGCGGCCGACTTCGAGGAGCCGGAAATCGCCTACGCCGACGACCTCATCCAACGGCTGTTCCTGGATTTTTCGATTGAACTACAAAGAAAGGAATGGCTGCGCCAGTTAGTAAACAGCTCCGGGCTAGACCCCCACGACCTACCCGCCCTCATGCGCTACCTGTCCCAGCATTATGCGAAGAAGGAGATGGGCTGGGTCTATGCGGCCGTGAAGGAACTTGTCGGCTAACACGTGGTAAAACAATAGCTGGAGGTCTGAATATGGTAACGCTAACCCTGAGCGAGGATCAGGTCATTGATTTGGTCAGGCAGTTGCCGCCTGACCGCAAGCGCATCGCCTTGTTGGCTTTAGCCCAAAGCGCCTATATCGAGCGTGAAGCCAGAATGCAGCTTGCTGAAAGTCAATTGCGGCGGGTGGCGGCCGAACGTGGACTGGATTGGGATCAGGTGAATGAACTAGAGCGTGAGCTATTCATTGATGATTTGATCCACGAAGATCGGCCATGCGCTCACCGGCGACACTTGTTGCCACTTGGGAGCTATAAAGGCATGGCGATTGTGAACGCAGCAGACTTCCTTACCTCATGGCAAGGGTCTTAGGTTCTCATCCCCCCTTGTCTAGCGAGATTAAGGCGTCCACGGCCGTTTGGAAGTTCGGGTTAAAGGCGACGGCCGCTTCCAAATCCGCCCGCGCCCCTTCGTTGTCGCCCAGGGCCAATTTAGCCAGTCCCCGGTAGTAGAACGATTCCTCAAAATAAGAGCGGTAGTCCAGCGTTACGTCGGCCAGGAGGATCACGTCATCGTAGCGGCCGACCTGGTAATAGGCTTCGTAGGGGCCAAACTGGTACCACAACATCCGCCAGGGGAGGCCAATGGTGCGAGCGGTGTCGTAGGCTTCGGCCGCTTCCTGGTAACGTCCCAGAGCGTTGAGGTCTGTGCCCAGGTTGAACCAGGTGTACGGGTTGCCGGGATCGCTCTGCATATCAGCCTGGGCCGTGGCCAACGCCCCCTCCCACATAACAATATCATCCATGGCCGGGCCAATGAGAGTGGCTACCTGGCTGGCCTGCTCGCGGGCATAGAGGGCAACGTAGTTGCGGTTGAACTGCTGCCAGTAATGGTCGAGATCGGCGTAACTGACGGTGCGGCCGAGGGTGTTCGCATTCTCGCCAATCACCTCGCTGGTGCCAAACCAGGAGTCGTAAACCCATACTTCTTCAGTGGCGTCGTCGTAGGCCACCACCAACAAATAATGGCCGTACCAGCCCATCCAGGCATAGTCGCCCGGCGGGTCAATGCCCAATTCCACAATGACCGGGAAGCCGTTTGCCAATAGCCGGCGCAGGGTGTCCAGGTTGCCGTTGGCGCGGGCAATGGCCCCCACCTCGGTCTCATTATTGACATAGGCGGCCATTTCCTGGGGGGAGACGTTGCGATCTTCGGGATTGGGCTTGAGGACGGCCGCCGTCTGATCCTGACTCAGACGCAATCCAAAGTGACTGAGGGACATAGCCAGGGTGGCCGGGCCACAGTTGTTCCAGGTCTGGAACTGGTGGATAAAGGGTTCGACCCTGGCGGCCGGCGGGAAGGGAATGGGCGTTGGCGAAGGGGTATTGGTCGGCGTAGGCGTAGCGGTCGCCGTTGGGCTGGCGGCCGCCAGGGTTGGGCTGGCAACAACGATGGCCGGCGGCCGGGTAGCTGTAGGTTGAATAGGTATGGCGTCCAGTTGGGCCGGATGGGTGGCGGGAGCGGCGGCCGTTGGCAAAACCTCTACGTGTTCGGGCATTCCCAGTACCTGGATCGGCTGGGGCAGCCGGGCCAGGTAACGGCTGGGGAGAGCCTGCAAGATGGCGGGGAGTTGCCAGGCCGCCACCGCGCCGGTTAGCAGAATCACACACAATAACACGAACAGACGAGAGCGAAGCATAAAGAACGACGTAGGTGAACTGTAGCGCACGCTTTCAGCAGCGGATTGTGATAGTATTGTACCAAACCC
>JBFMFT010000488.1:0-3750 GCA_040751925.1 Chloroflexota bacterium
TAGGGCAAGATTTCATCTTGCCCTTTATGCAAAATGGTGGACAATATGGCCCAATCGGAAATGCCAATCTTTACCCGCACTTTTGACTTTCTGACCTGGCTGCTACCGGTGACCAACCACTTTCCCCGCGCCCACCGCCACAGCTTCACCCAAAGGCTGCTCGACGCCGCCTTTGATCTGCGCGAGCGGCTGGAAGAGGCCAACGTCCGCCAGGGAACAGCCCGGCTGGAACGGCTGGCCCAGGCCGACGAAGCCCTGAACAAAGTGCGCCTGTATCTACGGCTGGCCGAACGCTGGCACTGGCTGACCCCTGGGCAGTACCAACACGTGGCGGCTATGGTGGCCGAGATGGGCCGCTTATTGGGTGGTTGGCGGAAAAAGACCATAGATGCAACGCCTAGCCGGTAGGCCACGTTGCCAACGTGACACCTACTGGCTCTCGTTGAGGGCCAGACCCAGACACGGTTGTTCGGTTCGCAACAGGAACAACCCGCACATCAACATCCACGACAACAACGGGGTGCGGGTGTGCGTGTCCACACTTCTCTATTGGGCGTGTCCCAACCGGAATTGCGCGGCGGGTACGCCTGCCGCGCCGAGGCGAGAAATGGCGGGGTCTGCTCCTGGCCGCGCCCGTTGGCAGTAGGTCCTGTTTCCAACGTGACCCTACCTGACAGCGGGCCGGGCAAATAACAACCGGCCGCGCCGCCTCGGTTCGTCCCTGTGGCGCGGCCACCTACCCTCACCCCCTACCCCCTCTCCCTACCAGGGCGAGGGGAGACGTTCGTTCCCTCTCCCTCTGAGGGAGAGGGTTAGGGTGAGGGTGGGAGAATCCTCTCGGCCGTCAGGATGGCCTTACGCAACCCAGCGGTATTGCCAAAACGAGCGTGGTTGATCCAGCCCCGCACGGAGGCCGTGACCTGCGTCAGACTGATTTCACCCGCCTTATATTGCGCCAACAGGTCACGGAACTTACGCCGGTATTGCACCCCCTTCCGCTGTTTCAACCGCATCTGGTCGGGGAAGATGTGAAAGCCCAGGAAGGGAATCCCTTCCGTCACCGGCCGGGAGTGACTGCCGGGGTGAATGGTCAACCGTAGCCCGGCCAGTCGTTCCATAACGGCCGCCTGCCAATCCCACAGCGTCGCCTTATCGTGGGCAAAGAGGAGCAAGTCGTCCACGTAGCGCACGTAGCCGGTGCAACGCAACCGGCGCTTGATGAAATGGTCAAGCGGATTCAGGTAGACGTTGGCCCAAAACTGGCTGGTCAGATTACCAATGGGCAGGCCGCGCGGCCGGAAGGCGGCCAACAGATCATCACCGGGGAAGTAAACCAGGTCGTACTGCCCCTTGAGGACGTTCTTGCCGCTGTCGAGGATCACGTCCACCAGCCACAATACCCGCTCGTCGCTGATCCGGCGGGCCAGCAGGCCGCGCAAGATGGCGTGGTCTACACTGGGAAAGAACTGGCGCACATCGAGCGACAGGACGTAGGCAAACCGGCGCGCAAACTGCTGGCAGCGCGCCCGCGCTCGGTGCGTGCCCTTGCCCAACTGGTTCGCGTAGCTGTCCTCAATGAAACCCCCTTCCAATAGCGGCTCTATCAGATTGCAAAGGGCGTGATGGACGACCCGGTCACGGAAGGGGGCGGCGCTAATCAGTCGCCGCTTAGGGTCGTGAATAAAGAAGCTGTGGTAGCCGCCGGGGTGGTACGTTTGCTGCCGCAACTCAACCTGCAATTGGCAGAGATTGTTCTCCAGCCGGTATTCAAAGGCGGCCACGTTGGGGTGGCTGCGTTTACCGTGGCTGGCCTTCCGATAAGCCAGTAGCAGGTTATACCAGGCGGCAATCTGGTCAAATATGTGATCTACTTCCGTAACGCCAGGGCAATCTGCAACTCGTCCAGCTGCTTCTCGCTAACGGCCGAAGGCGCGTCGGCCATCAAGTCGGCCGCCTGTTGGCTCTTAGGGAAAGCCGTCACCTCACGGATATTCGGTTCGCCGGCCATCAGCATCACCAGCCGGTCAATGCCGGGGGCCATCCCCCCATGCGGCGGCGTCCCATACTCAAACGCCTCCAACAAATGGCCGAACTGGTGGCGAGCCTCCTCCATCGAAAGCCCAATCAACTCCATAATCTTCTGCTGCAACGGCCGTTGGTGAATCCGAATACTCCCCCCACCCACCTCATACCCATTGCAAACCAGATCGTATTGCTGGCTGAGGACGGCCGCCGGGTTGCTATCCAGCAGAGCAACGTGATCCGGCCGCGGCGACGTAAACATGTGGTGGCTGGGAGCGTAATGGCCGTCCTCCAGTTCTTCCTCGAACAACGGGAAGTCAATGATCCAGGCGAAAGCCAGTTCCTTCTTGTCCGTATACCCCAGGCGGCCGGCCATCTCCTGGCGCAAGGTATCTAATACCGCCTGGACAATCTTCTTCTCGTCGCTGGCAATGAGAATGAGGTCGCCCGGCCGCGCCGCCAGCCGCTCGGTAATGGCGATCAACTGGTCAACCGTAAAGAACTTGGCAATAGGGCCGCGCATCTCGCCCGTCTCCGGGTGAATCGCCAGGTAAGCCAGCCCTTTGGCCCCGGCCGACCGCGCCAAATCCTCCAACTCCGTCAACTGCTTGCGGCTATAATCCCCACACCCCGGCGCGCAGATAGCTTTGACGGGCTTACCGGCGGCGGCGTTCTCGGCAAAGACGCGGAACGCACTATGGGCCACAATGTCAGCGATACTGGTCAACTCCATCCCGTAGCGGAGGTCAGGCTTGTCACTGCCAAAACGCTCCATCGCCTCGGCGTAGCTCAGACGGGGGAACTTCTCGTAAGCCAGTGGTAAGGGACTGGCGGCCTTGACCATCCCTACCATCAACTCTTCCATGAGAATCAGCACGTCTTCACGTTCGACGAAGCTCATCTCCAGGTCTAGTTGGGTGAACTCCGGCTGGCGGTCGGCTCGCTGGTCTTCGTCGCGGAAGCAACGGGCAATCTGGAAGTAACGCTCGTAGCCGGCCACCATCAGCAGTTGCTTCAACTGCTGGGGGCTTTGCGGCAGGGCGTAGAATTTGCCCGGATGGACGCGGCTAGGCACCAGGTAGTCCCGCGCTCCCTCTGGCGTACTCTTGAACAGGATGGGCGTTTCGATTTCCAGGAAGCCTCGCTCGCTGAGGAAGTCGCGGATGAACTTGACCGCTCTGTGGCGGATGGTCAGGTTGCGCTGCATCTGCTCACGGCGCAAGTCCAGGTAACGGTATTTCAGCCGCAAAGCCTCGTCCACTTCCTCCTCCCGATCCAGGGGGAAAGGTGGCGTTTTGGCCGGGTTGAGAATGGTCACGGCCGTCGCCAGCACTTCGACCTGGCCGGTGGGCATAGCCGGGTTTTCCATACCGGCCGGCCGGCGTCCAACCCTCCCCTCCACTTGTAGAACGTATTCGGGGCGGGCCTGGTCGGCCGCGTCGAAGGCGGCCTGGGAGCGGCCGGCGTCCACCACCACCTGGACTTTGCCGCTGCGATCGCGCAGGTCAATAAAGATGATACCCCCCATGTCGCGGCGGCGGTTGACCCAGCCGGCCAGAGTGATGGATTCGTTGACGTGTTCCGGCCGCAACTCGCCGCAATGGTGTGTCTTGAGCATAGATGCCTTCCTTGAAGTGGCCCACCGCCGAGACGCGGAGTTTATAGTGACGAGTGACTCATCACTCATCACTCATTACTCTGCGCTCTCCGCGTCTCAGCGGTGAAACT
>JBFMFT010000489.1:0-3671 GCA_040751925.1 Chloroflexota bacterium
GGAGACGATGACCGGGGCCAGGATATTGACCACCACCACGTCCCATCGTTTTTCTAAAACGTCAGCCAGAGTCCCTTGCCTGACGGTAATAGAGCCCAACACGCCGTTGACAGTGGCGTTCTCCATAGCCGTTCGCACAGCCAGGCTATCTGTATCCACCGCCAAGATGTGACCCGCTCCCAGGCGGGCGGCAGCAATGGCTAGAATGCCGGAGCCTGTGCCTACGTCTAGTACCCGTTGGCCTGGCTTAACCAACTGCTCCAACGCCTGTAAGCACATTTGGGTCGTCGGGTGTAGGCCCGTGCCAAAGGCCATGCCGGGATCCAGGGTCAAAACGAGGTCGTCCACCTGGGCCTCTTCGGCCGCCAACCAACTGGGCTGTATCCACAACCGCCGGCCGACCCGAAAAGGATGATAATGGGCTTTCCAGGCATTGGCCCAATCCTCCTCCTGCAACCGGCGAAAGGTGGGAGCAGGAATGGGGTAAAGCCGGCCGAGGTAGTAGACGATCTCTTCTAGTCGGTGGCGCAGGGCGGGTGTATCCTCGTTCTCCGGGACGAAGATTTTGACCGTTACTTCTGGCTCAAGAGCCAGTGGGTCTAAACTGTGAGGGTCGCCCAACTGTTCCAGGGCCACGCCCTGACTGTAGGCATACGGCCGCCAGGCTTCGGCCACCGCTTCGGCCGCCTCCCCGTCGGTGCGGACACTCGCTTCAAGCCAATACATGGCTGGTGGTGAGTGATAAGTGGTGAGTGACGAGTGAGTTACTCACCACTCATTACTCCTAGATGCCGAACACATCCCCCAGCGCATCCTTTATCTGGCCCAGAAAACTCTTGTCACGCTGAGAGATGACCTCTTTGCCTAACGTGCGGGAGAGTTGTTGGAATAGCTGTCGCTGGTCGGCCGTCAGGTTGCGAGGAACGGCGACTTGGGTAATTACCAGTTGATCACCCCGGCCGCTCTGCCGCAGATGGGGAACGCCGCGAGCGGGCATCCGAAAGACCGCGCCCGACTGCGTACCGGCCGGGATGGTTAGCTTATCCTCGCCATCCACCGTCGGTACAGTTACTTCGTCACCCAGGGCCGCCTGGGCCACGTTGATTTCTAGTTCCAGGATGATGTCATCACCCCGCCGTTGAAAGAACTTGTGGCGAGCGACGGTAATGACCACGTAAAGGTTGCCTGGTGGCCCGCCATCCGTCCCTGGCGCACCTTCACCCGTCAGTCGAATCTGGTTCTCATTGTCTACGCCAGGGGGAATCTTGACGACCAGCGTGCGCGTCTTCTGGACTTGCTTGCGGCCGTAACAGGTCTTGCACAGGTGGGGAATTGTCTCACCTGTACCCTGGCAGGTGGGGCAGGTGCTAACATTCACGAACGAGCCGAGGATGGATTGGCGCACGCGCCGCACCTCGCCCGTGCCATTGCAGGTGTGGCAGCGCTCCGGCGACGTGCCTGGCTCCGCGCCGCTGCCGCGACACGCGCCGCACGTTTCCGGCCGCACCACCTCAATCGGCTTTTCCACCCCAAAGACGGCCTCCTCAAACGAGATGGTCAGGTCGTAACGCAGGTCAGCCCCCCGGCGCGGCCCGCCCGCCCGTCGCCGCGAGCCGCTCATGCCGCCAAAAAACTCCTCAAAGATGTCGGCCATGCCGCCGAAGCCGCTGAAGTCGGGGCCGCCACTATTGCCCTGAATGCCCGCGTGACCAAAGCGGTCATAAGTAGCGCGGCTGGAATCGTTAGAAAGCACTTCATAGGCTTCGTTGATTTCCTTAAAAGCCTCTTCCGCGCCCACTTGTTTGTTCACGTCTGGGTGATAGCGTCGGGCCAGCCGGCGATAAGCCTTTTTCAGATCATCTTTGGAGGCTGTGCGCGGCACGTCCAGGACTTCGTAATAGTCTCGTTTGGTCGCCATGTTTTTCAGAAACCGAGTTTCGGTTTCTTAATCGCTAAACTCGCCTTCGATCACGTCCTCGTCAGAGTTGCTGGATCGGCCGCCGGCTGCCTCGCCCGCGTCCTGACCCTGCTGATACATGGCGGCGCCCGCCTGCTGCAAGGCTATCTGCAACTGTTCGACGGCCGCGTTGATCACCTCGATCTGGCCGCCACCCAGGGCCGAGCGTACCGCCTCGATTTGCGTCTGGATGGTGTTCTTGTGGGTCTCGGCCAGTTTCTCGCCATTCTCCCGCACAAACTTCTCCGCCCCATAAACGGCCGTATCAGCCAGGTTACGGGCCTCCACTTCCGCTTTGCGCCGGGCGTCCTCCGAAGCGTGACTCTCCGCTTCTTTGACCATGCGCTCGATTTCTGAGTCACTCAGGCCACTAGAGGGCATAATCTTCATGGCCTGCTGGCGGCCGGTGGCCTTGTCTTTGGCGCTCACGTCGAGGATGCCGTTGGCGTCAATGTCAAAGGTAACCTCAATCTGGGGGATACCGCGTGGGGCCGGTGGAATCCCATCCAGGATAAAGCGGCCGAGGCTCTTGTTATCGCCGGCCATCGGTCGTTCCCCCTGCACCACGTGAATTTCCACCTGGGTCTGCCCGTCGGAGGCGGTGGAAAAAATCTGGCTCTTGCGAGTGGGAATGGTAGTATTCCGTTCAATCAACTGGGTCGCCACGCCGCCCAGCGTTTCGATGCTCAAAGTCAGGGGTGTCACGTCCAGTAACAGCACATCTTTCACATCGCCGCCCAGGACGCCGGCCTGGATGGCCGCGCCAATCCCCACCACTTCGTCAGGATTGACCCCCTTGTGCGGTTCCTTGCCAAAAAGCTCTTTGACAGCCTTCTGGACGGCCGGCATCCGCGTCATGCCACCGACCAGGACGACCTCGGCAATGTCGCTGGCCTTCACCCCCGCGTCGGCCAAAGCCTTGCGGCATGGCTCGATGGAACGCTGGATCAATTCTTCTGTTAATTGCTCCAATTTGGCCCTGGTCAGGGTGGTGTGCAGGTGTTTGGGACCGCTGGCGTCGGCCGTAATGTAAGGCAGATTGATCTCCGACTGCATGGTGGTAGAAAGTTCAATCTTAGCTTTTTCGGCCGCCTCGCGCAGACGCTGCAACGCCTGGCGGTCTTTCCGCAGGTCAATCCCTTCTTCCATCTTGAACTGGTCGGCTACCCAATCAATGATCCGCAGGTCAAAATCATCGCCGCCCAGGAAGGTGTCGCCATTGGTGGACTTCACCTCAAAAACGCCGTCGCCCACTTCCAGAATGGAAATGTCGAACGTGCCGCCGCCCAGGTCGTAGACAGCAATCAACTCATCTTTGGCGCTGCCCAGCCCATAAGCCAGCGAAGAAGCTGTCGGCTCATTGACGATGCGTAAGACTTCTAACCCGGCAATTTTGCCGGCGTCCTTCGTCGCCTGACGCTGGCTATCATTAAAATAGGCCGGCACGGTGATCACCGCCTGGGTCACGGGTTCGCCCAGGTAAGCCTCGGCGTCGGTCTTGATTTTTTGCAAGATCATGGCCGAGACTTCCGGCGGCGAGTACTCGCGCTCATTCATCACCACGCGAATATCGCCATTGGGGGCGCGTCGCACTTCGTAAGGAACATAGTTGCGGGCGCGCTTCACTTCGGGGTCGTCGTACTTGCGGCCCATGAACCGCTTAACCGAAAAGATGGTGTTTTGTGAGTTGATGATGGCTTGTCGCTTGGCAACC
>JBFMFT010000049.1:0-17823 GCA_040751925.1 Chloroflexota bacterium
CTAGGATTGTGCGTCGTGCGTAACGAAGTACGCACGACGCACGGCATTTTAATCCATCATCAGAACCGGCTCGATGTGCGTCATCGCCCAGTCAATTTCCTCTTTGCTGATAATAAGCGGCGGGGCAAAGCGAATAACCGTGTCGTGGGTCTCTTTCGCCAGGATGCCCCGCTCCTTGAGGGCCTCACAGAAGCGACGGGCTTTGGTGTCTAGTTCGACGCCGATGAGCAGCCCCCGGCCGCGCACCTCTCGAATGTGGTCACTCTCCACCCGGCGCAGGCGGCCCATGAAGTATTCGCCCATCTCCTCGGCCCGGCCGACCAACTTCTCATCCACAATGACCTTGAGAGCGGCGCGGCCGACGGCCGCCGCCAATGGGTTGCCGCCAAAAGTGCTGCCGTGGTCGCCCGGCCGCAGCAGGCCCAGCACTTCGCGGTCAGCCAGAACGGCCGAAACCGGATAGAAGCCCCCACTCAGGGCTTTGCCAATGATCACCACGTCGGCCAGATCGCCCTCGCGGCGATAGGCGAATAGTTCACCTGTGCGGCCGAGGCCCGTCTGGATTTCGTCGGCCATAAAGAGAACATTGTGGCGGGCGCAAATGTCGGCGCACTCTTTCAGGTAGCCATTCGGCGGCACGCGCACCCCGCCCTCCCCCTGGATGGGTTCAACCAGGAAGGCGACCGTGTTGGGCGTCATAGCTTCTTCCAGGGCTTCAGTGTCGCCGTAGGGGATGATCTTGAAGCCAGGCGTGAGTGGCCCGAAATCCTCCTTGTATTGCCGCTCGGAGGAAAAGCTGACGATGGTGGTGGTGCGGCCGTGAAAATTGCCCTCACAAACGATGATTTCTGCCTTGCCCTTCGGCACTTGCTTGACCAGGTAGCCCCACTTGCGAGCCACCTTGATCGCCGTTTCGACGGCCTCCGCGCCAGAGTTCATGGGCAGGGCCATCTCGAAGCCGGTTAATTCACACAACTCCTTGAGGAAGGGCCCCATCTGGTCATTACGGAAAGCCCGGGAAGTCAGCGTGACCTTGTTGAGTTGCTCAATCATGGCCTGGCGTATGGCCGGGTGGCAATGGCCCTGGTTCAGAGCCGAGTATGCGCTCAGGCAGTCCAGGTATTTGCGGCCGTCTACGTCATAGACCCACACCCCTTCGCCGCGCTCGATCACCACGTCCAGGGGGTGATAATTGTGCGCGCTGTAGGTCTCTTCGAGTTCGATAAAATGTTCGCTGTTCATACTGTTCTCCTTGTGGAAAGCTGTTAAAGGTTAAAGGTTGAAGGTTATAGGTGGCAGGTAGCAAGTGGCCGGTGGCAAGTGACAATTCCTACTTGCCACCGGCTACGTGCCGCTTGCCACTCCTGCGTCACCTATCTGCTGTCCAAAAGGAGACCGTAAAAATGAGGTGTCTGATCATAGCCTGACCTAGAAACCAGGTTTTTTGCAAAAACCTGGTTTCTGCCTTGTCCAGCTATTCTACCGCACCCGGCCGAAATTTACACCCAGAATGGCCTGGCCTTCATCAGATTGCAGCCAGGCCAGGAAAGCCCGCAGTTCGCCCTGCGGCTCGGCCGGGGCCGCGAAATAAAGCGGCACGGTCAGCGGGTAGGTCTGGCTGGCTGTGGTGGCCGGCGTGGCTTCGATTCCATCCACAGCCACCGCCTTCACTCCGGCGGCCGATCCCATCATAGCGTAGCCAACGGCCGCCGGGTCGTGGGCGACGGCTTCCAACACCGCCGGTTGGCCCGCTTGCACCAGGGCGGTCACCGCCAGAGGTTGGCCGGCCAGGATACGCTCAGTGAAGATGGCCCGCGCCCCCGCCTCCTTCTCGCGGCCGACGATTATGATGGGCCGGTCTGGGCCGCCAACGGCCGCCCAATTGGTGATGCGGCCGCTAAAGATAGCCTGCGCTTGCGGCCGGGTCAGGCCGCTTACCGGATTGTCGGGATGAACGACTATGACCAGCCCATCCAGAGCCACCGGACTGAACCAATGCGGATCACCAGGCGGAAGGTAGTGAACCAGAACAGCGTCCAACTGGCCGTCGTCCAGGTCATGCAAGAGGGTCGTGGCATTGCCCACGACGAATTGCAGGCTGGCCCGGCCGCTTTGTTGGGCATACGGGTCGCTTACCAGGTCGGCCAGTCCGGCCGCGCTGCTGGTCAGGCCAATCCGCAGGGTGGCGGCCGGGTCAGTAGGAGTAGGCGGAGGAAGAGGAAGCGGGGACGGCCGGCAGGCCACCAGCAGAACCAGGAGAACGAAGTGACGAGCGAAGAATCGAACGCAATAACGATGCTTGATGGGGCAATTGTACCTTTTCGCGGCGAAGCGAAAAGCTCTATCTGTGTTATACTTTCAGTAGACACCTTGTACGCGGCAGAGATGAAAGATGCGCTTTTTTAACACCGCTGGTCCCGTCAACTGTGAAGACCATTACTGTTTGCCACCCTTACATCGGCTCGACCTGGCACACATTCTCAGCCTGATTGACCAGAAGAAGTATTTCGTCCTGCACGCTCCCCGCCAGGTGGGTAAGACCTCCTTTCTGCTGGCCTTGATGGCTTACCTCAACCAGCAAGAGCGTTACCGTTGTCTCTATTGTAACGTGGAAGTCGGACAATTCGCCCGTGAGGACGTGGCTCAAGCCATGCGGGCCATCCTGGGCGAGATTGCGCTGCGGGCTGCGTCTCACCTGGGCGACCCTTTTCCCACCTCTATCTGGCAACAGCTCTTGCAGGAATCGGGTGGGGCTGCTCTCAACCCCCTGTTGACCAAATGGGCCGAGGCCAGTGCAAAACCGTTGATCTTGCTGGTAGACGAAATTGACTCTCTGGTCGGAGATACACTGGTAGCTGTCTTGCGGCAATTGCGAGCTGGCTACGATAAACGCCCTGGCTCGTTTCCCCAGAGCATCATTCTCTGTGGGGTGCGAGACGTGCGAGACTATCGCATTTATACAGACCAGGGTAAGAGCGTTATCACTGGCGGCAGCGCGTTCAATATCAAGGCCAAATCGCTCCGCCTGGGAGATTTTGACCAGGCCGAGGTGGAAGCCCTCTACCACCAACACACCGACGAAACCGGCCAGGTCTTCGAGCCGGCTGCTTTAGAGTTAGCGTGGCAGTTGACGCGGGGCCAACCCTGGTTAGTCAATGCCCTGGCTTACGAGGTCTGCTTTGACGTGGCGGCCGGCCGTGACCGTTCGCAACCTATCACGGCCGCCCTGATCAACCAGGCTAAAGAACAACTCATCTTTCGCCGGGAGACCCACCTGGATCAGTTGGTAGACAAGCTCAAAGAGGAACGGGTGCGGCGGGTCATTGAGCCTATCTTGGCCGGTCAGACCGAGCTAGAAAAACTACCCGAGGACGACGTGCAGTACGTGGCCGATCTGGGACTCATTCGCACCCAGGAGGAGTTGCAAATTGCCAACCCCATTTACCGGGAAGTCATTCCCCGCTCCCTGGTTTACACCACTCAATTACAGATTACCCACCAGCCGGCCTGGTATGTCCAGGCTGACGGCCGCCTCAACCTGACCAAGCTCCTGGCCGCCTTTCAGCAATTCTTCCGCGAACATTCTGAACATTGGGTAGAGCGGTTCGACTACAAAGAGGCTGGGCCACAGCTGCTTCTGCAAGCCTTCCTACAACGGATCGTGAACAGCGGCGGCCGGATCGAACGAGAATATGCTCTTGGCCGCCGCCGCACCGATTTGTTGCTCATCTGGCCTTACGCGGGGGGGACGCAGACAACCGTCATCGAACTCAAAATCCTCTACAAGTCGTTGGAAGAAACCTTGCAAGAAGGGCTGACCCAGACCTATGAGTATATGGATCATTGCCAGGCGGCCGAAGGGCACCTTATCATTTTTGACCGGCGGCCCGGCCGCGCCTGGGAGGAAAAGATATTCCGCCGGGAGGAGACCTACCAGGGACAGGTTATCACCGTTTGGGGGGCGTAATGGGGCTTATTGCGCCGCCAACGATACTTTTAGAATGACTGCTTGAGGCTGGGTGTTGCCCGGCTGTGGGGACACACTACTGTCCTGAACCTGGACGCAAAATTCCCATACGCCGGTCTCACTGGGCGCGCCATTGATCAAACCTTCCGCACTGACCGTCAGGCCAGGTGGTAGATCGCCAGTGCAATAGGCCGCGTCTTGGTAATAATTCCAGATATAGGGAGTTAAACCCCCTCTGGCGAACAGTTGGAAGCTGTAGTCCTGCCCCAGATAACCAGTGGGCAGGTCGGCCGTTTGGGGGTCGGGAAAATTCTGGGTCAGGATGAACAATCCGATACCCAGTGACCTCATGCCGGCGGCCATATCTGCCACCACAGCGGCGTAAGCCGGGTCGCGCACCTTATTCTCCATTTCGTAGGGGTCGGCCGCCAGGTCATACAACTCCCGTTCGCCGGTCACGTATTCCACGTACTTGTACTCCGACGTGCGGATGCCTGTCCAGGCTGGCGCGTCGGCGACGGCGTAAGTCTCTAGCAAGAGGGCTGCGCGCCAGGGCGTGTTGGGATCCTGAACCAGTGGCAGCAGACTGCGGCCGTCGAAAGTGACCCCGGCCGGATACACTCCGGCAATGTCCAGAATGGTCGGTCCTAGGTCAATGTTGGGCGAAACCAGGGCTTCAATCTCACTGGGAGCAAAACCGGGCAGGTGTAAAATCAACGGCACGCGGATAGATTCTTCGTAGGGCTTGCGCTTGCCCACCGTCTTGTGTTCCTGCCACAGGTAGCCATTGTCGGAGCCAAACAGCATGACTGTCTGCGAACCCTCGCCCAATTGGTTGAAGGTGGAGATAATGGCCTCGGCCGCCTCGTCCAACGCCTGCAAGGAGCGCAGCATATCCACGTGCAAGGTATCGTCCAGCCCCGGCGTCCAGTAGAGGTCTTCGCGCTGGACGTAAGCCGGCTTATCGCTCAGGTCTTCCTCGCCCCAACTGCGGTCGCGGTACACGAAGTCGGCGTAGAGTCCTTCGGCCGTGTGGCGGGGGGCCGGCACAGCCGGCGGGTGGGGCCCGTGGGTGGAGAAGAAGAGGAAGATAGGGGTGTCACAGCAGTTATCGTTGATGAACTGGATGGCCCGCGCCCGCATGTAGTCAGCCAGGTACGTGCCGTCGTTCACGTCCACGAACACGCCCGTCGAGGAACTGGTGGGCGTGCTGGAACCCTCAACGAAGCGATAAGGCCCGATCTCGGTCTCGACTGTGTTGTAAAAGGCCAGGAAGAGGTCCCAGCCGGGCGGCACGTAGAGTCCATTCTCGTCCACGTACTCCTGGTAGCGGTTCATGTACTTGCCGATGAGAGCCGTCTTGTAGCCCTGCTCTTGGAGGAGTGTCGCCAGGGTCGTGGTGTCCACGAAGTCATAGACGGAGCCGTTCGGCCGGTCGTTGGTCAACACGCCATGATGATGGGCGTAGAAGCCGCCGGAGAGCAGACTGGCGCGGGCCGGGCAGCAGTTGGGAGTGCTGGCGAAGGCGTTGGTGAATAGCTGGCCGTCGGCCGCTATTTCTTCGATGAAGGGCATGGGGTGATCCTCGGCCGGCAGGGCGCAAATCTCCGTCAGACCGTGCGGCCCGACGCACAGGGTATCCCAGCGCTGGTCGTCGGTATACATCAGGAAGATATTGAGATTGCGCGGCAAAGTCCGCTGCGGCGCCAGCAATCCTACCATCATCACCAGGAACACGAACGGCATTGTTCTTTTCGTCATTACCCAACTCCTTCTCTGTAGGACACGTTTTCAACTTGTCCTACTGGGCAAGCTGGAAGCGTGCCTTACATGACGTCCCACTTGCAGTAGGTCCAGGGCCATTCTTGCCACTGGTTTACCAGGCCTACCTTTACCGGATTGTTCAGGACATATTTTACAATCCGCTCTAGTTCGGCCGCATCTCTAACCACGTGGTCGTAGCTTTCATGCTGCCAGAACTGGCCCTCACGTTCTAGCAATTTGTTAGCCTGGCGAGCAGAATATCTCTTTGCCGAGTGCATGATGGAGGATAGACTGTGATAAGTGTCATCGTCTTTTGGCAACGGAGTAAAGACGGTATGAACGTGGTTGGGCATGATGCAAAAGCTATTCAACTCAAGCACGCGGCCGTTCAAGTAGTGCAGACTGTCAGCAACCAGCCTGGCAATTTCAGGATTACGCAGCCAGACGGGGCCGGCCGAGGCTGCATCCAAAGTAGAGTCCCACTTTCCAAACAGGCGTCGTTTTTCCAAATAGGCCTGTTTGGCGCGTTCTTGAGGGGAAGGAATCTGAGCAAGGATCGCTTCGATGCGCTCGGCCTCGTCAATCAATTGCTGCTGGATAGCGGCCGGGATCGAACCATCTAGCCGAAACGTGACAAACAGAGTAGCGCCGGAGGGCTGAATATGCGGTAGATGCCGCCAGTAGGAAAGACGGTATTCCAATTTTGCCATAGCCCAATATTCTTCCTGTAGGACATGATTGTATCTTGTCCTACTGGGCAAGCTGGGAGCGTGCCCTACGCGGCCGTAGGACATGATTGCATCTTGTCCAACGGGGCAAGCTGGAAGCGTGCCCTACGCCGCGGCGGCCGTTTGCCGCCGCTGGCGACGGCGACGCAAAACGCGCCGGCCGACGAACCACACGGGCAAGCCAATAATCAAGACCAGGGGAAGGACGAAGATGGCAACCCAAATCAGGAAGCTGGCTAGACCTTCCAGGGCGTTTACCAGGGCTTCCAGGGCGTCGCGGGCTACCCCTTCCGGCCGCCAGCCGGCAATCTCAATGGGTTGGGCCAGGATGTCAGGGGTGACGCCGACGGTGATAGAGGAAAAGGCGGCCGATTGGCTCAGATATTGCAGGCGGCCCTTCATGGCTTCAATCTCCCCTTCCAGGCGGCTGAGTTCGGCGTTGACGGCCAGAGCCTCTTCCACGTCCTGGGCCGAATCGAGAAAATTGCGGACGCGCCCGGCCGTCGCCTCCAGGTTGGCCAGGCGGGCTGACAGGTCAACGTATTCCTCGGTCACGTCCTGGCCGGTGGTGGTTTCGCCATTCACTTCCAGAGCCATTGCCTTGATTTGGCTCATGGCCGCGTCGAATTGAGCGGACGGGACGCGAATGGTGATGGAGCCTTCTTTAGCCTCGCCCACCTGGTAGACGTTGGTGCTAACCACCCACCCTTCCAACTGGTTAGCCAGGTCACCAATGGCGGCCAGGCTTCCCTCGGTATCTTCGACCACGATTCGCAAATCGCCGGTGCGGATAATCAGCCGCTCTTGAACCTCCCCAGCCTGACTAACGACTTCGGTCTGGACGTTGGTTACGGCGCGGGGCGCAAAGAAATCACCAGCCTGGTCACTCTCGCCGACCATAGGGGCCGGCGGCTCGGCGACCGCCTCCTGTCCCCGAAAGGCTGTGGCGCACCCACCGACCAGGAGGGCGACGAAAAGAATGACAATGAGACTCCGCTTGGTGAACATTTCTACTTCTCCTCAATGGTTGTCCGGCCGCCTGTTCCGGCCGGGTTGGGTCACGTATACCCTACAGACGCTATCACGAATCGAACTGTTCCACGCCTGGCCGGAGATCAAAGGACACTCGCTGAGGGTGTGAGGCACTTTCGGAAGTGCCTCGCGCCTGGAGGTAGTGATTAAAAGCGCAAACACCGTGTCAACGATTGCCGTCCGATACTCCCTTTAATTCCAGGATAAGCGACCGGAACCAGGCCT
Source organism: Chloroflexota bacterium (assembly GCA_040751925.1). GTDB lineage: Bacteria > Chloroflexota > Anaerolineae > Promineifilales > Promineifilaceae > JBFMFT01. Next base: position 7,717 of record JBFMFT010000049.1, read on the forward strand.
CTTTCATAGCCGGCTCCTGGGCCAGCCGGCCGGCGAACTCCAGTCGCATTGGTTTAGAGCAGCCGGCTTCGTATAGGGCCACGGCTAAACTGAGCGCATCAAGAGCCTCTACGTTGCGCGGTGGCTTGAGCAGGGCTTCATCACCCCATCGCCAGGGAGGGTAACTCGGCTCCAGTTTCTCCTGGGCGTCGCCCAGATAGCCCCATAGTCGCAAGGGAATGGAAACGTTTTTTATGCTACGTAGTGGAAATTGACGTACCCACTCCGAATCTTGCTGCCAACGCCTCGTGTTGGGGCTTGTCTTCTGCCTACGAGTAATCCCGATAAATCTGAGCTTTTTTTTCAGGACTGGAAGATTCGCTTGTGACTCCCGCGCCCAGGTTACAAGTAGCTCCGTCAAATTGCCTAAAGTCTGGCCGCTAGCTACCAGGTCTATGAAGGCGACCGGGCGGGAACGGGCGGCGATTTGTGTGGGTTCCAAGCCGAGAGCGCCCAATTGCTCTCTCATGGCGGCGATCGCCCCAGGAAATTGTTGGGAGACTTGATTAAGTGTCATTTTCTTCTGACCAGCTCTCGCTATCCTCATTGAGAAATGCAGGAGGTTACACCGTTCTGCCCAAGAGGTATCCCCTAGCAGACCGCTGAGGTAATCAAAGATGCTCTCCGGCGAACGACCCACGAAGACCAGGTCGGCGTTATCACAGAAGGCCAGGATACGTGAGCAACATCTGTGCAGGTCAGCAAGGAATTCAGGATAGGGCAGAATAGGTTTCGTGATTAGGAGCCGGCCGATCTGTTCACGCTTCGCAACGTTCCACCGGAAAGGTGCAGTCATACTATTCCTCTCAGGTGCGTCGCCCTTCCGAAAGGGCAACGCACCTCTGGGTAGGCCCGAAAATCCGCGTCCATTCGCGTTATCCGCGTCCTATTCTTATCCAACGGCCGCCCGCATGACGGCCGTATCCGGTTGCTGCCCGGTCCACAATTGGAAGGCCAACGCCCCCTGTTGGACGAGCATCCCCAGGCCATTAGCCGCCCGGCAACCAGCCGCTTTGGCCTGCTGTAAGAAGCGGGTCTCACGCGGATTATAGACCAGGTCGTAGACAAACGCACTTGGGGGAAAGAGTAAGTCGGCCGGCCAGGGTGAGGTATCCTGGTGGGGGGTCATGCCCAGGGGGGTGGTATTGACGATGAGGGCCGGCCGGGTCACAGCGACGACGTTTGGCAGTTCGGCAAGAGAGTGAGGAGTGAGAGCAAACGGTGCGAAGGATTGGGCGAGGTCGTGGGCTTGTTCCGGCCGGCGGGCCAGGACGTGAACGTGGCTACCGGCTGCGAGCAGGGCATAGACCACCGCCCGCGCCGAACCACCCGCCCCTAACACCAGGCACTCACGGCCGGCCACCTCTACGCCCAACTCATGCAGGTCGGCCAGGAAACCAGCCCAATCGGTGTTGTGGCCGTGTAACTGGCACTTGTTCATTGCCAATTGTTCATTCTTCATTGTCAATTGTTCATTGTTCATTGCCAATTGTTCATTGACCACTATCGTATTCACCGCGCCAATGGCTTGGGCGGCCGGCTCTATTTCATCCAGGAACGGCATGATGACCTGCTTGTGGGGGATGGTGACGTTGGCCCCCAGGAAACCGAGGGCGGGTAGGCCGCGCGCGGCCGCTGGCAGGTCGGCCGGCCGTACAGGCAACGGAACGTACAGCAAGTCTAAACCCAGGGCAGCGGCGGCCGCGTTGTGCATAGCCGGGCTTAAGCTATGGGCTACCGGCCAGCCAATTAGCCCGACGAGCCGGGTTGAACCGCCAACCCCTCTGCTCATTTCTAATCTGCGGCGATGACGGCCGTATTAGCGACGGCCACCAGACCAATCGCTCCGTTCAGGGACAGGTAATCGTCCGCGTCAGGACACTACTCTCGGCGTCGAACACATAGCCGGCCAGGGCCACGCTGTTGACCGTAATCGTGCAGGAACCGCCCCCGGCCGTCGGCGTCAAGAACGTCGCCCAACCACTGCTGTTGGTTACCGCGCTGGTAGTGGTGTCGCCGTCGGGTAGGGTGAAGGTCACGTTGACCGTTGCGCCAGGGAGGACGATTAACTGGTCAGGGTCAACGATACGAATACGGGCTGCCAGTTGGTTGGGTTGGAAGACCTCCCAGCCCATCTGAATCCGTTGCGAGATCATCGTTCCGGCCGCCTGGCACGATTGCACCCCCACGTCATCCACGTACCACCCTTCGCGGCCGATGGAGCTATCACTGCCCAGGCGGAAGCGGAAGCGCACCGACTGGCCGGCGTAGGCGTCCAGGTCAACGATGGATTCCAGCCAGTCCTGGGGATTGCCGCACCACGCGCTCAGACCAGCCAACGGGTTGTTATAGCCGTTATCCACCACCCCATCGTAAGGGTCGGTCAGCAATTCGCTCTCCAACTGTGTCCAGGTCGCCCCGTCATCGGTGGAAATCTCCAGGATGGCCCCATCGTAGCAGCCACCAGAGGCGTCTTCCAGCCGTTGGTAATTCCAGAAGCTCAAGGTGAGGGGGCCTTCATTGGTGGGCAGGCTGACGGCCGGAGAGACCAGCCGTTGGTCACTGACACTGGCCGGGTCAACCGCCTTATAGGAGTACGCGCCGCTATGCTGGCGTTGGGTAGATAAGGCCCAGGTGTCACCCTGGCCGCTGTGCGTCCAGCCGGCCGCCCCCGACTCAAAATCATCGGTGAAAAGGACGGTGGGCGTAAAGCCGGCCGGACATTGCCCCGGCAGCGGCTCGGTGACAAAGCTAAAGACCAGGGAGTAGTTGCCCAGGCCACAGCCGTTGCTGGCCCGCACGCGCCAGTAATAGGTCGTGTTGTTGGTCAGGTCTACGGAGGTGGTGTAGCTGGTGTTGACCAGGCCAGCCGCCGAATCCACAATCGTCGTGAAGCCGGGGTCGCTGGCAATCTCGATGTCGTAGGTGGCGGCCTGGCTGGCCGCCGTCCAGGTGAAGCTCGGCCGGATGGGTTGGTTGATGGCCCCATTGGCCGGCGAAACGAGGGTGGGGCGGCCGGGGGCGGCCGTAGACAGGTTCAGGCCGGCCGTAATAACGTGGGTCATCGTGGGGGCGACGCCGGTAATGGACAGGGTATAGTCGCCGGCGGCCGCGCCCCCTGTATTGCCGATGGTCAAGGTACTGCTGGCCGGTGGGGTAATGGGGTTGGGGTTGAAGGTAGCTGTCGCGCCGGCCGGCCGCCCACTTACGCTCAAAGTCACCGGGTCAATAAACCCGTTGACCTGGCCGGCGTCCACCGTGTAGACGGCGTTGCTGCCGGCGCAGATAGCTACGTCGGCCGGTGTCACCGTCAACTCGAAGTCGGGGGCTTCCACCAGGTCGCGGCCGTCTAGCGTTAGATTGCCGGTGTTGAGGGGGTCGAGCCAGTCGCGCAAACGATTGGTGGACGAGCCGCCGCCATTCCAGGAGACGGAGACGCGGCCGTACCAGTCCGACGAGTTGTTGCCGCAGGCGGCGTAACCCCCATGAAGCTGGCCCACGATGCGATGATCGGGGTTAAAGAGGGGCGAACCGGACGAACCCGGCTCCGTTGTGCCTAAGTCCCAGTCCACCACCCGCACGTGCGTCCCGTCGCCCGGCTCCGAATTGCCCAGGTAAGAGGTCGTCATCGTCGGGTCATACTCAAAGCTGATGCGCTTCTCGTCGGTGTTGGGGTGGTGAATGGCTGTCGCCCCCAGGAAGTTGCCGGAGTTGGCGTCCCAGCCAGCCCAATGGACGTTAAAGGCCGGGTTGGGGGCATCGTCCAGTTCGACCAGGGTAAAGTCGGAAGGGGAGTATGAGGCACGATAAAAGGAGCCAGTCTGGAACTGGTCGAGGGTGCCGTCACCGGGGCCACCGCTTTGGGGGCTGCCTGGCGGCCGACAAAAGGAGTTTTCGTAGTTCCAGTACACCACCAGCGAGGGGGCATTGCCGGCGTTGATGCCGCAATGGTTGGCGGTCATAAAGTAGGGGGTCAGGTCTTCGGCCGTGTTATTGACCAGGAAGCCGGTGCAGAAGGTGGAGCCGCCAGTGCTGATGACCCCCACCGAGCGGATTTCGTCGCGCCAGGGGTCGCCCTCTGGGCAGACCACGTCCACGTTGCAGGAGCCGGATAGGGGCGAGCTACCAAATTCGCGGTAGCCGTGATTGACCGAGGTCAGTTCCAGGTCAAGCGATGGTACAGTGGCGGCCGGTACGGTTACTTCGATCACCACCATCTCGCCAGGGAGGAGGGGTGTCCATAGCTGGCCGTGTGTTTCGTTGTCCTGTTCGGTGAAAGGGCCGCGCTCAGTTTTGTGGTCAGGGGTGTAGAGGAGCAGCCGGCCGCCGTCAGGTATATGGTAGCGGCCGAAGCCCAGGTTGAGCGAGACCGCTCCTGGAGAGTGAATAGCTACGCGCCAGACGGCCGTGCCATCAGCCCGCGATTCCCACACGCCGTGTGTGTCGGGCGTGACCTGGACGGGTAAGGGTAGGGCGAACCGCCAAGGGACACCGGGGTCGGCCTGTAGCGCGTCCTCTAGCAACAGGACGTCGTTGTCCACCGGCGGCATGACGACGACGGGTATACCGTCTAGGAATGGCGACTGGATGGTGGCGAGGTCGGCTGGGGCGGCAGCGGTGGCGGCCGTCGGCAATTGGTATAAACCCAGGGTCAGGGTCAGAATGACCAGTAACAGACCAAATAGAGTGAGTTTGAGCGCTCGGTTCATAGAAGTCCCTCCTGGTTAATGTAGCGCACGCTCGTAGCTTGCGCGGGAAAAATGAAACGCGGATAACGCGGATTAGCGCGAATTCTTTATGAGCCACGCGACCTGGTAAGGAGCCAGCGCAATGTCCTGCCAGCCGTCTAGCGGTCGCCCATCCAACTGATTGACCAGCGGCCCGGCAAAGTCCAGTTCACGCAAGCGATAGGCTGGTACTTTCTGCGGTAGTTCAGTGAAATTGGCTAAGGCCAGCAACCGGCCGCGCGGACTGTGGCGAATCAGGGCCAAGACGTGTTCGTTGTGTGACCAGACGGCTTCGGTAACAGCCTGGGCGTGTAGGGCTGGCGTGTTCCGGCGGGCCTCGATGAGCCGCCGGATACCATCATAGATGAGGCCGGTCACACTCTCCCAGTCGTGACGCTGGGCGGCCCGCTCCCAATCCATGAACGGCCGGTGCAGCCAGCGGTTGTCATCAGCCAGGTCAGGGTCGTTGACGTAGCCGTAATCGTTGAGCAGCCCCAACTCATCGCCCATGTAGAGGACAGGAATCCCGCCAAAGACCAGGATGAGGTTGTGGAGGAGCAGGATGCGATCTATGGCCCACTGGACGGCGTGGCGATCCTTTTGTTCCAGGGCGGTTTCTAAGCCGGCCAGAGAAGCCAGGCTGCCACTGATGCGCCGGTCGCCCGTCTTCGGATTGTACTGGAAGGTCTGGCCGCGGGCGAAGGTTTGGGGGAAACGGCCGCTATAGAAATCGCTCAAGAAAGCCCGGTGCAGGACGCCTGATTCGCCAATGGCCGCCGCATTCTCGTCTGTCACCGCCCAGCCAATGTCGTCGTGGCAACGAACGTAGGTGATCCAGGCGCAGCCAGAGGGGATGGCCGGCATCATCTGGAGCGAGCGGGTCATCAGCAAGACTTTGCGGGAAGCCAGGCCACTCCACAGGAGGACCATCAGGCTGTTGTGGTAGGCCAGTTCACACTCCTTGTTGGTGGCCTCACCCAAGCCCAGGTAGGGGATGAGTTTGTCGGGGGAGACAATGGCCTCCGCCTTAAAAATGAGGCCAGGGGCGGCGATGCGAGTCAGGGCGCGAAAGGCTTGCAGAAGCCAGTGGACTTCGGGCTGGTTCTGGCTATCCGTCCCCAACCGTTTCCACATGAAGGCCACGGCGTCCAGGCGCAGCACGTCCACCCCCTGGTTCGCCAGGTAGAGCATGATGTCCAGAATTTCGGCAAAGACGGCCGGGTTCTGGTAGTTCAAGTCCCACTGGTATTCGTTAAATGTCGTCCACACCCATTTGTCCATCTCCTCGTAATAAGAGAAGTTGCCGGGAGCGAAGTCGGGAAAGATTTCCGGTAGGGTCAGTTCGTACTGGTCGGGCATGGCGCGGTCGGGAAACGTGAGGTAATAGTCCTGATAGACCGTGTCACCGGCCGTCGCCTTCTTGGCCCATTCGTGTTCTTTGGCCGTGTGGTTCAGAACCAGGTCAATGCACAGGCTGATTCCCTCTTGTCGCAACTGGGCGGCCAGGTCGCGCAGGTCGTCCATCGTGCCTAGCTGGGGATTGACCGCCCGATAATCCATGACAGCGTAACCGCCGTCGTTAGGCCCCGGCCGGGGCTTGAGCAGGGGCATCAGATGGAGATACTTGACCCCCAATTCCTTGAGGTAAGGGATTTTCTCGACCACCCCCTTGAGCGTGCCGGCCAGTCGGTCAGTATAGCAGACGTAGCCGATCATCCCCGGCTTCTGGAACCAATCTGGCTCGAAGGCGCGGGCCAGATCCAGGCGGCGCAGTTCGGGCGGCCGTTCGGCATACCCCTTCGCCACAATCTCCAGGAAATGGTCTAACCACTGCTCGAAGTCCGGCCGCTGGCCGTAGAGGGCTGTGAGCGGCCGGAGTACGTCGGGCATAAACTGGTTGTAACGCAGGCCAAAGATCTCCTGCTCCATTGGCCCCAGATTGCTTATTGGCCCTTCTAAGAGATGATTCAGTTGTTGGGTTAGATCAATCGTCAGCATCCGCAGTCCGTCTTCAAGGTTGCATCAACTGGCCCGGAGTTTTTCTACCCCGCTGCGTCCTATCAAAGTCATGATCGAAACTCACAATGGTTAAATCATGATTCTCAGCAACTACGTACTGGTAAGCGTCGTCGAAGTCTAGATTAAATCTCTGAGCGGTTTGCACGACTGCCTCCATGTTAATCGCTCCCAGTCGTAAGAGACCAATCCCTCCAGCGAGCAGCAGGTCAGTGATTGCCCGAATGAAAACATCATACATTCGGCGTCGCGACAAGATAATACCCAGGGAAAAGAGTGAGAAGTCAGAGAGATGCAGACTATCTGGTGGTGTAACACGCAGGAAGAGTTCTACTTCATCGGCTCTATTTTGATCGAGAAGTAATTCTAGGAGAATGTTGGTGTCAAGAAGGTGCATCTAGGCCTCCCCACCACTCAAGCGCTTTGTGTTGAAGTTCAACCGAGGTGAAATCGTTTTTTAGGTCCTGCAATGCGCCTCGCCAGTCAAGTTTGAACTTTTCGCGAGGTTTTCTGACGCGCCTTTCCCACAAGAACATGGCAAAATCCTCAACTTCTTGTTGCAGGGGAGGTGGTAACTCTTTTACGATCTCGGCAAGTTGTAGCATCTTTGCCTCCAATTGGGGTCTATCTAGTCTCACTCATTGCCATTGGCTATCTGTTCTAAAAAGCGAACGAAGTCACCTAGATCACGCACAACCATCTCGAAGCACGGCCGCAAGCCGGCCGTCAACTCCTGCAAACGGCTCGGCCGTAAATTAAAGGTATAGACGTTGCGTACGACGTGGCGAAAACTACGATAGTCATCCAGGCAATGGCGGGTTGCTTGAGTGATGACTGACGGACGGACGGGAGTGGCTTCGGCCGACATTTGCAGCAACAACTCCCGGTGCCAGTCTGGCCCGGCCGGTACCGCCTGCTCCATATTGCGGGCGATGTCCACGAAAATCTGCTCAACTCCACTGTAAAACCCGTGCAGATTCAGGGCCACCGCGTCCAGATAAGCGTCGTCGCCAGTATGCTTGGCTTTCTCCAAAACTGACTCCGTTCGCTCCACGACGCGCACCAGGTCAGGCAAAGCCGCTCTTATGCGGGTCATCAGGGCAACGTATTCACCGTTCATAGGATTACTCCGTCGCGCTCGATGGCGGCGCGTAGGCGATCTGAGGCTTCCTCCACCCGCACCAAATCTACCAAGAAAGTTGGGTCAATATCCAATAGGCGAGAGACGGCGCGGTAGAGTAATCGCTCATCCATGCCCCACACGGCCAGGTCTACGTCTGAATGGGCGTGGAGTAAGTCGCCCCGCGCCAGTGAGCCAAAAACAGCTACTTGGTCAACTCCAAACTGCTCTTTGAGCAAAACGACCGCCTGCCGGGCTACAGCCCAGGCTTGCTGGCGACGCTGAATCTGACGAGTTTTGGTATCGGCCGCTCGCCGCCGCGCCGTTTCTCGATAGACAGCCATCTCTTCCGGGCTAATCATACGCCCTACTATTGTACCGAAAGCCAGTGAAAAGCATAAGGCGGCAGGCGTTTGACCAGGGGCAGTTCGCTCACTACCTCGGCCGTCCGCTCAAACAGCACGTCCTCTAGCGTACCCTTCTGCGGCCGCAAGTCCAGGCTCACGTCCTGGGTGCGGTCGCTGAGGTTGCAGAGGCACAACAACTTCTGCTTCTCCTGGATACGCCAGAAGGCCAGCACGGCCGGGTTGTCCAACGGCAGCCATTCCATCGTTCCCCTCAGTAGGGCTGGCTGTTGTTTGCGGGCCTGCAATAAGCGACGGGTGGCCCATAGATAGGAGTTGGGGTCGCTCTCCTGGGCCTCGACGTTGACCACCGGGTAGCCATAAACTGGGTCGCTGTTGGCCGGGACGTAGGTTTGTTCGGCCGTCGAGAAGCCACCGTGCCGGGCGGCCGACCACTGCATAGGTGTCCGGCAGCCGTGCCGGTCGGGTAGGGCGATATTGTCACCCATGCCAATTTCGTCGCCGTAATAAATAATGGGCGCGCCCGGTAGGGAGAGGAGCAGAGCGTTGAGCAGCAGCCACCGTCGCGTGTCGTTGTCCAGGAGGGGGGCGAGACGCCGGCGGATGCCCAGGTTGAGGCGCATCCGGGGGTCAGGCGCGTAGTGCTGCCACATCCACTCCCGTTCCTCCGGTGTGACCATTTCCAGGGTCAGTTCGTCGTGGTTGCGGAGAAAGGTCATCCACTGCGTACCCGGCGGAATCGGCGGCGTGCGCTTCAGGATGTCCACGATGGGGGCCTTATCGCCCCGCTTGACGGCCATGTACAGGCGGGGCATGATGGGGAAATGAAAACAGACCTGAAATTCGTCGCCGTCGCCAAAGTAGGGCAGGAGGTCCCACGGCCACTGGTTGGCTTCGGCGATGAGAACGCGGCCGGGGTACTCTTCGTCCACCAACCGGCGCACCTTTTTCAAGAAGGCGTGGGTTTCCGGCAGGTTTTCGCAATTCGTCCCCTCCCGCTCATACAGATAAGGTACGGCGTCGCAGCGGAAGCCATCAATACCCATGTCCAGCCAGAAGCGCATGATGCGGAACATTTCCTCGTGGACGGCCGGGTTGTCGTAGTTCAGGTCGGGCTGGCTGCTGTAGAAGCGGTGCCAGAAATATTGCCCGGCCGTCTCGTCGAACGTCCAGTTGGACGGCTCGCTATCCAGGAAGATGATGCGGGCCTCCTGGTATTTCTGGTCGCTGTCACTCCAGACGTAATAATCGCGGTAAGGCGAATGGGGGTCGCGACGGGCCGCCTGAAACCAGGTGTGCTGGTCGGAGGTGTGGTTCATCACCAGGTCGGTGACCACCCGCAGCCCCCGTTGATGGGCGGCGTCCAGGAAGGCGCGAAAATCGTCCAGGCTACCATAAGGAGGGTGGATATTCGTATAGTCACTTATATCGTAGCCATCGTCCTTGAGCGGCGACGGGTACATGGGCTGGACCCAGATGCAATCTACCCCTAGCGATTGGATGTAGTCGAGCTTCCTGATGGCTCCCTGAAAGTCACCGTGTCCATCACCGTTGCTGTCTTTATAGGCGCGGATGTTTAGCTCGTAGAAAACGGCCTCTTGATACCAGTTGTCTATCATGTTTCCTCGAATCACGGAAAGCGGATTGAACGGAAGGTTTCCGCAGGCCAACCGTCAGACCTGACCAGTTATCTCGCCACATATTATAGTCCAGTTTACGCCAACATTAAACGACCTGTTTACCCTCCCGTGCTATTCTGCATCCATGAACACTGCCGTTCTGTCCATACACCTCTCCCTCTCCCGCCAATCCCCCACGCCCGACCTATCCCCCCTGGGCG
>JBFMFT010000490.1:0-3671 GCA_040751925.1 Chloroflexota bacterium
CCCTTCAAGACGTTCTCCCAGAAGGTCTGGTGATCATCGGCCTGGGGTAACAGACACTCGATGCCGATAATGGCTACCCGGGAAGGTTGAGGAGTGGGGACGGCCGTCTGGAAACCGGCCTGGTTGGCTTGGGCGGCCGCTTCCCCAGCCCAATCACCTTCGGCCAGCCGACGTGACGCGCCCAGGGCCACTTCCTGGTGCAATTCAGCAATCGTGCAGGTGCTTTGGCGAAGGGCGGCTAATTGCCCAATCATAAACATTCCCTGCCGGTGCTGCTCCTCTTCACTCAGGCGGACGTATTCTGGCAAGCCGTTGAGCCGGTTGACGCCTTTGGCGGCAATGCGTAAGCGGCCGATATTCAGACGGTCTAATGTCTCGCGGATTTCGTCGGCCGGCCGTGCCTCTTGCAGCATCCGCCGCTTCTCCAGACTAAATTCCTGGGTAAACGGCGTATCTACGCAGCGAATAGCGTGGCCTGGGCCACTCTCCACGGTAACGGTGTGATCGCAGCTTAAGGCTTCTTGTTGGAAGTTGGGCAATATTGCCCCAGATTCGACAGCTTCCTGGGTGAAGAGATAGCCGGTGCCCAGCAAAACACCCACCTTGGCCCCTTGGGCGGCCAGGGGGGCAGCTAACGTCGCCACCATACTGGCTGAGAGAGCGTCGTGAATCCCTCCGGCAAAAAGGACGTGCAGCCGGTCGGCGTCGGCCGGCAGGTGTTTGAGAATGGCCTCCACCATCGTCTCCCACAGGACGAAGCTGCTGCGTGGGCCGATGTGGCCGCCACATTCCCGTCCCTCAAAAATGAACCGGCGAGCCCCGTCCTGCAGAAATAGCTCTAACAGCCCTGGTGATGGCACGTGCAGGTAGGTTTGGATGCCCGCCTTTTCCAGTTGAAGGGCCTGGTCGGGCCGGCCGCCGGCGATGATGGCGAAGGGCGGCCGGTAGCGTAGGGCCACCTCTAATTGCTCCTGGCGCAATTCGGCCGGGACAAAGCCCAGGATGCCGATGCCCCACGGCCGCCGGCCGAGAACCTGCTGCGTCTCCCGAAGCAACTTTTCCACCTCTGGGGCGCGCATGAGGGCCAGGGCCAGGAAGGGCAGTCCACCCCCCTCAGCTATCTGTAGGGCAAACTCCGCCCGGTCGCTGACGCGGGTCATCGGCCCCTGGACGATGGGAAAGCGCGTGCCGTGCGATTGAGCCAATGGGCTGCCCTCTTGCAAGGGTTGTAACTGCCGGGCCTGGCGGCTATGGCTGATCAAACTATCCCATAGAGCCTGAAAAACACCCCGCACGGTGAAGAAACGCTCGGCGAAGCCTTTGGCAAAAGCGGCGTCCTGCCCCAGCAGCCAGACGTCTTCCTTTATATGGCCCCACCCCACCCGTGCGCCGACTAACTCTTGCCAGGTTTCGCCATCGGCCGCCCCCATCTGGGCCACCTGCCGTCGCAATTCCTCCATCGGCTGCGCCCCAGGGCGATTGACCATCCGACAAGGATGCCCGGTTCCACTTCCTAATTGAATCGTCTCGCTGCCGTCCATTTGGAGGACAAACTTCTTCACCTCGTTGGGCAACCGCGATTCTTGGAGGAGAGCTAATTGACTGTCCAGAATAGCCCCGGCCGCACCGGCCACGTACACGGCGGCAATGGTGTGGAGACCGATGCCGCCCTGAGCGTAAACCGGCAAAGTAACAGCCCGCACGAGTCGTTGGAGCAGGATGAACGTCGTCTCCTCACCAATCCAACCACCCGCTTCCTGGCCTTTCGCCACCAGGCCATCCACGCCCCACGCTTCCCCTTGCCGGGCCCGGGCCAGTGAAGTTACTTCTAGCCACACCCGGCGGCCGTCCATCTGGAAATGGCGCACCCGTTCTAAGTCGGCCGGGCCGGACAAGATAATGGTGTGAATCTCGGCCGGCAGGGCAAGCCGGGCCAGCTCCCCATCGTGGAGATCGCTCCCATCCAGCCGCACCCCGCCGCCCGCGCGGCCGTAACGGGCCAGGCGATCCACCGCTTGTTGCGCCGCGTCCAGCTTGGTATAGGTGAGGTCGAGAATCCCCAAACCACCGGCGCGGCCGGCGGCGATAGCCAGGTCAGGTTGGGCCAGGCCCGGCAAGGTCTGGGCGATCAGTTGGAAAGGCTGATTAGTTGTCATATTGAGCGTTGTTCTGGCAAGATGCGACATCGTCCTGCCCTCTATAATATACCGGCCGCATAGGTATACGCAAGCCGGATTTGATATGAAGACCTGACACTTAAATTTCGCCCAAAATTCGGGTAGGTACACTTTTGACAGGCAAGTGCGCTAACCGAAATTTCGCCGAAAAACTGGGTAATCCAGAGTATCGAATATCAAAATATCAAAACGACCCTCCTCTCCCTGGGAGGGAGAGGAGTCGGGGGAGAGGGTGAGCAGTTACCAATCCCCATTCAACCTCCGGCGCAACTGGTACTCTAGTCATGGGACTATTGCACTTTAGGGGGAGATGGGCTAGACTGCCCCTATAGAGCAACGCGGCCGAGAAGTACCACAATGGGCGAATTCTCTTTCCTGGCCTGGCCGACGGAGTACCGGCGCATTTCCCAGTATTTTGGGGCAAACCCCCAGAATTACGCCCAATTCGGCTTACCAGGCCACGAGGGAGTGGACATCGTCGCCCCACCCGGCAGCCAGGTCTTCTGTGTCGCCGCCGGCCGCGTCAGCCGCGTCATCACCGACCCCGGCGCGCACAGCTACGGCATCCACGTTCGTGTCCAGCACCAGGACGGCTACCAGACCCTCTACGCCCACCTGCAAGAAGCCCGCGTTCGTGAGGAGCAAGACGTAGAAGCCGGTCAGGTCATCGGTCTGGCCGACAACACCGGCAACAGCTTCGGCTCGCACCTCCACCTGGGACTAAAAAAGGCCGGGGCCAAAGTGGGCGCCTGGCCCCGCGAAATCATAGACCCTACCCCCTTCCTCCTGCCGATGTTGAGCTGGCAGAAGCCGGCCGGCCCCTACGTCGAAGGCTGGGTGCTGGCGGCGGCCGTCACCCTGGCTGGCGACCTGGCCCAAGTCAATGCCGGCGGCGCGAGGGTACGGCTCGCCCCCAACCGCGCCGCCCTCGTCGCCGAAGGCACCATCCTCATCGTCACCGCCCGCCCGCGCAGTGGCTTCCTCCCCGTCCAACTGCCCCAGGCCGTTGTAGATACTGCCCCGGCCGCCCCCGTCACTCCTGACCCACCGCCCAGCGCCAACACCCTTGACGGCTGGGCCCTCGGCCGCCATCTCATCCAGGTCGGCCATCTGGGCATAAGCGGGCCGCATGGCCTGGAACTCCGCCTGGCCCCCTACCGCCAGGCCCCCATCTTGGCTCTGGTCAAGAGCGATAGAACCGTGACCATCCTCGGCCACGGCCGCGACGAGTTCCTGCCCGTGCGCGTGGCTCAAGAGGCTTTCCTCTCTGGCCCACCCCAAGACGCCGCATCACCCAGGCCAGAGTCCACCGCTCCAGCCCCGCCCACCGGCCGGGCCGCCGCCTATTTGGGCTGGCTGTCAGTGGGTCATTTGAGCCTAAACGGCGGGCAAGCCGCCGTTCGCCGTGAGGGGGCCGACCTGCTCAACGCGCCCCAACCAGACGGCCAGCCATTCGGTTTTGTGCGCGGCTTCGCCAACGTCACCGTGGCTGGC
>JBFMFT010000491.1:0-3668 GCA_040751925.1 Chloroflexota bacterium
GTCGCAGGGCCGGGCCGAGGTCGCCACTGCCATCTGAGCCGTGACAGGGGGCGCAGTTACTCTCATACAGGGCCAGGCCCATCTCTACCGGCGGCAACAGTGTAATCAGGCTGGCCTCAGCTTCGAAGAGACGGTTCTCCTGTACCAGAGTGATTACCTCCTGGATGACCTCGGCCTGTGAACGGTCGGCCTGGGTCAGAGCGGCGTTCAGAAAGTATTCGGCGTCCGGCCGGTCAAATTGGCGAATGGCAAATAGAGTGTGGCTGAGAAATCGAGCCAGGGAGATGTTCGCTAGCACCGTGTCCCCCTCACGCCAGGCGGCGATCAAGGCCACTACGTCGCTAATCTGCCCCGGCGAAAGCACCGTTCCCCAGGTGGGCATCCCCTTTGCCGGCCGCCCATTGGCAATGGTGCTACGATACCAGGCGTCATTCAGTTTACTCAGCCGCTCGGGGTCATTCAGGGCCGGGGCCACGCTGCCGCCTTGCCCGTTTTCACCGTGACAGATAGAGCAGGTCTGGGCGAAGATGGCCGCGCCACGGGCTGGATCGGCCGCCGTAGCCGACGGAGGAGCTTCCGGCGCGGCCGGCTCCCAGCTACGCATAAAGGCTACTAACTGAGCAATTTGCGCGTCGGTGAAGGGGCCACCAAACGTCTGGCCCCAGGCCGGCATGATGGTACCGGGGACACCCGTGCGCGTCAGGCTGAAGAGCGCGTCGTCGCTGGTCATGGTGAGGAGTTCTTTGGCATTGAGGGCTGGCCCGGCCGCCCCCTGGCCGTTGTCACCGTGGCAGGCCGCGCAGTTCTCGCCATATAAATCGTGGCCGGCGGTCACGGCCGCCGCATGGTCGGCCGCCCCGTCGGCCTCGATCCGCGCTGGCTCACGCCAGATGTAGATCTGAAAGACGACTAATATACTGAGCGAAAGCCCGAACGCCATCGTGACAAACGGCGCGTAGTTCTCTTTAGAGCGCATGAAGCTCTCCTCAAGCGTAGGTCACTTGCGACGGGTCGAAGCCGGCGCGTTGAATGGAGCGGCCGGTGTCCACTAGAAGTTGACCGTCCACAATCTCGACTGGAAACAGATCCAGCGGCCGGGGGGCCGGGCCGCTGACTACCTCACCGGCGGCCGTGAAGATCGAACTGTGGCAGGGACAATTGAACCGCCCTTCCTCCTCGCGCCAGGGGACGGTGCAGCCCAGGTGGGTACAACGCTGCCAGAGGGCCAGGAAGCCGCCGTCTTCGAGACGGGCCACGTAGCAGCGTCCCTTTTGGACGTGGCTGACCGTTCCCGGCTCAAATTCGTCCACCTGCCCGGCGACGATGACGCTGCCAAACGCCCCTGGCTCGGCGCGCGGCCTGAAAAACCTGACCATGGCCGCGCCGGCCTGGCCGGCCAGCCCGAACAAAGACAGGGCCAGGCCCATGCCTAGAAATTCTCGACGGCTAACGCCCCTCTGTTTATTTTGACTACTTCTCACGTTACGTTCTCCGTTTGACCGTATCTACTCAGCCTCACCGCTGAGACGCGGAGGCCGCAGAGAAAATTCAGGTGGAGACTCCGCGTTCTCTGCGCCTCGGCGGTGAACCACCTTTTTCGTCGCCGGCCGCTCACAAGTCGCGCCAGGGGTTGTAACCTTCGGGCATCTCCCAGGGCCAGTAGAGTTGGAAGCCTGGGCCGCGAAAGAGGAAACCACTGACCGTAAAGACGGCCGCCGAGACGAGTAACACCGTAAACAGGGCCAGCATCACCTCGCGCCGGTTGGCTTTCCGGCGCCAGAGGACGACGACTGGCAAGGCCACTAACAATAGCAGAATCCCGGCCGGGGCCAGCCCCTGAGCCACCCATTGGGGGGCACTGTGGCGCAACAGTTCCCGCAGAGGGAAGGTGTTGTCCAGGACGACGTAGGCAGGCATGGACACGAGAGTATAGGCGGCCGACCATAGGGTGATGCGACGCCCACGCGCCGACGAAAACCAGACACCAACACCTTCCCTGGCGTAATCAAGATACGGCGCCGCCAGCAAGAATAAGACCAGGATGGTGGGGATCAGCACGCCCGCCACCGTTGGGTGTAGATGTTCCAACAGTTCTTGCAGGCCAACAAAGTACCAGGGGGCTTTGGCCGGATCAGTGGTGACCATAGGATTGGCAATCTCGTCCAGGGGGGCCTGCTTCAACAAGGAAAACAGGAAGATAGCCAGGGTTACGCCCAGGAAAAGAATCAGTTCCCACAGCAGCACGATGGGGAAGGAGAATACCGTTTTATCTGGCCCCTTGCCCACCAGCGGGCTTTCACCGCGCACCAGTTCTACCAGGGCGTAGCTCTTATCACTGTCTTTGGGAAAGACGTCGTCCCTTACAGGTATCTCATTAGCCATGGATGATCGCCTCAACACTCGCCCTTCTCTGTGGCCGTTATCCTTGAGGGAACACACCCTCCATCACGAAAATCCGCGTCATCCGCGTCCCATTTTCGGAGCAGGATCAAGGCACGTCCGTCTCATTGGCGGCCAACCCTCCATCCTTGCGGACACGCCAGATGTGAACGGAGATGAAAAGGGTTATGAGCAAGGGTAGGAGAGCAATGTGCAGGGTGTAAAAACGGATGAGCGCATTCTGCCCCACTTCTCTCCCACCCAATAGCATCTCACGCAGCAAAGGCCCACCAACGGGGGCATAACCGGCAATGTTGGTGCCCACCGTGATAGCCCAGAACGAGAGTTGATCCCAGGGGAGCAAGTAGCCGGTAAAGCTCACGCCTAGAGTCAGCAGCAACAGGACAACGCCAATAACCCAATTGAACTCGCGTGGCGGTTTGTGCGCACCGGTGTAAAAGACCCGCGCCATGTGCAGAACAACGACCAACACCATGGCGTGGGCCGACCAACGGTGCATATTGCGGGTGAATTGACCGAGAGGGACCGACAACTGGATTTCCTTCATGGTCGGGTAAGCGCGCTCCATGGACGGGACGTAGTAAAACATCAGTAGCACGCCGGTAAAGATCAACACGCCAAACAGAATGATGGCGCTGACTCCCAGGCCAAAGGAGTACGACCACTTCAAGCTCTGGCGGCTGACCTTCACCGGATGCAAATGCAGAAAGACGTTACTGGTCATCACCAGCGACCGGTCTAAGGGGTTATCCGGCCAGCCATGGCGGAAGAACGAACGCCACACCCGTGACTGAGCCAGGCGACGGATGAACAGAGGAGGGGTCATTGGTTATGTGTTTATTTGGTTGGCAGCGTTTGGGCGAAGGCGGCCAGATTGGCGATGTCCTCCAGTGTCCAGCCCAGGGCCCGGCCGGCCGGCATGGGTTCCCCTGGCTGTCCAAAAGAAGCCTTGTGGAAGAACTCCCAGGGATTCTCGGCCGCCACCGTGCCCACGTATTCTGGTTCACTGGCATCGCCGAAGTTGATCTTCGTGCCGTCGGTACCATGGCAGGCGGCGCAGGTACCACCGAACATCTCCCGGCCGATCACCGGGTCGCCGTTGATGGTACCGTCGTCGTTGATGAAGGCACTCACGTCCATCATCTCTTCTTGCAGGAAAGTCACTAGCGCATCGAGAGCAACGGTATCCATGACGCTTGAGAAGTTGTGATCGGCATTGGTTGCCCCATTGAGCCAGGCCAGTAATTCTTCGGTGGGCAATGACGCCG
>JBFMFT010000492.1:0-3658 GCA_040751925.1 Chloroflexota bacterium
CCACCCTCCCGGCCGCCCCTCGAAATTGTCGTTCCAGAACCGGCTGCCCGCCAGCGGCCGGCCGCCAGGGGCCGGGTGCCAGCGGCAAGTCCAAAATCCAAAATCCAAAATCCAAAATCGCGCAGCTTTGGAGGCTGTCTCGGCCGCCTGGTTCTCATCAGCGTGGTCTTGACCCTGGTGGGCGCGGTGTTGGGGTTGACGGCCGCCTCGGTGGGCTACGTGGCCCTGGCCAGCCAACTGCCCTTGCCCACCGAATTGCAGAACCGGGCCAGCACCTTCGAGACGGCCCGCCTGTACGACCGTAACGGCCAGCCCTTGTTCACGCTGGCCGACCCCAACGCCGGCAACCGCACCTTCGTCCGTTTGGATCAGATTTCGCCCCACCTGGTCAACGCGACCATCGCCACGGAGGACGCCCGCTTCTACAGCAATCCCGGCTTTGACCCCATCGCCATTGCTCGCGCCGTCGTCCAGGCGGCCCAGGAGCAAGAAATCGTCTCGGGGGCCAGCACCATCACCCAACAACTGGCCCGCGCCCTCTTGTTGAATGAAGACGAACGCACCGAACGCACCTTCAGCCGCAAGGTCAAGGAGATTGTACTGGCGGCCGAACTGTACCGCACCTACGACAAAGAGTTCATCCTGGAACTGTACCTGAACGAGATTTACTACGGCAACCTGGCTTATGGCATCGAGGCGGCGGCCGAAACCTACTTCAACAAACCGGCGGCCGACCTGACCCTGGCCGAAGCCTCCCTGCTGGCCGGGCTGCCTCAGGCCCCCGCCCTGTGGGACCCCTTCACCGCGCCCGAACAGGCCCTCGGCCGCCAGACCGAAGTCCTGGCCCTGATGGTGGCCGGCAAGTACATCACCCCCTCTGAGGCCCAGGCAGCCATCAACGAATCCGCCCCGGTGGTGCGAGCCATGCGGCCGCCCCAGGTGGCGGTGCGCCACCCCCACTTCATTTTCACCGTCTTGCAGCAGTTGGAGGCGATCAGCGGGGCGCAATCCATCTATCGTGGGGGACTGCGTATCTACACCACCCTGGACCCGGCCACGCAAGACCTGGCCGAGCAGATATTGGCCGAGCAACGGGGACGCCTCAACGAGAGCGGGGCCAACAATGCCGCCCTGGTGACTATCCAGCCGGAGACCGGCGAAGTGCTGGCCCTGGTGGGCAGCCTGGATTACAACGACGAAGCCATTAGCGGCCAAATCAACATGGCCCTGCAACCGCGTCAGACCGGCTCGGCGATCAAGCCGTTGGTCTACCTGACGGCCATGGAACAGGGCTGGACGCCAGCCACTCTGCTGTGGGACGTGCCGACGGAGTTTCCCGACGGGGCCAATCCGCCTTACGTGCCCAAGAACTTCGACGACGAGTTTCATGGGCCGCTGCGTCTGCGGCCGGCTCTGGGCAATTCTTACAACATTCCGGCCGTCAAAGCCCTGGAGTTCGTAGGGGTTTGCAACTTCATTGCCAACGTCCAGAAAGTCGGTCTCACCTCCCTACAGGATAGCGGCTGTGCGGAAGTAGGCCAGCCGCGTGAGCATGGTCTGTCGCTGGCTCTGGGCGGCGGCGGCGTCACGCCCCTGGAAATGGCTGGGGCTTTTGCCACTCTGGCGAACCAGGGCCGCTACCAGTCTCCTTTCACCATCAGCCGCATCGAGAACCGCCAGGGGGAGATTCTGTTCCAACAGCAGCCCACGCCGACCCAGGCGGTGCGGCCGGAACACGCCTACCTCTTGAGCGACATTCTCTCGGACAACGACGCCCGTAAGGAGGAGTTTGGCATCAGCAACCAGTTGGTCATCGAGGGCCACCGCGTCGCTGTTAAGACGGGTACGTCGGGGACGAGCCGCCTGGATGTGACCGACGTGTGGACGATTGGCTATACGCCGCAAATCGTGACGGCCGTGTGGGTGGGCAACACCGTCCCTACCCCACTGACCGAGGGGGAATCAGGCTACCGGACGGCGACGCCGGTGTGGCGGGAGTTCATGCTGGCCTACCTGGCTGACAAGCCGCCGGTGGATTTTGTGCGGCCGCCCGGCGTGATAGAGGTGGAAATCTGCGCCGACTCGGGTACGCAGCCGGGGCCAGATTGCCAGAACCGCGTCGGGGAGCGCTTCGCCGGCAATCAATTACCCTTGCCGCTGGAGGCGGACCTGCTGGCGAGTCGCCAGATAGACCTGTGGACGAACAGCCTGGCGAATGAGTTTTGCCCGGAATCGGCCTACGAGACGACTTTCTTCAACCTGCTGGTCAACGGGGCGGAGGGGGTGTTGGAGCGGGAGAAGCGCAACGCCCTGAGCTGGTTGGAGTTGACGGAGAGCGGCCGGGCCTGGGCCGAGGCCCGCCGGATTAGCCTGCCTTTGCGCCTGCCGCCGGAGGTCAGTTGTGACGAGAATACGCCGCGGCCGGTGGCGGAGATTAGCCGGCCGCGCCAGGGGGAGGAGGTGACGGGCGAAGTGGAGATTTGGGGGACAGCTAAGGGGCCAAATTTCAGTGGCTACCGGGTGGAGTATGGCCTCAGCCACGACCCGCTGGGCTGGGGACAGGCGCAGGAGACGCGGCCGAACCCGGTGGAGGACAGTCTATTGGCCCGTTGGGACGGCGGCCGGGAACCGGGCGGCCCGCTGACCCTAAGGGTCATCGCCTTTGGCCCGGATAACCCGTACACGCCGGAGAATGACCCGGCCCAGGTGGAGGGGCGGGTGACGCTGACGCTGCTGGAGCCGACGGCTACGCCAACAGACACGCCGACGGCCACGCCAACGGCGACCCATACGCCCACCCCGACGGATACGGCTACGCCTACCCTGACGCCAACAAATACGCCGACGCCCACCCAGACCCCGACGCCGACGGAGACGCCCACGCCGACGGAGACACCGACGCCGACGAACACACCGGCCATTATTCCAGTCACAGACACGGCTACGCCGGAGCCGACGGCCGGGGGGACGGGAACACCTACGCCCTGACGGGAGGCGGAAAGGTGGGGCGGGCTATTGATTGATAGGTGTGACATCGTTTTTTTTCAGAGGTTTAAACATCGCTATATGGGGGTGAGGGGGCGTTTTTGCCCTTGAGTGGCTAGATATGGCGGTCATGGGCGATGTTTAAATCCATTTAATCATCGGTTTAATCATCCTGGAGTGATGAGTGATGAGTGGTGAGTGGTGAGTGATGAGTGATGAGTGGTGAGTGATGAGTGGTGAGTGATGAGTGATGAGTAGGAAGTTAGAGTTGGTGTTGTTCTTTTTGGGGGTAGTGTAGCATGGGGGGTTAAACAGGCTGTTTAAGTGGGGAGCTACTCAGCCAGAAACCAGGTTTTTCTCTGGATAACTATCGTCATTTCCCGCAAAAAACCTGGTTTCTACTGAGAGTCTGAGCAGTTACGTGTTATAATATAGCCAGGTACAAAACAGGAGAATAGCCATGACGACCCCTATTCTGGCCCCAGAACGGCCGAAGTCTCGCCAGCCAAAATCCCAAGTCGGGCCGCCTCCCCTCAACCCAGGCGATCACTTGTCGCGGGCTGAATTTCATCGCCGCTATGAGGCCCACCCCGAAATCACGAAAGCGGAACTCATCGAAGGAGTCGTTTATATGCCATCACCCGTTCGCATCGAACAACACAGCCGCCCTCAT
>JBFMFT010000493.1:0-3653 GCA_040751925.1 Chloroflexota bacterium
ACCCCTCCCCCCGATTGGCACACCGACCCCCTCACCGGCCGCCCCTGGCCCCGCCGCTTCTACACCGATGTAGACATCCGCGACGGCCGCACCATCGGCGGCGTCAAATGGGTCTGGGAACTCAACCGCCACCACCACCTGGTCAGCCTCGCCAAAGCCTACTACCTTCTTAGCAGGGATTGGGGGATTAGGGGATTTTCTAATTCTCAATCCCCTAATCCCCTAATCCCCGCCGAAGAATATGCCCAAATAGTATGTGATCACTGGCAAAGCTGGCTCGACACCAACCCACCCTACGAAGGCGTCAACTGGACGAGTGCCTTAGAAACGGCCGTGCGCCTGGTCAATTGGGCCTGGGCCTTAGCCTTCCTCCGCCGCGCCCCCAGCCTCACCGAAAGCCTGTTCGCCCGGCTAATGCGCTCCGTCACCGACCAGGCCATCTACGTCACCCACCACCTATCCCGCTACAGTTCCGCCAACAACCACCTCATCGGCGAAGCGGCCGGACTCGCCATCACCGGCCTCACCTTCCCCTGGCTGCCCGGCGCATCCCACTGGCGCGACCAGGGCCTCGATATTCTTACCCAGGAAATCGGCCGCCAGATACACCCCGACGGCGTCCCCGCCGAACAAGCCATCGCCTACCTAGCCTTCATCCTCGACTGGAACCTCCTGGCCTGGCGATTGGCCGACCTCAACGGCATCCGGCCGCCGGCCTTATGGTACGAACGCCTGGCCGCCGCCGCCAACTTCATCTACCACCTCATGGACGAGAACGGCCACGTCCCGGCCATCGGCGACAGCGACGACGCCTGGGTTGTCCGCCTCGACGACGACCCCCAGGCCAACAACTACCGCTCTATCCTGGCCTCGGCCGCCGTCCTCCTCCACCGCCCCGACTTCGCCGTCGCCGCCGGCCGTTGGGACGAAAAAAGCCACTGGCTCCTCGGCGACGACGGCCACCACACCTTCGAGTCGCTGGCCGCCCCTTTCACCCCCGCACCCCTGCGCCCCCGCGCTTTCCGCGAAGGCGGCTACGTCGTTTTCCACGCCCCCGGCCGCCTCCTCACCTTCGACTGCGGCCCTCTGGGCTACCTCTCCACCGCCGCTCACGGCCACGCCGACGCCCTCAGCCTCACCCTGAGTATAGACGGACAACCCTTCCTGGTTGACCCCGGCACTTACGCCTATCAGGAAGGCGACCCCTGGCGCGACTACTTCCGCGGCACGGCCGCCCACAACACCCTGGTCATTGACGGTCAAGACCAGAGCGCAATGCGCGGCCCCTTCCTCTGGGGGCGCCAGGCCACCGCCCGCCTCCTCCGGTGGGAATCCACCCCGGCCGGCCAACTAGCCATCGCCGAACACGACGGCTACGCCCACCTCGGCCTCACCCACCGCCGCACTATCCTCTTTCCCCCCCAGGACACTCCCAACCCGACCGACCCACTCACGCTTCACGTTTCACCTTTCACGTCCCCATATATCCTGGTGATAGACGAAGTTTACGGCTCCGGCCGCCACACCATCGAACAATGGTGGCACTTCCTCCCCCACGCCACTATAGACCCGTCAGGCCCAGAACGTTGCGCCAAAATCACCGCCGGGACTATAATAGGCCACGTCGTGCTGGTAGACCTGGTCTGTGGAACGGGTAGGTCACGTTTCCAACTGGACCCCCGTAGGTCACATTTCCAACTGGACCCCCGTAGGTCACGTTTCCAACTTGACCGTCACGTAGAATACGTCACCTACACTGGCGCAGAGACACCCAGGCAAGGCTGGTATTCCGCCCACTACGGCCATCTGGAACCCGCCCCAACCCTGGGTTTAGTCGGCCGCTTCGACCTCCCCCTCCGGCTGGTCGTCGCCCTCTGCCCCACCGTCCCACCCGACCTCCAGGCCCACGTCTCACATCTACTGGAATCGGCGGGGATTAGGGGATTAGGAGATACTCCAACCAATCCCCCAATCCCCTAATCCCCGCAGGAGAAAAGTCTTGAACGTTGCCATCTTTGGTCTCGGTTACGTCGGTTGCGTCACCGCCGCCTGCCTGGCCCGCGACGGCCACCACGTCACCGGCGTAGACCTCAAACCCGAAAAAGTGGCCGCCATCCGCGCCGGCCGCAGCCCCATCATCGAACCCGGCCTGGCCGAACTCATCCAATCGGCCGTCGCCAGCGGCCGCCTCCAAGTTACCCACAATCCTGTTCAGGCCATTCACCAATCCGACCTCCTGCTCATCTGCGTCGGCACCCCCAGCCATCCTAACGGCGACCTCGACCTCAGCCACGTGGAAAACGTCTGCCGGGACATCGGCCGCGCCCTGGCCGCCCCCACCGAATACAAAGTCATCGTCATCCGCAGCACCATCCTCCCCGGCCGCGCCGCCAGCCACCTCCTCCCCCTCCTCGAAGAAGCATCAGGGCTACAGGCCGGCCGCGACTTCGGCTTCTGCGTCAACCCCGAATTTCTGCGCGAAGGCACGGCCATCAGCGACTTCGACCATCCCCCCTATACCATTATCGGCCAGTTAGACGAGCGCAGCGGCGACTGCCTGACCGAACTCTACGCCGGTCTGGCCGCCCCCATCCACCGCGTGCCTTTGGGCGCGGCCGAGATGGTCAAATACGCCAGCAACGCCTTCCACGCCCTCAAAGTCACCTTCGCCAACGAAATCGGCAACCTGTGCCAGACCTTCGGCCTGGACAGCCACCAAATCATGGACATCTTCGCCCAGGATAGCCAACTGAACCTATCGCCCGCCTACCTCAAGCCCGGCTTCGCCTTTGGCGGCTCCTGCCTGCCCAAAGACCTGCGCGCCCTCCTCTACGCCGCCCGCCAACAAGACCTGCGCCTGCCCGTCCTGGAAGGCATTCTCCCCAGCAACGAACGGCAAACCCAACGAGCCGTAGACATCCTCCTCCGCAACGGCCGCCGCAAAGTCGGCTTGGTCGGCCTCAGCTTCAAGCCCCACACCGACGACCTCCGCGAAAGCCCGGCCATCGAACTGGCCGAACGGCTGCTAGGCAAAGGCTTCGAGCTAACCATCTACGACCGCGAAGTTTCCCTAAGCCAGCTACACGGCAGCAACCGCGCCTACATCGAGCAGACCATCCCCCACATCAGCTCCCTCATGCGTCCCACCCTCCACGAAACGGTCAGCCCGGCCGAAGCCATCGTCATCGCCAAACAACCGCTCCCCGACGAATACGACCAACTCATCCGCCTGCTGCGCCCCGACCATGTCCTCATAGACCTGGTACGCCTCAACGGCCAGGTCGCCCCCGACTTCGGCGGCCGCTACTACGGCATCTGCTGGTAATGGATCAGTGCAGGGCGTCGTACATATCGTCGCCTCCCGCCTGTTGCAGCAGGTTCAGCAGGAACGGCCGTCCCCGCCCACCCTTACCAACCGCGAGCAGGAAGTCTTGCGCCTGCTGGCCCAGGGCAAGCTGAACAAAGAAATCGTCGCCGTCCAACGAGGCTTGATCGAATGGTAAGTTGATCCGATAATCCCGCGCATCCGTATCCCAATATATCGGAGGCAATATGACTCTTAAAAGCGTATTACGCGCAACCGTGGAACAGGTCAAAGAAGAAGTTGAAGACGCGCTGGGACTAGAAGACGCCCCGGCCGGCGGCCCACCCAC
>JBFMFT010000494.1:0-3648 GCA_040751925.1 Chloroflexota bacterium
GTGGTCATTGCCAGCAGAAACTCGGTTTTTGGTAAAAACCGAGTTTCTAACATTCGCAAGGTGGGCGGCCTGCTGCTAGAAGGGGAGTTTGAGGGCGACCACTTACAGACGGCCGTCCTGGGGATTGGCCTCAACGTCAACCTGCGGCCGGAGGAGTTACCGCCGGTCATTTTCCCCGCCACCAGCCTGCTGGCCGAGTTGGGCCGGCCGGTTTCGCGCCTGGCTCTCTTGGTCGCCCTGCTGCAACGGCTGGAGGAACGATACGAGGCGGCCGACGGCGGCCAATCGCCGCAACCGGCCTGGGATGAGCGATTGGTGACAAGAGGACGGCCGGTACGGGTGAGTGGAGCTACGACTGTCTCAGGTGTGGCTGAGGGAACGGACGAGTGGGGGAGTTTATTGGTGCGAGACGCGGCCGGCGCGCTGCGCGTGGTAGCGGCCGGCGATGTGACCTTACGCGAGTAGGGCAAATTTGCCAATTTGCCCTCCGAGGAGTGAGTATGGCGGAAGAAGACCTGGACAAGTTGCGTGAGCGGAGTATCCGGGCGGCGGAAATGGAGCAGGCAGCGGCCGGGCGGCCGGTGACTAGCGGCGGCCTGCGCGGATTGCTGGGCAGGCTGTCCCCCTCCCAACGCCTGATCCTGGCTCTCTTATTGTTGCTAAACGTGATGGTGTTTGGCTGCGCGGTGTTGCTGGCGGCGGGGCGGATCGTGTTTTAAGGAAGGGCGAGGCAACGTGGAGCAGAAGCTAGCGGAGAGACAAACCCTTTCCACGTTGCCTCGCCCCTACCTGGCGTCTAGCTGTTGGAGGGCTAATTGGGTGCGGGCCTCCACTCCGGTGACTTCGCGGGGTAGCTTTTGCAGGGCGCTTTGGGCTTCGATGATGCTGAAGCCCAGGCCGGTCAGCACCTCAATCACCTCGGCGTCCACGTCGCTGACGAAGGGCATGGCCGCCGTCTCGGCCGTCAAATCTAGCCGGTCGCGCAAATGAAAGAGAATCCGTTCGGCCGTTTTTTTGCCGATGCCAGGGACGCGCTGGAGGACGGCCGCCTCCTCCCGCACGATGGCGTTCTTGAGCAGTTCGGGGCTGAGGCTGGACAGGATGGACAAGGCCACCTTTGGCCCCACCCCATTGACCCCCAATAAGACCTCGAATAGACCCAGGTCGTCTTCGCTGTCGAAGCCGTAGAGGGCCAGTTCCGTTTCGCGCACGATCAGATAGGTGTGCAGGCTGATGGGCCGGCCGGCGCCGCCAGCCTTTTCCAGTACCGGCCGGGGGACGAAGACGCGCAGCCCCACACCGCCCACGCTGACGATCAGGTGGTTGTCGCTGATTTTCTGGACGTGGCCGCTGAGAGAAGCGATCATGGTGTGAAGCGTGAAGCGTGAAACGTGAAGCGTTCTTCTCACGTTTCACGTTTCACGTTTCATCTACTGTACTGAACCTCGGCTAAGGACAGGTGTCGTTGGTGGTAGTAGTGGGTAATCGCCACCGCCAGGCCGTCGGCCGCGTCGTCGGGCTGGGGGAGGGTGTCCAGGTTGAGCAGGTTTTGCACCATCATCTGCACCTGGTTCTTGTCGGCTTTGCCATAGCCAGTCACGGTGTCTTTGACCTGGGGTGGGGAGTATTCGGCGATGGGAAGGTGGGCGTTAGCCAGGGCCAGCAGGAGAACCCCCCGCGCCTGGCCGACGGCGATGGCCGTGGTGATGTTGCGGCCGAAAAAGACCTCCTCGACGGCCGCCGCGTCCGGCCGGTAAACGTTCAACAACTCCTCTATGGCCTGGTAAATGTGTTGTAGCCGGTGGGCCGCCTCCACGTGGGCCGGGGTGGTGATGACGCCATAGATCACGGCCGATAGGCGGCCGTCAGTGGCTTCAATGACGCCATAGCCGGTGGTAGCCGTGCCAGGGTCCAGGCCCAATATCCTCATAGCTCAATGACGAATGATGAAGGATGAATGAAGAGCTTTCTTCCATTCATCCTTCATCCTTCATCCTTCATCCTTCCCTACGCCGCTTCCAGGGCAGCCATCGCTTCTTCGGTCACGTCCAGGGTCGAGTAGATGTCTTGTACGTCATCCAGTTCCTCTAGTTGCTCGATCAAGTGCATGACCTGGAGGGTCGCAGCCTGGTCGAGTTGGACGGGGTTATTGGGGTCATAGATCAAGCTGGCCTCGTCCACTTCGTAGCCAGCTTCATCCAGCGCGCTGCGGACGGCGTGGAAGTTCTCCAGGTCGGTGTAAATTTCGGTTTGCTCGTTAAAGCGCACGTCTTCGGCCCCCGCGTCGGCCGCTACCAGAAACAGTTCGTCCTGGTCTACGTCGCCGTTAATAGTGACATAGCCCTTGCGGGTAAATTGCCAGGCCACCGAGCCGGCCTCGGCCATGATCCCGCCGTATTTATTGAGGGTGTGGCGCACGTCCGAGACGGTGCGGTTCTTGTTGTCGGTGACGACCTCGATGAGCAGACCAATCCCATGCGGCGCGTAGCCCTCATAGACTGATTCAACCAAATCCCCTCCCTCTAACTCACCCGTGCCTCGTTTGATGGCCCGCTCGATGTTGTCTTTGGGCATACTGCCGGCCCTGGCTTTTTCAATCGCCAAGCGCAGGCGGGCGTTGCCGTTGGGGTCGCCGCCGCCTTCGCGGGCGGCTATGGTCAGTTCTTTAGCCAGGCGGGTGAAGACTTTGCCGCGCTTGGCGTCGGCGGCCGCTTTCTTGTGTTTAATGGTGGACCACTTGGAATGTCCAGACATACTCTACTCTCCGAATCAGGTATAGGTGGTGAGACGATAGACGAAGGACGAATGGAGCCGGGGCTTCTTTCTCTCGTCTCCGTTTTGGGGCAATTATAGCAGAATTGGCGGCCGATGCACTGTTACGGTGTCCACGAAGGGCACGAAGGGTCACGAATGAGGGAGGTGGGGTGGTGGAGACGTGAACGGGCGGGGAGGAATCGTATGGGTTTAATCTCCAGGAAATTGGGTCAAGGAAAGCATATGGTAGTGTGCTATAATTCCTACTGATTTGACGCGGTCGCTATTACGACGCTCAAGGGAAGCGCAGATGTCTACACGCGACGTCTTACATGACTCCGTAAAACAGGCTCTCATTAAAGATGGTTGGACAATTACCCACGATCCGTTCACGATTACATTTGGCCTGCGTCGGGCCTTTGTTGATCTCGGAGCTGAGAAAGTCATAGCGGCCGAGCGAGCCGGGCGAAAATTTGCTGCCGAAGTAATGCGATGGCTAGATTAGAAGAGTATTCTCACATCGTCAAGAAGGTTCTAACGGAAGATGCCAGGTACCGGCCGAGCCATGGCCAGATTGACCCCCTGCTTGTGTTTGACGATGAACGCCACAGCTATCAATTGATGTACGTGGGCTGGGACAATAACCGCCGTGTCCATTCGGTGATCATTCACATTCGCCTGCACAACGACAAAATCTGGATTGAGTACGATGGGACTGAAGAAGGTGTGGCCACCGCTTTGCTGGCGGCCGGAGTTCCCAAAGAGGACATTGTCCTGGCCTTCCATGCGCCGGAGATGCGGAAGTACACGGAGTTTGCGGTTGCTTGAGGGGAAGGTGGAAGGGGCGGCCGATGCACTGTTACGGTGTCCACGAAGGACACGAAGGGTCACGAA
>JBFMFT010000495.1:0-3644 GCA_040751925.1 Chloroflexota bacterium
ATCTACCATTCAGCCCTACACGCGGCCGATGTGCCTGGCCGGGTGCGCGACCTGTTGCCGATGACCTTCGCCTCGCTCTTCCTGAATGCCACCACCCCCTTGTTCGGGGCGGCCGGGGCCGCTTTGTTCATAGATGACGCCAATCGCCAGGGTCGGCCGGTGGCCCGCACGGCCGCCGCCATGATTCTGGTCTTACTGGCGAATTATGGCGCATTTACGCTGATCCTCGTTCCGGCTCTGGTCTTCCTATCCTGGCGTCAAGCCCTCACCACCCTGGAATTGACCAGCGCCATCATTCTCTTGCTTATTGTAGGGGGGCTGCTGGCCGTTCTAGCCCTGGGTGTGCGCTGGCCGATCTTGCCGCAACGCTTATTGGAGATCGTCCAGCAAGCCACCAATGGTTTGACCCGCCGCCTGGGCCGGCCGCCCTTTCTAGCCACCGATTGGGCAAAGGTGCACGCGGCCGAAGTCAAGGCGGCCGGGGTGGCCATGGCCGCCCATCCCGGCCGTCTGCTACGCACCCTGGTCATCGCCCTGACTGCCCACTTGACCAGCGCGGCTTCTCTATTCTGTCTTTTCCTGGCCTTCCACCAGCCTGTGCAGCTGACGATCTTGTGGTCTGCTTACGCCATGACCACCCTCTTCTGGATCGTTTCGCCCACCCCCAGCGGCGTGGGGATCGTCGAGGCCCTGTTGCCCCTGGTCTACGTGGCCCTGGGCGTGCCGGCCGAGGCCGGGACTATTATCAACTTATCCTTCCGCGGCCTGTCCTTCTGGCTGCCAGTTTTTGTCGGCTTTATCTTATTGCGCCGGATTGCCTTCCGTGTAGCCCAACCCGCCGGGTTGGGTTACGACCGGGCCGCGCGGACGGCCGCCCGCATTTGTTCCAGGTGATCGGTCACGTGGCTGGCCTGTTGGAGAACGTTCATCCCCAACCGCCAGTAGCTACTCTTGCCGGCCACGAAGTCGGCCGGTAACACCGCTATCATCGCCACCGTCTCTTGCTCATTTCGCCGTAGCTCGGCCAGCAGAGCGGCGGCCGTGCCGTAGACCCGGACAGTAGCCTGCACCCGCGCCGGTACGTTGGTGGGGTTGGAAAAGGTATCTGACCAGCGTTCGTCGCCGTTGATCAAGTCGGCGATCCAACAGTGGGTCTCACGCTCGCCGCCGATGAGGTGAGCCAGGGTTTCCTTCGTACTCCATTCACCCTCGGCCGGCCGGTACTCCGCCTCCGCTTCCGAAACTTCAGCCAGGAATTGGGTCAGGGCTTCATCGTAGCGTTGGTATTCCTGGCGCAAGGCTTCGGCCAGTTCGCCGGCCGTAGCCGGCACGGTGGGCAGCGGCCGGGGCGAAAGCGTCATAGTCACCGTTCTTTTCTCCGGGCCCCGATAAAAGACGACTTCAACCGGATCGCCAGCGCGACGGCTCTGCAAGGCCGTCACCAGCGTGGGCCAGTCCTTCACCTCGTGGCCGGCCAGACCCACGATAACGTCATCTTTTTGCAGCCCGGCCGCCGCCGCGCCCATCCCGGCCAATGCGCCACTCAGCCGGATACCTTCGCTGACCGGCGCACCCAGTTTAGCGGCGATTTCGGCGTTGAACTCATCCAGGTTAATACCCATCATCGGCCGCCGCGTGATCCGCAAGTCATGGCCCGTTTCCAGGATGGATTGCAGGTTTTCCAGCCCATACTCCCATCCCTGGCGCATCATCGCCGCCAATGATTGCCAGGTCTCCCCCTCACCAAAGCCACTGTGGGTCAGGGCAAGAGCGGTGTGACCATCGGCGGCCGTCAACGACACCCCGATCTGCGTTGGCCCCGGCTCACCCTTGCCCAGCCAGGTAAAGGCCACCCGGTGGTCTTGTTCCAACTCGGTAAACTCACCCATGGCGTAGTAGCCATCGTGCCAGGCCAGGTAGAGCCGGCCACCCGGTTTGGCGATAGCCTGGGCCGCGTCGCACAGCCATTCGCGCAGGATGGTGGAATGGGTGAAAGCGCGGTAGACGGCCGCCACCGGCGCAGCAATGGTTCGGTTGAACTCAAGGTTTTGGTTGGCGTTTGTCATGTTGACCTCCTCAGACCTGCGGGGTTTTCGGAAACCCCGCAGGTCTGCGCTATTCAACGGCCGTGTCTATCTCCACGTAACGGCCGCTAACCATGAAGATGACCCGTTCGGCGATATTGGTGGCCCGGTCGCCGATCCGTTCCAGGTTGTGGCCGGCCCACAGCAGGTAGGTAGCCGGCCGGATCAAGCTATCATCCTGCATTGTCAGCACCGTCTCCTGGAAGAGCTTGCGGTAGTGTTTGTCCACCTTATCGTCGTGCTTGATCAGGGCTTGGGCCATAGTGGCGTCGTAGGTCACGTAGGCGTCCAGGCTCTCCCGCACCATCTGACGCGCCCGCCGGGCCATTTTGAGTAAACGGGCCGGCATGGTAAGGGGAGGTTCATTGATGAGGCGTCTGACTAACTGAGCAATCCCGGCCGCGTGGTCGCCCATTCGCTCCAATTCTATGGCTACGTGAATGGCAGTGATGACTGTGCGTAAATCGCGGGCGGCCGGCTGTTGGGTCGCCAGCGCCCGCAACGCCCCTTCTTCAATTTGGTAGCGCACCAGGTTCAGTTGGTCGTCGCCGGCGATGACCTGCTGGGCCTTCTCCGTATTCAACTCGTACAGAGCGACGATTGCCTCGTCAAGCGCACTTTCGACCATGCTACCCAGTCGCAACACGTTATCGCGCAGTTCCGAAAGTTCCTGGTCGAGTAGGGAGCGATTTTGCAGAATCATGGCGTCTAAAATTTGATTGACTTGTCAAAGGCACTCTGAATAGCTTCGTAAGTCTCCAGCGGCAGGGGCGTCCCCGGCCCTTGCTGCTTGAGAAAGCCCTTGAGCTTGCTAAAGTGCATGGCCGGGATGGTCGAGCCATTTACGTCGAGGAATTGGCTATCTTTGCCGGTGAAGACGATCAGCGCGCCAATGGGTACTTCTTCTACTTGCGGGGCGTGTTTGTGCAGGTAGCCGGCCAGGGCCTTGACCATCGCCTCGGCCTCGCGGCTGGGATTGCCCAACCCCTCCTGGCTGAAGACCCGCCGCATGGCCGCGAAAAAGCGTTTGACCGGCCCGGCGTCCGGCCCGGCCGTCTGCTTCCACTTGTCGCCCTGGGCGGTAATGTGGCCGGATTGGTACTTGGCGACCAGGATGATCGGCCCGGCCGGGGTCAGCAGAACGTGGGGAGCAGGCAACAGGTAATGGTAGAGGCGGCCGTCCCGCGCTGTCTTTTTGAGAGCCTGGTCTAGCACTTCGTCCGGCCGGGGGCTACGCAGGTAGCGGTGGGCCAGGTAGAGGCCAATCTGGGAGAAAAGCCAGCCGACGGTCAGGGCCAGAAATTGGTAGAAGAAGACGTTAGAAACGTTCAGAAAAGCCACCGCCAGGCCGCCCATCAGGGCCAGAAAACCAATCAGGCTGGTGTACTGGCTGATCGCCTTATAGCGAGCGATGCGTTTCTCGTCGCGAAGAATGATCATTCCTCAGTCCGCCTCGGCTTGGGTTTGAGGGCCCGGCGGCGACGGCGACGCGAGCGGCCGGTTTCGGGTAGTTTGTCGTAGCGGCCGAGGATCACCAATACGCCGCCTACCGCCAACAGA
>JBFMFT010000496.1:0-3640 GCA_040751925.1 Chloroflexota bacterium
GCCCCTCGACCGCTCCACCTACCCTGAATGTGGAAGGTAGCAAGTGGCAGGTGGCAGGTAAGACTTGCCACCTGCCACTTGCCACTTTACCACCCTCTACAGACCCAGCATAATCCGGGCAATAGAGAAATAGATAAACAACCCGGTGGCGTCCACCAGGGTACTCATCACCGGCCCAGACACAATCGTCGGGTCAATCTTCAGGCGAGCGGCGAGGAGTGGGAGTAACGCCCCCAGGGCGTTGGCCCATATAACGATAGCCAAAATAGCCATCGAGACCGTCATCGCCAGGGGTTGGCCTCCTCCCCAGGTCAGGGCGCGAACAAAGGCAATCACCGCCATACCCGCTCCTAGCAGCAAGCCGGCCCGCAGCTCGTGCCACAAAGCGCGCAGGGCATCTCCCAGGTCAATGTCTCCCACCGCCAGGGCGCGAATGATGGTGCTGGTGGTCTGCGAACCGGCATTGCCGCCCGTGCCAATCAAGAGTGGCACAAAGAAGGAAAGGGCAACGACCGCGTCCAACTCACTCTGGAAGTAACGTAGGACACTTCCGGTCAGCGTCTCGGTAACAAAGAGCAGCATCAGCCAGCCAATGCGCTTGCGGGTAACTGTGAAGACTCCCGTGTCCAGGTAGGATCGTTCCAACGGCAACGCGCCGCCCAATCGCTGAATGTCCTCGGTCGCCTCCTCTTCCAACACGTCCACCACGTCGTCAATCGTAATGACGCCGAGCAGGGTGTTATTGCCATTGACCACCGGCAGGGCCAGCAGGTCATAGCGGCTCATAATGCGGGCGCACTCTTCCTGATCAGTCCCGGCCGCCACCGACACCACCTCTGGCTCCATAATCTCGGCCAGGGGCGTTTTAGGGTCGGCCACCACCAACTGGCGCAGGCTGACCACGCCAACCAGCCGGCCGTAGCGATCCACCACGTACAGGTACAAGAAGTTCTGCACGTCTGGTTTCCAACTCCGCAGAGCCTCGATAGCTTCGCCGGCCGTCATGCGGCGACGCAGAGCCAGGTATTCCGAGGTCATCAGGCCACCCGCGCTGTCGTCCGGGTGTAGCAAGAGGGGGCGCACTTCGTCGGGGTCTTCCAGCCCGGCCAACACCGCCCTGGCCTGTGCCGGGTCTAGGTCGCCCAGGAGGTCGGCCGCTTCATCCGGCTCCATTTCGTCCACGATGCGAATGACTGTCGGCGTGGGCAAGGCCGCCACCAGTTCGGCCGCTTCTTCGTCGTCCAGCTCTTGCAGAATGTCGGCCGAATCGGCCGGGTTCAACTCCGGCAAGAGGGCGGCCTGATCCTCGTCGTCTAGTTCATCCCACAGGTCAACCTGGTCGGCCGGACGCAGAGCTTCAATCACGTCGGCCGCGCCCGACAAATCGTTACGCTCCAGGGCGGCTCGCAGTTGGGCCAGGACTTCATCCAGGACTACGGTTTCCATTTTCACCTCCAGGAGTATGCCCCCTGGAGGGTAGGGAGAGGGGGCTACCTGCCTTCCAGGGGATTAGTTTATGGGATTGGCAGGCAGGTTGGGGGCCATGCGCCAGGAGGCGGCGCGCCCCACCTGTTTCGACGCAGGTTCGTCTTCGAAAGCGAGTAACATGGTTCTCATAAGGGCGGGGACACCGGTCACCGGCCGTTGCCCCCAATCGAGGAGAGGCTTTGCCTTCCAGGTAGCGGCCGTAATTCTATGCCTGGCTACTACGGTTGTCAACAGATTGCCTGGCCGCCCCTTCTGGCTTATAACTGGTAGGGCAATTTTGCAGAATTACCCTACCGGGAAATATACCATGCACCTTTATCTGATTCGACACGGCGAAAGCCACGTGAACCTCAAGGAATGGGCCAGCGGCAACACCGACGAAGGACTAACCGACCTGGGCCAACGACAGGCGGCGGCTCTGGCTGCCTGGCTGCCCCGCGAAGTACCCACTATCCACGCCTTTTACAGCAGCACGATGAGGCGGGCGCGGGAAACGGCCGGGCCTTTGGCCCTGGCCTACGGCCGTGAAGCGCAACTCGACGACCGCCTACGCGAGATTGGCAACAACCGCTACGACCACACGGCCTGGCCCAGTGACGAGTTGCCCCGTCAATACGCGGAGTATTGGGGCAGCGAACGGCCGTTCTCTACCGTAACGCCCATGGTGGAAGGGGGCGAAACCTTCATGCACTTCCGCACGCGGGTCGGCTTGTTCATCGAGGAACTGGTGGAACGCCATCGCAATGAGGTGGTGCTGGCCGTCTGTCATGGGGGCGTCGTGGAAGCCGCCTTTGACCACATCTTCAACGTTGGCCCCTGGCGTCGTTGTGAGATTTGGAACCACAATACGGGTGTCACTTACTTCGAGTACGTGCAAATCCCCCGCCGCGAAACCTGGCGTCTCCACTACCAAAACCGGATTGACCACCTGCGCCTGAACGAGTTAGTGTCGTAAACTCCCGATTGAGGAGGGAGCATCCCCAGATGCGGCTCTTTTGTCACGCCAAGACGCGCAGGATTCTTCCCTTACCATCTTTGCGCCTTTGCGTGAGACTTCCCGGCCGTCACGTAGGCCAGGCTGCTCTGCCAGCTAACCGACTGGTCTAGCAAATGGCGGCGGTAAAGAGCCGCTACCTGCTCAACTTGGTCAGGAGACAGCCCGGCCGCCCGTAACCGCTGTCCATAACTCGGCCGCCCATCCTCCAACCCCTCACCAAACCAGCGCGACAGGTGGGCGGCCGTGATACGCCGCTCCTCCACCTGGCTTTCCACCTGGATTTGCACGTCTGTAAAGCCGGCCGCCTTCAAGACCGCCTCCAACTCCGTCGTGTCCCAGTTTACCAGGGAATCGACCGGGTCGCTGTAGATTTTTTCCTCGGCTGCGACTACCCGATGCTTCAGCTCTTCGCTATGCCAGTCTATCAGATCGTACAATCGTTGGCTGCGCCGAGGTATGATCTGGGTCAGAACGAGTCGGCCGGCGGGTAGGAGACGGTTAGCCAGCTGTCTAAGCAGTGCGCTGGCTGAATCGTGAAACGTGAGGGGATTGCGGCCGATGATCCGATCAAAACGCACCTCCCCTTCACCGCGCAGGGAGAGCAGATAATCTAACTCGTCCGGCCGGCCGATGAGGATAACCGGCCGCTCCACTTCGGGCAGGCGGGCGGCTTGCTGGCGCAGGGCTTCGGCCGCTTGAGCGTCGGCCGTCATCGCCCACACCCCCCCTTCCGGGGCGCGGCGCATCGCTTCCCAGGTCAGCAAGCCCGTACCGGCATTCAAATCCAAAATGAGGTGGTGGCGCTGCACGGCCGCCAACTCAAACAGCCGGTCGCGCAAGTGGCCCAGGTTGCGGCCGCTATTGGCAATCGTTCGTTGCAGCCAGGCGTCACGGGCGCGGTCGGTAGGGCTGGTGGTCAAGACTTCCGTAGGGGATTGGACAGCCGTCTCCACCATCGCCGCCAGTTGCTCTTCCCGCCGCCGGGCCACTTGTTCGGCGATTTGGCGTTCGTGGCCCTGGTCGCCGGGCTGGTAGAAGAGACGGCCTTGCAGGGCGGCCGGCAAGTATTGTTGGCCCACCCAATGCTCGCGGAAGGCGTGGGGGTACAGGTAGCCCTGCCCATGTCCAAAACCTTCTTTGTCGCGGCTGCTGTCC
>JBFMFT010000497.1:0-3619 GCA_040751925.1 Chloroflexota bacterium
CAATGGCGATTTGTTGGCGCAGGGCGGCCACGCCGGCCGCCGAAGCCGGCTCTACGAAAATCCCTTCCAGGCTGGCTAGGAGCCGCCAACTTTCTAAAATCTCAGCGTCGGCGACGGCCGTTATCAAGCCATCCGATTCGTCCAACGCCTGGACGGCCTGCCGCCAGCGCGCCGGATTGCCAATGCGGATAGCGGTGGCAATCGTCTCTGGCTTGTCCACCACGCGGCCGAGGACAATGGGCGCAGCCCCGGCCGCCTGCCCGCCCAGCAGGCGCGGGAGGCCCTTCCCATATTGCCGGAAGCCCATCCAGTAGGCGGTGATGTTGCCAGCGTTGCCCACTGGCAGGCACAGCCAGTCAGGGGCGCGTCCACCCAACTGGTCGCAAATCTCGAAAGCGGCCGTTTTCTGCCCTTCCAACCGCCAGGGATTGATCGAGTTGACCAGGGTGATGGGATGGCGGCCGGCTAGGTCGCGCACAATCGCCAAAGCCTGGTCGAAGGAGCCTTGAACCGCCAAAACCTCGGCCCCGTAGGTCAGGCAGGCGGCCAGTTTGCCCAGGGCGATTTTACCTTCGGGGACGAGAACCAGGCAGCGTAGTCCGGCGCGGGCGGCGTAGGCGGCGGCGCTGGCGGCCGTGTTGCCGGTGCTGGCGCAGATGACGGTACGCGCTCCTTCGCGGACGGCCTGGGTGATAGCCGCCGTCATGCCCCGATCCTTAAAAGAGCCGGTGGGGTTTAGCCCTTCGTATTTGAGGTAAAGCTGTAGATCGCAACCAGGGGCAATTTGCGCGGCCAGCCGCTCCGCCCGGATCAACGGCGTCTGGCCCTCGTGGAGCGTGACGATAGGCGTAGCTTCGTCAAAGGGCAAATACGGCCGGTAGGCTTCTATGACACCAGGCCAGAACATAGGACGCGGATGACGCAGATGAACGCGGATCAACGCGGGTTCTATGGGGATTAGCGAGAATCCGCGCCAATCCACGTTATCCGCGTTCCATTCCTACCCGCCGGGAATGATGAGGGATTGGCCGGGGTAGATGACGTAGGGAGGGATGAGGCTATTGGCCTCAGCGATGGCCGGCCAGGGTAGGCCATAGCGCAGGGCAATGAGAAAGAGGGTCTCGCCGCGCTGGACGACGTGAACGAATGGCGGCCGGGGCCCAGGGGCCGTCGCCACGATCTTCAACACCTGGCCGGGGTGAAGCTGGTTGGGGTTGACCAAGCCATTGGCCTCGGCAATTTGCATCCAGTTGGCCTGGAAGGCCTGGGCGATACGATAGAGGGTGTCGCCCGGCCGCACCATGTACATCGTTTCGGTGGCTGGCGAGGGGGTGGGGGTAATGATCTCCTCGCCGCCGGGGATGCGAAGCTCCTGTCCCACCGTCAGTTGATCCGGATTGGTCAGGTTGTTGTATTCGGCCAGGGCCAGCCAGGACAGGCCATAGTGTAGACCCAGGCGGTAGAGATTATCGCCGGCGGTGACGACGTGAATTTGCGGCGCGCCGCTCGCGCTGGGGGTGACGGCCGGGGTGAGTGGGTTACCCGTCTCGGTTGGCCCAGGTGGGGGGTTGGCGAGGGCGGTTTCTGGCGTGCCACCAGGAGTGACGCTGGGCGCGCTGGCAACTTCGACTGGCGTTGGCCCCATAGCCGTTGGCAGACTGACCAACGTGGCCGGAGGATAGCCTGGCGGTAGGCTCTGGGCGGCGGCCGGGTAGCCCCGGCTGTTTTCCACTTCGACGGTCGCCGGCCGCTGGTTGGTGGGTTGTAGCGGCCGTTCGCAGGCGGTGGTCAGCAGGGTCAACAGCAAGAGGATAAGTGAAGACATGAGCATTTACGGCCGCTCGTAGCGCACGCTCTTAGCTTGCGCGGCGGGCATGCTCCCTACAATGACAGCATGGGAATTTTGATCCCCTGCTCGCGGGCCACTTCAATCGCCCTGGGATAGCCAGCGTCGGCGTGGCGCACGACGCCCATACCCGGATCCACGGTCAAGACACGTTCCAGGCGAGAGGCCGCCGCCGGCGTACCATCGGCCACAATAACTTGCCCAGCGTGCAGGCTGTAGCCAATACCCACGCCCCCACCGTGATGGAAGCTGACCCAGGTGGCCCCACTGACGGCATTGACGAGGGCGTTCAGGATGGGCCAGTCGCCAATGGCGTCCGAGCCATCCCGCATCCCTTCCGTCTCGCGGTTGGGACTGGCGACCGAACCAGCGTCCAAATGGTCGCGGCCGATCACAATCGGGGCCTTGACCTTGCCACTGGCGACCAACTCATTGAACCGGCGGCCGGCGCGGGCGCGTTCCCCATAGCCGAGCCAGCAGATGCGGGCCGGTAAGCCCTGAAAGTGAACCTTTTCCTGGGCCATTCGCAACCAGCGTTGCAAGTGTTCGTCCTCTGGAAATAGCTCCATGATGGCCTGGTCGGTCACGTAGATGTCCTGCGGATCGCCACTCAGGGCCACCCAGCGGAAGGGGCCTTTGCCTTCGCAAAAGAGCGGCCGGACGTAGGCGGGTACAAAGCCGGGGTAACTAAAAGCGTCTTTCACGCCAGCGTCCAGGGCGCGTTGGCGCAGGTTATTGCCATAGTCAAAGACAATCGCCCCCCGCTTCTGCATTTCCACCATCGCCGCGCAATGGCGGGCCATAGAGGCGGCCGAACGGCAGGCAAATTCACCAGGGTCTTTGTCGCGTAGGGCGCGGGCTTCCTCTAGCGTCATGCCGTGCGGGAAGTAAGCCAGGTAGTCGTGGGCAGAGGTCTGGTCGGTGACAATATCGGGTAGAACGTCGCGGGCCACCAGTTCGGGCAGCACGTCAGCCGCATTGCCGATCAAGCCAATCGAACGGGGCTGGCCGCTTTCCACGTAGTAGCGCACCCGCTTGAGGGCCTCATCTAGCTCTTCAGCCACTTCGTCAATGTAGCGGTGTTCGAGCCGGCGGCGGGCGCGCCACTCGTCGGCCTCCACGATGAGGGCCACCCCTTCGTTCATGGTCACCGCCAGGGGTTGCGCGCCGCCCATTTCACCCAGCCCGGCCGTCAGGACCCACTTGCCCTTGAGCGAGGGCCAACCGGCCTGGCGGGCGGCCGCGCCAAAGGTCTCGTAAGTGCCTTGCAGAATACCCTGAGTGCCAATGTAAATCCAGCTACCGGCCGTCATCTGGCCGTACATGATCAATCCCTCCGCCTCCCACTTGTCGAAGTTGGCCTGGGTGGCCCAATGCGGCACAATGTTGGAGTTAGCCAGCAAGACGCGCGGGGCGTCGGGGTGGGTGCGGAAGACGGCCACCGGCTTGCCGCTCTGTACCAGCAGCGTTTCGTCGTTTTCCAGCTGGCGCAGGCTATCTAAAATGGCCTCGAAACAGGCCCAGTTGCGGGCGGCCCGTCCCCGGCCGCCATAGACGATCAAATTCTCTGGATCGCCGGCCACCTCTGGGTCGAGGTTGTTCTGCAACATCCGGTAGGCCGCCTCTTGCAGCCAGCCCTTACAATGGAGTTGTGTTCCTACCGGTGAGTGGATGGTACGGGGCATAAGAACCTCAATGAACAATGGGCAATGAACAATGAACAATTGGCTCATTGTCCATTGTTCATTGTTCATTGCTCATAATTAGGATTAT
>JBFMFT010000498.1:0-3607 GCA_040751925.1 Chloroflexota bacterium
TGAGGGGGTGGCGGGGTGGCAGACAGATAGTAGAATTGGGTTGGCGATGAATCGTTCTTCAGTGTCAGGCTTAACTGGGTAGGAGGTAGAGTGAACAAGAGGGCTCAAGTACACCAGGATTTGGAAGTCTATCAGAGAGCTTTTGCTTTAGCCATGCGGATTTTTGAGCTATCGAAGGCTTTCCCGAAAGCGGAGGTCTATTCTCTAACTGACCAGATTCGCCGCTCGTCACGTTCGGTTTGCGCCAATTTGGCCGAGGCCTGGCGCAAGAGACGTTACGTGGCGGCCTTCATCGCTAAACTTTCTGACGCTGAGAGTGAAGCGGCCGAGACGCAAGTGTGGCTGGAATTTGCTATGAAGTGCCAGTATATAGAAGGCGACGAGGCCACGTCTCTGCACCAGGCTTACGATAAAGTCATCGGCACGATCGTGGGCATGATCACGCACCCAGAAACCTGGATCATTCCCCCTCAATAATTCACCCCCTCACCTTGTCACCCTCTCACCCTGTCGCCCCCTCACACAACCTCGGTGTGGCCCAGGGCCTTGCGTAAGTCTTTGCCCAGGACTTGGGCGTGTTCGGCGGACTCGGCATAAAGGGGATAGAAGCGGACGCTTTCCCATAGCTCTTCTTTGACGAGCGGCCGTAGGCGTTTTTTGAGTTCGGCCAGCTTGTTCGCTTCCAGGTCGCACTCGAAGACGCTGTATTGGACACGATAGCCGTATCCTTCCACTATCTTCATAATTTTGGTGCGCCGTTTGTTATCGCTAATGTCGTAACTGACTACTATTCGCACGTCTTCCTCCTCAAGTGAGGGGGTGAGGGGGTGAGGGAGTGAGGGGGTGATTGTCACCCCATCACCCTGTCACCCCCTCACCCTGTCACCCCCTCACCCTGTCACCCCCTCACCCCATCACCGCTTCATCTTCACCAGGCGGCCGGCCAGGGCGTCGGCGGCCAGGGCGTCGGCCAGGTGGTTCTGTTCACGGCTGACGTGGCGGAAGGAGACCTGGCGGAAGTGGGCGGCCGTCTGGCAGGTTTGCTGGTGTAGCTGTTTCAGGCGGGGGCTGTTGACGCGGCTAAGACCCTGCATCTGGTAGACCAACACTTCTGAGTCGGAGACGATTTCAATGCAGTCACTACCGAGCAGGTGGGCTAGTTCCAGACCCAGGAGGGCCGCGTTGTATTCGGCCTCATTATTGGTCATGCGCGGCAGGCGGCGGCTCAACCAGCCCAGGAAATAGCCGTCGGCCGTGCGGGCGACGGCGGCAATGCCCGTGTGATAGGGGTCGCCGATAGCCCCGTCTACGTGGATGGTGAGTGTCTTCATAGTGTCCTCTCCAATTCACGGACTATCTCCTCGACGGTCAGGGCAGTGACGGCTACATGTCCACTGTCCAGGACGACGATGGTCTGCCGCTTACGGCCGCCGGTCAGGTCAATGATCTTGGAACGGGGCAGGTCGCCCAGGAGCCGGCGCAGGGGGGCTGACCTGGCCGACCCAACGGCTACGATGCGGCTGGGGATGAGGATGCCCCGATGGTCAATCTGTATCCAGTTCATATCACCGTAAACAGCCGACGTTTGGCAAACGTCGGCTGTTTTCATTTAGCCTTCATCGCTTCGTAGGTTGGGGTCTGGCCGCTGACGACGTGAGCCAGGCGGCGGGCCTGTAATTCGATGGCCCGGCGGAGGGAAGTTTCGCCGCCGGCCGGGCCGCCGGCCAGGGGATGATGGACTTTGATCTCCAGGCGTGCGCCATAGGCTTGCAAGACGCGGGCCATGCTCGCCTCACCCAATTCCACCGGCCGCTGGCTATTGCTCGTCCGGGTGAAGTCACTGGGGCGTAGAACGTGGCGATTGACCAACTCGAGGGCCAGGGCGTCGGCGATGAGGGGGCGCCACTCTTCCATGAGGTCGAGGGCCAGGGAGGGGCGGCCGGCGTCTATCTCGTGGAAACAGCCCAGGTAGGCGTCTAAGCCGACGACGTTGACGGCCGCTTCCACGTCTTTTTGGAGCAGGCTGTAGCTAAAGCTGAGGAGGGCGTTGAAGGGATCAGGGGGTGGGTGAAAGGCGCGTTTCTCGAACTTCCAATCCGGCTCTAGCAGGCTGCGAATGGCGGCGAAGTAGTAAGCGGCCGCTTTGCCCTCGTAGCCGCGCAAGGTGTCCAGGTTGTCGGCCTGGGGAATCGCCCGGTGCATTTGCATCATACCCGCTAGGGCCTGGCTGAAATGGGCTGGGTTGGCGAGCGTAGCGGTCTCCTCGTCCGGCCGGGCCAGGGAGGGCGTGCGGCGGGTCTGGCGCTGCAGTAGGACGCGCTGATTGTGGATTTTGCCGTCTACAATGGCCTTAGCCAGCCGCAGGTTAGCCGCCTCGTCGCTCATAAAGCGGTACTGTTGGCGGCGCAACTGGGCCTGTTTGGCGCCGGCGTGCAGCCGGCCGCGAAACTTGCCATAGATAGACATGAAGACCGCGTCCACTTCTCGTTCCAGCAGGGTGGCTACCGCCTGGGTGGTGATCTGCACATTGCCCAAGAGAACGAGTTGGTCTACCTGGGCCAGTGGATACTCTTCCAGGACGGCCCCGCCCTTGCTGATGACCAACCGCTCGGCCCGGCGGCGGACGGTAGCCCCTTGTTCTTTGACGTAAACAGTAGTCATGGATACCTCGTAATGGGTAACTGCGTGATGCGTGTCGGGGTGACGGGGTGACACGTTCACTTCAGTTCATGCAGTTCGTCGCGGAGGAAGAACCAACCGACGAACTGGAAGCCAGCCTCGAAGGTGGTGATACGGGTTTTCTGGGGGTGAAGTTCAAGCCCTAGCCCCCGCAAACCGGCCGTCGCCCATTGTTCGGCCTGCTGGATGGTGGCCTGGTCGCGGCTGAGGGCTACAAAATCGTCGGCGAAGCGGATGAACCATAACCCTCGCCTCTGCATGGCCTGGTCAAAAGGGTGCAGGTAAACGTTGCAGAGCAGGGGGGAAATGGCCCCACCCTGGGAGGTACCGGCCGTGCGGCCGCCCAGCCAGGCATTCCAGACGCGGGCGTGCAGCCAGCGGCCAATGAGTTCGATCAGGGGGGTTGGCACTTGCCAGTTTTGTAACCGCCGGAGAAGGCGGCCGTTGTCCATTTGCCCGAAGCAGTCTTTGATGTCGGCGTCCAACACCCACTGGGCGCCAGCTCGTCCAGCTTTGTGGATGGCCAGGGCGGCGTCGCGGGTGGTGCGGCCGGGGCGAAAGCCGTAGCTGCAAGGCAGGAAGTGGGGCTCGAAGACCGGTTCCAGGTAGTTATGAACGGCCCGTTGGGCCACGCGGTCGCGGATGGCCCACAGGGAGAGCGGCCGCCAGCCGCTACTGCTTTTGGGGACCAGGATTTGGGTCACGCGGCGCGGCCGGTATGCTCCGTTCAACAGTTCGTCACGCAGCCGGCCCAGTTGCGTTTCCAGGTTCCGCTCGAACTCGGCCAGCGTCTCGCCGTCGGGGCCGCTCGTCCCTTTGTTACCGCGCACACTCAGCCAGGCCCGGCGCAGAGCGTCCAGCGTGAAGGCGCTCGGCCAGGGCGGAAAGTGGGGTGCTTGCTTCATACTGCCTCCATAGGTGAGGGGGT
>JBFMFT010000499.1:0-3583 GCA_040751925.1 Chloroflexota bacterium
CGTTACAGGTTATACCCACTCTGGGCTCAATTTCCCCTTCACCGAAGGAGCCTTCGACACCACTCCTAACGATCTGGACATCTTTATCACCAAACTCAACCCGACCGGGACATCGCTGATGTACAGCACCTTTCTAGGCGAATCGGGCACAGACTATGCTTATGGCATCGCGGTCGGCCTGGATGGGTCGGCTTACGTCGCCGGTCAAATCTTTGGCGCTGACTTCCCAACCACGCTGGGGGCGTACGACACCAGCTTCAATGGTCAATGGGACGTCTTTATGAGCCGGCTGGACCCCACCGGCAGCGCGCTTGAGTACAGCACCTTCCTGGGCACCGCCAGCCTTGACTATGGAATGGCTATCGCCATCGGACCGGATGGTACAGCCTACGTCACTGGTTACACCGATGCCGGTGACTTCCCCACGACGGACGGGGCCTATGACGGCTCCTACGGCGGCGGCCTGTTTGATGCCTTCGTCAGCCGACTGAATCCAGACCTGCCTTCTCCGACGCCGACCCCGCTCCCAACCGCCACGCCCACCGCAACCCCCTTGCCGACGAATACACCCACCCCAACGCCGACCTCTACTTCAACGCCGACGCCAACGGCTACGCCCCCGTCGCCAACAGACTTGATCTTCGCCGACGGCTTTGAGTCGGGTGACCTCCTGGCCTGGTCGGCCGCCTCGATAGACGGCGGCGATTTGAGTGTAAGCGCGTCTGCGGCCCTGGTAGGCGCGTTTGGCATGCAAGCCGTCCTGGATGACAACCGGAGCATTTTTGTCCTTGACAGCACGCCATCGGCCGAGCCGCGCTATCGCGTCCGATTCTATTTCGACCCTAATGGGGTTGCAATGGCCAATGGCAACTGGCACGATCTCTGCCAGGGATATCTGGGGGTGGCGACACAAGTTGTGCGCATCCAGTTCGGGTTCTTCGCCGGGGACTATCTCACCCGGGCAAGCCTGCTCGACGACAGTAGCATTTGGCATCACACGCCGTGGTTTATCCTCAGCGACTCTACACACTTCATCGAGTTCGACTGGCGGGCGGCCACGGCCGTTGGCGCCAACGATGGCGGGCTGACGTTATGGCTTGACGGTGTACAGCAGTGGGACATTAGCAACCTGGATAACGACACCCGGCGGATAGATAGCGTCCGGTGGGGGGCGGTGGCGGGCGTGGACTCCGGCACGCGCGGGACGTACTACTTCGACGCCTTCGAGTCCCGCCGGCAGACCTATATCGGGCCGTAGCCGGTAGGTGCCAGGTGCGAAATGTTTCGGTCATCGGTGATCGTTGCCTTGCCGTACCCGAAGCGTGGGCAATTCGACCAGTAGAGACCTGGCAATGGTTCTATAATGAGAAAAGAAATTACATGAGTTGGCGCCCCATCACGGACGAGAACTACGAAGTCACCCTGGCGTACTCCGTTGCCTCTGATCCACTTATCCCGCCTATCCATGTCAGTTTCAGGAGGAAATATCCAATGAGAAACCATAGCCGTTTTCTACTATTTCTGTTCATTATCCTATCAATTTGGACTGTCAAACCTGCTTTGACGGTTCAGGCGGCGCAGGAAGCAAGTCAACCAACGCCCACGCTGGAATTGCGCGTCAATTACGGCCATGACTGGGTGGAGAGCTTCTACGAACCTGGACACACGGTGAACCTCACCGTCACCGAAAGCGACGGTGTCACGGTCAAGGCGACAACCGAGGTCGTCACCGAATCTAAGGAGTTCTGGGGCGGTACAACCGGCTTCACGACGCAACCCGAAGATTGGCAGCCCGCTCCACCCGATTTGCAGCCTTATGATTGGGTGTACGCCTCGGTGGATAATGGGGCCAGCAGCCAGGTGCAGCTTGGCGAGGTCCAGGGGACGATTGATCTGGCGGCCGATTCCGTTGAAGGCGTAATGACGGCCCCCTGGATCTCCGGCGACGTAGAT
The DNA here is from genome assembly GCA_040751925.1 of Chloroflexota bacterium. GTDB lineage: Bacteria > Chloroflexota > Anaerolineae > Promineifilales > Promineifilaceae > JBFMFT01. The sequence goes on from JBFMFT010000499.1 coordinate 1,954, forward strand.
GTGGAATGTCATCCCTGGGGCGCCCCTGAGCCAGTTGAGCTGAGGTTCGATGCCATCCAGCCCGATGGCGTCGATCTCTATTCTTGCTCGTGGGCGGGCGAGTGGGATATCCAATCTGGGCAGGACGTAGGCGTGGCTTACTACGGCCCCGATGGTCACTGGGTGGCCAACGCCTTCTTTGCGCCCGACCCCGCCAGCCGCCATATTATTGCCTCGACCGCCGGGGACTGGTTCTGGACGTCGGGCTTCAACCCGGGAATGCTCGACCTGTTCATCTACGACTCGGCCGACGACGGGGCCACGCTGTTATGGCAAGGCAGCCAGGAGGCGAATGAGGCAGGGTTCGTACATATCTTGTATGAAGATCATGGGCAAGACCTGGTACCGGGTTATTACCTGGTTGTCTCTGATGGGACGATTGAGAAAGGGCTGGTGCTGGAGACCATCACCATGGCGGTCTTCGATACGGACAATGAGATTATGGTTGGCACAGCGCCACACGGCCGGGAAGTCACGGTTGTAGCTGGGATGGCCGAAGCCGAAACGCAAGGCGTAATCAGGGTAATCGCTGACCCGGACAACGGCGCGTGGCGGGCGGACTTCCACTCGATTTCGTTTGACATCACTGAAGAGATGCGGCCGTCGAGTTTTGCTCAGATCCACGATGAAGATGGCGACGCCAATGAGGCTGGTACGTCGCCCTTGCCGCCACCCGCTCCCACACCCGCACCCCTGCCCACGTCGCCCGCGCCGACGGCCGAACTCCTCTATCCGACGCTAACCGGCGCTTTCATCGAGCTAACGGTCGAACCCATGCGACCTGATCTGTGGACGCGGATTCAGTGGCAGGATGCCTTCGGCGACTGGCACGACGTGGATGGCTGGCAAGGGACATTCCTCGAGGATGGGCGGGTTTTGTGGTACGTTGGCGCGGATCATTTAGGGACTGGCCCCTTCCGCTGGCTGGTGTACGCCAGCCAGGGTGGTGACTGGCTGGGCGTCAGCCAGCCCTTTGCCCTGCCGTCGCGTAGCGGCGAAGTTCTGCACGTAGTGGTCTTGCTACTGGCTCAAGACCAAGTTGTAACGGCCGCCCCTTCGTTGGCTGAGAACGTGGCCCTGGGTAAACCCGTCATCGTGACCACCAATGCGGCGGCCGATGATCGGGAAAACCCAGGGGTCGAACCGGCCGACATCACCGACGGCCGCTTAGATTATCTGCCGGCCGGAGACGCCCAAGACGATGGTACCGTCGGCTACGTGAACGATAATTACAATCAACGGATGGTGATTACCATTACCATTGACTTACTGGGAACTTACGACGTATCCACTATTCGTTACAATATGGGGGATGTGCGGCGGGCCGAGACCTGGAACGCCGATTGGATGACCACGCCTTTCGGCACAACGTCCACGAATCCGGGCGCCCCCGGCCGTGGGGCATGGACGACGTATACCGGCCGGGCCACCTTATCCACCGTAATTATCGTGTTGGAAAAGACACGAACTTCTTACGAAACCGATTGGCTCTTTATCGGTGAGATTGAAGTGTACGGCACTCCGGCCGGCCAGAGTTAATCGGACGTGAAACGTGAAAAATGTAACGTGGATCACCCGTAACGGTTAACGT
>JBFMFT010000005.1:0-28025 GCA_040751925.1 Chloroflexota bacterium
AGGCGGGCGGCGACGGCGTCCTGGGCGGCTAGGCCAACGGACTTAAAATAGGTAATCTGGTCGGCCGAGGTGCGGCCGGGCTTGTCGCCATTGATGATCTCACCCAATTCGGCGTGAACGTGGCTCAGGGTTATCTCTCCGGCCGTTAGAGGAATGATGAGGTCGCCGGCTTCGGCCAGGGCCGCCGGCCGTGAGTCTACCACGACCCATGACCGGCGAATGGTCTCCACATCCACTTCCTGCATGGTGGGTCGGAAGGAGCCAATGGCGTTGACGTGGGCCCCGACCTGGAGGTCGCGGCCGTCGAAAACAGGGGTAGTGGAGGTGGTGGCCGTGCAGATGATATCGGCTCCGCGCACGGCGGCGGCCGGGCTATCTACCACTTCGAGATTTTGGATTTTGGATTTTGGATTTTGGATTAGTTCATCAGCAAAGGCGCGGGCTTGCGCTCGATTAAGGCTGTAAAGGCGGATGGATTCAATGGGGCGAACAGCGCAGATGGCTTCTAATTGGGTGCGGGCCTGGACGCCGCTGCCAAAGATGGCGGCGACGCTGGCGGTAGGGTTAGCCAGAACGTCGGTCGCCGCGCCGGAAGCCGCGCCGGTGCGGATGGCCGTGAGCGCGCCGCCTTCTAGCAGGGCCAACGGCCGCCCCGTTTCAGCGTCCAGAGCGAGGACGGCCGCGTAAATGGTGGGCTGGTTACGTTGGGGATTGTTGGGGAAGACAGAGACCACTTTCACAGCCAGGTCGTTAGTCTGGCTGAGGTAGGCGGGCATAATTAGACTGACGCCCGATTGGGCCGGTATCTGGACGTGGCTGCGGAGGGGTACGTCGGCTTGTCCGGCCGACACCTGGGCATAGGCCGCCTTCATGCCCTCGATGGCAGTGGGCATGGGTAGGCCCTGGCGCACGTCGCTGGCGCTAAGAACACGAAGCTGCATTGGATGATTGGTAATGGGTAACTGGCAATTGCCAATTACCCATTACCAATTACTCAATCCCCAGGTACGCCTTCTGTACCGTTTCATTGGCTTGCAGGCCGGCGGCCGTGTCGCTGAGGACGATGCGGCCGGTTTGCAGCACGTAGCCCCGGTGGGCGATTTGCAGGGCGATATGGGCGTTCTGCTCCACCAGTAGGATCGTGGTGCCTTCCTGGTTGATGTTTTGGATGGTCTGGAAAATACTCTCGACCAGGATGGGAGCCAGACCCATCGAAGGTTCGTCCATCAGCAAGAGACGCGGCCGGGCCATGAGGGCGCGGGCGGTGGCTAACATCTGCTGCTCACCACCACTCAGAGTACCGGCCACCTGGTGGATGCGCTCCTTGAGTCGGGGGAACAGGGTGAAGACACGTTCCTGGTCAGCGTTGATGCTGTTCTTGTCGTCGCGGGTATAGGCGCCCATATCCAGGTTTTCGCTGACAGTCAGGCTGGCGAAGATGCCCCGGCCCTCGGGCACCATGGCCATCCCCTTGTTGACGATCTGGTGGGCCTTGTAAGAACTCAGGTCTTCGCCGTCGAAGGTGATGGAACCCTGGCGCGGCCGGAGCAGGCCGGTGATCGTCTTGAGGATGGTACTCTTGCCCGCCCCGTTGGCCCCGATCAGGGTCACGATTTCGCCCTTCTCCACCTGAAGGGTGATGCCCTTGAGGGCATGGATATTGCCGTAATAGGTGTGAACGTCGTGAACTTCCAACAATGGCATAGGGTCTCTCTCTAATAGCTGAGGGGGGAGTATCCCCGGATGCGGCTCTAGCCCGGACCGGCATCTGGGAATGCCTCACTCCACCACTTGACATCAGGCAGCGGCCAGGGCCGGGGCGGGTTGGGCCTGGCCGGAGGCCGCGCCGCGCCCCAAATAGGCTTCGATGACCCGCTGGTTGCGTTGAATCTCGATGGGCGGCCCTTCGGCAATTTTGACGCCGTAATCCAGGACGGTAATCGTCTCCGAAATACCCATGACGACGCGCATATCGTGTTCGATCAGCAGGATGGTGATACCCAATTCGTCGCGCAGCCGTCGAATGAAGTGAGTCATCTCGGCCGTTTCGTGGGGATTCATACCGGCCGTTGGCTCATCCAGCAACAAAATTTTCGGCCGGCTAGCCAGAGCGCGGGCGACTTCCAATCGCCGTTGGTCGCCGTAGGGCAGATTCTTCGCCAGGAAGTCGCCTTTGCCGGCCAGCCCCACAAACTTGAGCAAGCGCAATGCCTCAGCGAGAGCGGCCGACTCCTCGCGGGTGGTGCGGCGGTCGCGCAGCAAAGCCCCGAATACGCCGGATTTCAGGTGGGGGTGTTGGCCGACCAGGACGTTCTCGATGGCTGTCATGTTAGCGAAAAGGCGAATGTTTTGGTAGGTGCGCGAGACTCCCTGGTGGGTTATTTGGTCGGGCGAGAGGCCGACGATCGGCCGCTCATCTAGGATGATTTCCCCCTCTTCTGGTTTGTAAAAGCCGGTGACGCAGTTGAAAAGGGTCGTCTTCCCCGCGCCGTTGGGGCCGATGATGCTGTGGATAGACTTGGGGCGAACGTCAATGGACAAATCACCGACGGCCGTCAGGCCGCCGAAGCGTTTGGTCACGTTTTTGGTGGTCAAGATATTCATAGGTTATCTACCGAACCCCGTAGGTTTCGGAAACCTACGGGGTTTTATTTCAGTCGGCGGCGACCGCTGCTTCCTCCTCCACGTGCAATTCGCGCCGGCGGGCTTCCTCTGGCATAAGCCCCTCCGGCCGCAGGAGCATCATGGCGACCAGCACCGCCCCATAGACCAGCAGGCGAAACTCGGCAAATTCGCGCAGCAGTTCCGGCAAGCCTGCCAGGGCCAGGGCCCCCACCACCACCCCGGGAATACTACCCATCCCACCTACGATGATCAGAGCCAGGACGTTAATCGAAAAGAGCAGTTGGAAGCTGTGGGGGTAGATGGAGCCAATTTTGCTGGCGAAAATAGCCCCGGCCAGCCCGGAAAAGGCCGCACCTGTGCCGAAGGCCAGGAGCTTGGTCTTAACCAGATGAATGCCCATAGCCTGGGCCACGTCTTCATCCTCGCGCAGGGCCATCCAGGTGCGGCCCATGCGCGAGTCCTTCAGCCTTATGGCCACAAAGGCTGCTAGCAGGCAGGCGGCCAGCACCAAATAGTAGAGCGTTTGGGGTGTACTAAAGACGAGGTTGCCTATTTCCCCGCGGCCCACCTGGACAATCCCCTGCGATCCACCAATGTGCGGTTTGAGAAAGTCCGACAAAGCCAGGATGCGGATGATTTCGCCGAAGCCCAGGGTGACGATAGCCAGATAATCGCCCCGAATGTTCAGCACAGGCACGCCCAGGAGGACGCCGAACAGAACGGCCGTACCCACAGCAAGGGGTAACGCTTCCCAGAAAGTCAGGCCCAAAGAAGTGGAAAGTTCACCGCCGGTAGTCGTCAAGACACCCATGACGTAGGCCCCGATGGCGTAGAAGGCCACGTAACCCAGGTCGAGCAGGCCAGCAAAGCCGACCACAATGTTTAGCCCCAGGCCGGCCAGGATATAGATGCCGACGGTATTGGCGACCTCGCTCAAGATGGGCCCCATCAGGTTAGGCAAGTAAAACAGGAAAGCGGCCAACAGGGCCAGGCTGACCCAACGCGTGGCCCGTCTGGAAGTGGGGGGGAGAGCGTTGATGCGACTACGGAGGGGGGACTGGTAGCGAGCCAGGGACAGGTTGGCAGTTACGACGACCAGGGAGACGGCCACGGCTCCAGTTGTGGATAGCCCCGTTTCCGTCCCTGTACCAAACATCCAGCTGAACAGACGGGCCAGGTCAGGGGTGGAAGATAGGGTGACCTGGATGAGGTTTTGCAGTAGCCCCAACAAGGCGACCCAGGCCAGGGCGGAGGCTACGGCCCGGCGGACGTGCGACGGCAGGAAATAGATGACACCACCAATGAGGCCGGCGGCGACCCCGGCCAGCAACAAATAAACGAAACCCAGGGTGCTTTCCTGGTGCAGGGTCAAGATTTGATAAAGACCCGGTGAGGCGTTGACCAGAACCTCGCGCAGATCGGCCGCCCGGCCGACCAGCACCAGCAGCCCCAACAGAGCGGCCGAGACGCCGCCAGCCAATGTACCCAGTGGCAGGGCCATTGCCGGTGAATAGGAAGCGGCCGCCCGCCGAGCCACCACGTAGCCAATCATTAGGAAAACAACTAGCAGCAGGGTCTGGCCCATTGTAATGACGTTGACGATGATGTCCCGTTCGTCGAAGGCTTCGACCATGCCGACCAGGGAAAGCAGCAGGCTAACCACGCCGCCTATCAAACCTATCTGAACAGCGTTCCAGACGTTGAAGGGGGTCTTGTGGGTCATAAATTACCCGGACTGTGGCCGGTCTCCGACCGCGCCACCTATCGGCCCGGTCAGGAGACCGGCCAGAGCGATTACCTCACGCCTTTTTCTTGCCCAGCCGCTCACCGAGGATGCCCTGCGGCCGGAAAACCAGCACCAGAACGAGCATGGTGAAGGCGATCACATCTTTGAGCTGGTAAGGAGCAGGGATGCCCAGGCCGTCCAGAAAGAGGGTGGGGCCAATGGACTCGAACAACCCCAGGAACAGGCCGCCCAGCATAGCCCCCGGAATGTTACCAATACCCCCCAGGACGGCGGCCGTAAAAGCCTTGATGCCGGGGACGAAGCCCATAAAGAAACTGACACCCCGAAACATAAAGGCGTAGAGAACGCCGGCCGCCCCTGCCAAAGCCGCTCCCAGGATGAAGGTGCGAACAATGATAGCATCCACGTCTATACCCATCAGGGCAGCCACGTCTTTGTCCTCGGAGACGGCGCGCATGGCCTTGCCGGTGCGGGTCTTTTGGACAAAGAAATAGAGACCGGCCATCAGCACAGCCGCCGCCACGACGACCAAAACCTGGATGATCTGAATTCGGAACTCTCCGCCCAGGCTCCAGGTCCCTTCCAGCGCGGCCACCTCGGGGTAAGATCGGAGTTGGGAGCCGAACAGACCGCGGAAGGTGTATTGCAGGAAGAAGGACGCCCCAATAGCCGTGATGAGCGGCACCAGGCGTGGAGCGCGGCGGAGCGGCCGGTAGGCGATGCGTTCCAGGAGGACGGCCACAATCACCGAGGTCAATATGGCGACGGCGAAGACAGCCAGCAATCCCAGAAACGGGTTGTTATCCATCACGTCAGCCCGGTTCAGGCCACTGGCGATAAAGTAGCCAGTGAAAGCCCCGCTCATAAAAACTTCGCTGTGGGCGAAGTTGATCATGCGTAAGATGCCATAAACGAGAGTGTAACCGAGGGCAATGAGGGCATAGATGCTCCCCTGGGCCAGACCAAAGACGAAGAGATCGAACCACTGGCGGCCGGTGTACTTGGCCGCACCCAGGGTGGCCACAGAGCCAACCACGATCAGCAGCGCGATCAAGCCACCAATCAGCCAAAGGGATATGGTTGTGAAACTCAGGCGTTGCCAACGTCCACGCATAGGGCCTCCTTACCTAACCGTAGGTCACGTTTCCAACGTGACCTGGAGAATGGAAAGGATGGTTGGCCGGGACTGGCACGATCACCCGGCCGATCCATGAAGGGCGACCGTTACAGTCGCCCTTCATGGATTTCACGTAGCGCAAGCTGCCAGCTTGCCACTGTAGCGCAAGCTGCCAGCTTGCCGCAAACTGGCAGTTTGCGTTACGACTTACTGACCGGGCTGCCAGAACACGGGCGGCGGCCAGGCCCCTTCGACCTCGGCTTCGCCGAGCAAGAAGACAGCCAAAGCCTCACCCGTCGCGCAGTCACCATTGGCGTCGCAGGTCAACACACCTGTCAGACCCTGGAATTCCTTGGTGGCGTACATGGCGTCGCGCAGAGCCTGGCGGCCGATGTGAACCGTCCCATCACCGCCCACTACGGCCACGGCCTCGATGGCGTTGAAGAGCATATTGGTCGCGTCGTAGGCGTGGGCGTGGAAGCCGCTGGGAGGCGGCCCGCCAAATTTGGCTTCCCACTTCGCCAGGAACTCGTCGTAAGCCGCGCCAGCCACGAACGGCCCGGACAGGTACATACCGACGGCCGCGCTACCGGCGTTCTCCGGGAAGGTATCCGCAAAAAGACCGTCCGCGCCCATCAGGATCGTGCTTTCCAGGCCAGCCACTTCCTTGGCCTGAGCCGCCATGAAACCACCGGCCGGCTCGAAGATGGGGAAGTAGATGATCTCCGGCGCGCCAGCGGCGATGGTGGTCAGCACCGGCTTCATATCAGTATCGGTGTCGGCGATAGCTTCCTGGCTGGTGATCTCGCCGCCCAATTCGGTGAACACATCGGCAAAGACCTGTTGCAAGGACTCGGCGTAGGGGCTACCATCGTGAATGGTGGCCGCCTTACGCAGCCCCAACTCGTTGTAGGCGAACTCGGCGGCGATTCGACCCTGGAACAGGTCATTGTGGGCGGTCCGCAGGTAGCCGGCCCAGTGGTCCGGGTGTTCCGGGTTGGTCAGGTCGGGGTTGGTGTTGGAGGGGGAGATCATGACCATCCCGGCCTCGGAGATGAGGGGCATGGCCGCGCGGGCTTCACTGGAGCAGTTAGTGCCAATGATGCCCACGATGGTCGGGTCGGCCGCCAGACGAGTGCCGGCCGCCTGCCCACCTTCGGCGTTGCACAGCGTGTCCTCGCCGGTCAAGGAGATGGGATGGCCGAGCAACTCACCACCGCGATCCTCGATGGCGATTTCGATGGCCCCACGGCTGTCTTCACCCAGGGTGGCCGTCGCGCCGGAAACCGTCAGCGCGTAGGCGATGTGGATGGGGTCGCCGGGGGCGATGTCCACACAACCAATGGCGTCTTCACAGACAAAGGCCGGTTCAGCGGTGGGTTCTTCTACGACCGGTTCGGGCGTGGGTTCGGCCGGTACAGCGGTGGGTTCGGCCGGTTCGGCCGCTGGTTCGGTAGCGGCCGGCTCCTGGGTCGTGCCGCCGCAGGCCGACAGGGCCAAGACGGACAGCATCAACAACAACACAAACAAAGTAATTCGTTTCATTTTTCTCTTCTCCTCATGATGAAACTCAATGTTTGGACAACACAAGTTGGGTTAGCACGAATCAGGTTGGTTGAACAAGAGATAATTTAGCTTTTGCCGGTGCGACACACCTCCTCGTTGCGAGATTGTTGAACATTATACCATTGTTTTTCAGAGAGTGGCAACCAGCGCAAAACCCCGTAGGTTTCGGAAACCTACGGGGTTTTCTCTAAACGAGGACGGCCGGCCGCCAGCCGCGCACCGAGTTAATCAAGTGGACGTTGGCGCCATGGGCCAGGTCAGCCAGGGCGACGCGCCCTTCGCGGATGATACCCTGGTTCAGCAGCCACTCGCGGTAGACGCCGGCCAGTAGCCCACATTCAACCGGCGGCGTCAGAAGGACTCCCCCTAACTCTACCACCACGTTAGCGGCCGTGGCCTCGGTTACTTCCCCCCGCTCATTCCACAGTAAAACCTCGTCGCCGTCCGGCCGGGCGGCGCGGGCGGCTTCGTAAATGGCGCGGTGGGTGGTCTTGTGGTAAAGGAAGGGATCGGCCGGGTCTACGGGCGATGGGGCCAGCCTCAGGCGCACGGGAGCGGACGATGGGGGTGGCAGAGGCAGGGCCTCGGCCGTCACCGCGCCATCGCCAGCGAGCAAGAGGCGTACTTTGTGGTCTGTGGTCAGCCCGGCCGTCATTCGTTCCAGTTTCAGCCGAATCAGGCCTACGTCACAGGGATAACCGAAATAGGCGGCCGATTCCGCCAGTCGCTTCAGGTGCCCTTCCAACAAGAAATAGCCCTTCCCCAGTCTCCACAAAAGGGATTCAAGCAAAGAGAAACCCGGCCGCCTTTCCGTCAAGACGCGAGCTTTGACCTGGCACTCCTGGTATTCCTCCTCGGCCGCCGAATCCCACACAATGCCGCCGCCCACGCCAAATTCAGCCTGGTCCTGCTCCTTGTCTACTACGACGGTGCGGATGGCGACGTTGAATTGGGCGCGGCGGCCGGGAGCGATGAAACCGATGCTGCCGGTATAGACCCCACGTGGCTCCTGTTCCAGATCGGCGATAATCCCCATCGTGCTGACTTTGGGCGCGCCGGTAATGGAAGCGCAGGGGAATAGGGCGCGCAGGATTTCGGTCAGACTGGCGTCGGTTTGGGCCGCCACTGTCGAGGTCATCTGCCAGACGGTTGGATATTTCTCTACCGCAAACAGGGCCGGCACATGGACGGAACCGAGGCGGGCCACGCGTCCCAGGTCGTTACGAATCATGTCCACGATCATCACGTTTTCGGCCTGGTTTTTCTCCGACTGGCGCAACCACTGGCGGCGGGCTTCATCCTCGGCCAACGTGCGGCCGCGCCCGGCCGTGCCTTTCATGGGACGACTGACTAACTGTTGGCCGTCCAGGTCGAAGAAGAGTTCGGGTGAGGCGGAACAGAGGGTGAAGCGGCCAGTGTCCACGTAGGCGGCGTAGTCACCCTGCTGGGCTTCGGCCAGGTCTACGAACAGCCGCCAGGGGTCGCCCTGGAAGGCGGCCCGCAGGCGGATGGTATAATTGACCTGGTAGGTGTAGCCATTGGCAATCTGCTCCTTAATAGCAGCGATGGCCTGGTCGTAGGCGGGGCGGCCGGTGGTCGGCTGCCAGGGGCCGAGGTGGTAGGGAAATGATGAGTGATGAGTGATGAGTGATGAGGAGAGAGGGCTGCTATTGATTGGTGACTGAGTACTTACTGATAACTGGTTACTGGTTACTGATAACTGCTCACTGTCCATCACGTCGGCCGGGTCGTAGAGGCCGAACCAGAGGAGGGGCAGGGAAGAGGGCGGCCGGGTACGCAGGGCCGGGTCAAAGGCCGGCGCGGCCTCGTAGCTGAGGAAGCCGGCCGCGTAGAGACCCTCCTGGACGGCCGCTTCCACCTGGGCTAGACTGGGCAGTACCTCGTCCAGTTGGTTGGCCTGAATGACCGTCAACGGCCGGCGAAAGTGCCGCCAGCGGCCAGCCGCCGCATCATGCAAAACAACCTGATTCATACCTTGACCCGTATACTATAATAATTATGGTTATGGGTAATGAACCAATTACCAATTACCAATTACCACCATGACCACCTGGCATTTAGGCACGATGGGCTTTAGTTATAAGGATTGGGAGGGCGTTTTCTACCCGGCCGGGACACCTGCCCGCGACTACCTGACCCACTATAGCCAGGTCTTCAACGCCGTCGAACTGGACTCCACTTTTTACGGCGCGCCCCGCGTGGAGGTTGTGCAGCGGTGGGCGGCCGTCACCCCCGACCACTTCCAGTTCTGCGCCAAAACGCCCCGCGAAATTACCCACGACCTGGGGCTGGTAGCGGCCGAGGGCCCCATGCAGGCTTTTCTGGATGTCCTGCGCCACCTGGGCGACAAGCTAGGGGTCATTTTACTGCAATTCCCGCCCGAATTCACCTATGCCAACTTCAACACCCTGGCCCACTTCTTAAGCCAACTTCCCCGCGACTTGCGCTATGCCATCGAGTTGCGCCACTCCTCCTGGCAGACCCCCGGCACGAGTGAATTGCTGCGCCACCAGGGAATGGCCTGGGCGGCGGCCGACTTCCTGGATCGGCCGCGCTACCTGCGCCTGACGGCCGATTTCCTCTACATTCGCTGGATTGGCCGGCACGGCCGCTTCCCCAGCCACGTCAAGGAGGAAGTGGACATGACTCCCCGCCTGCAAGAATGGTGGCCGCGCATCCAGAAGCACCTGGGCGAGATTCGCACGATCTATGGCTTTTTCAACAACGATTATGGGGGGTATGCCCCGGCGACGGCCGCTCGCTGGCAAGCGATAGTGGGTTTGACGGCCGAATCCTCCCCTTCTCCGCCGCAGCAAGGAAAGCTATTTGTGTAGGTTTAGCCGCCAGGATAAATTGGTGCGTAAGGCGTGAGCGCAAGCCAGACCTTTCAAGCATAAGCCTCGACGGGTACCAGGATGGTCTTGGCTGGCTGTTGCTTGGCCTCGTAAATCTCAAAGAATCGCTTCTCAATCGCCAGAATCACGTCGGCGGCAAAATAGCGCGTCCCACAGTGTAGACAAACCTCGGCCGGTACGCCTCGAAAGACCATGTAGCGACCTTTATGGCGGTAGACATATTCCACTTTCCTTTGGACGTAATCTACACCTCCACAATCCTTGCCTAATTGACTGTTAGGGGTAGTATAGGTTAATTGCCGGCTAAACACAAGTTCGTTTGACGTAAATGTATGTCCCCCTGGTTAGGTCTCTTTCTCTGTTACGTGTACATCTTTGCCATGATTGGGGCAGCCGAAGGGCTGCGGCGATGGCGCGGCTTCAGCAGCGACTTCACCCGCAAGTTCATCCACGTCAGCGTCGGCATGATGATGTGGGTAGTGCCTGTCCTGTTTGACTCCCCCTGGTACTTCGTGGGCGCGGCCGTTTCCTTCATGGTTCTAAACTTCCTGGATTGGCGGTTTGGCTTCTTGGCGGCCATGGCCAGTACGGATCGTTCCAACCTGGGCACAGTCTATTTTCCCCTGGCGGCGGCCGTCGTCGCCCTGCTCTTCTGGGATAACCCACCCTTGATGGTAGCGGCCGTCATGCCCCTCACCTGGGGCGATGGGCTGGCCCCGGTCATCGGCCGCGCCTTTGGCCGCCATCCCTACCGTGTCTACGGCCACACCCGCACGTTGGAAGGCTCGGCCGCCTTCGTGGTGATGGGGTTTTTGTCCACCTGGCTGGCCCTGTGGCTGGCGGCCGGCGAACCGGCGTTGACGGCCGGGGCGGCCTTCCTGCCAGCTTTGGTGACGGCCGTCCTCACCGCCCTGGTGGAAGCGGTCTCTATTTGGGGGATAGATAATTTAACGGTGACGATGACGGCCGCCATCATCTTGGGCCTGTGGAAATTCTGAGATGGAACGCGGATAACGCAGAAATACGCGCATGAACGCGGATTCTTTCGGAATCAGCGAATATCCGCGACTTTCCGCGCCATCGGCGTGCTATCCTCTGATGTAGAGAGAATATGAAGCGTGTTACGATGTTTCGCACGGCCGCCGGCCGGCGAATTTACTCCCTGCCCCTTCGAGCTTTCCCTGGCCTGGTAGCCAACGTCTACGTGATTAGCGATGGACCACGGCCGCTCCTGGTAGATTGCGGCTCCGGCCTGGACGAATCGAATGAAGACCTGCTGGCCGGCTTCACAGCAATTGGGAATCAGTACGGTGAGACCATTCACCCGGCCGACCTGGGAGCTATTTTGGTCACACACGGCCACATAGACCACTTCGGCGGGCTGGCTTTCCTGCGCCAGTTGACCAACGCGCCCATTGGCGTTCACCCACTCGACTGGCGCGTGTTATCCCATTACGAGGAACGGGTGGTGGTGGCTTCCCGTCGTCTGGAAAACTTCTTGGAGCAGGCGGGGGTGGAGAACACGGTGCGGGCGAACCTGATGACGATGTACCTCTTTGCCAAAGGGGTCTATCGCTCCACACCTGTTCAGTTTTCATTAGAAGAAGGGGAGGTGGAGGAATTACTAGCGGCCGGGCTGTCCTTCTATCACATGCCGGGCCACTGCCCTGGTCAGGTGTGTATCCAGGTGGATGACCTGCTGTTGACGGCCGATCACGTCCTGGCCCATACCACACCCCACCAGGCCCCGGAGAGTATTACCCACAACACCGGCCTGGGTCATTACCTGGCTTCGTTAGCCAAAATTGAGCAGGCACCGGGCGTCAGCCTGGCCCTGGGCGGCCACGAAGAACCGATGCCTGACCTGAGCGGCCGTATCCAGGCCATTCGGCAGGCCCACCACCAACGATTGGAGCGGGTCTTAGAGCTTTGCCGCCAGCCCCAGACCATTGCCGAAGTGAGCCTGGCTTTGTTCGGCCGGGTCAAAAGCTACCACGTCCTATTAGGACTAGAGGAAGCCGGGGCGCACATCGAATACCTTTATGAGCGCGGTGAACTGGTGGCCGCCAACGTGGAAGAAATCGAACAGAAGCGCAATCCGGTGATACTCTACCAGAGGGTATGAAACGTGAAGCGTCCTTTCACGTTTTACGCTTCACACCCGCGTCAAAGTTGGGAGAGTTACCTTTCAGATGGCTTCTGAGAGGCGCAAAACTCAGGCAGGCATATTTTCTGATAGGGATTCCGGTACCTCCACTTCCACGTAATCGCCTACGCGCACTGGGGCTTCTGAGCGAGCCTTCCACGGTTGGACTTCTTCCTGTTCTACCAGCAGTTCGTCCTCCTCAAGCTGGCCGCGAAAGGGGGAAAGCAAGGTCGCTCTATTGATGAGGCCCATGTAAGAGGCCCTTTCGGTGGTAGCGATGGTAAATTTCTCATCTATACTTGCCGCTCCAACTTTGGCTTTGACAACGTTCACGTAACCGAGCGTTTCTTGTGAAAAGGGGTCTTTGATGGCTTCGGGCTGCCCAAGAATGTTGAAAATACTATTGGTCTGCACCCCATCTTCGCTGCCCAGGTTAATGATTACGGAAGTGCTGTCCAGTACCCTGATAATTCTTCCCCGTACTTTCTTAGCCATGTTCGTTTTCTCCTTTACGCCTGCTGGCTAATCTATCCAGGGCAGATGAAACTTGAGAGCCACGCAGGAACGCCAACATGAGCAAACTAATGATGAGCAGAAACCAGCCAACTCCATTCTGCGCGTTGGTTGCCAAGAGGTTGATGGCATAACCGCTTAACATACTAATCGGAATTTCCAACCAGGAAGACTTTATCCGCTCCTGAAGTTTCGCGTTCTCAACCAGAAGATTCTCCCTGGCCTGGCGAATTTGGGTGTTTTCGCCTTGCGCCCGCTCCAAGTCGGCCTTAACCACTCTAAGCTGATAGATAGAGTCGCGCCGCATCTGAACAAGGATTTGCACGATCTCTGGCCTGGCCAGCTTGGCCGCCGTCAGATCATCTGTGCCTATTTGCCCAAACGAATCCTCTGGATCAAAAACAATACCTGGTGCCGGTTGGTCAGCCATGAAGGTCTCGAAAGATGGTAGTTTTCGGAACTGTCAGTCTAGTTTACTATGTCTTTGAGAGCCTTGCCACCTCGCTGGGTACGGTGGGAGGAGTTTACATGAACGGCCGCTCGCCACGATAACGGATAATCATCTGCGTCCATCCGCGTTATCCGCGTTCTATTTTCGAGGGAGGCCATTCGCCAGGAGCGACTACGCTATCCAGGAGGGCGCGCCGGCCGAAGGTGGTTTCCACCAGGCCGAGGGCGTTGCGTTCGGTCTCCCACAGTTCGACGGCCGGGTACTCGTCGGCAATGAGGGTCAGGCGGAGGGTGTCGTCCGTCCAGGTCACGATCACGTCGTCTACGGCCGCGTTGCGTCCTCGCTCCAAAAACTCGGCCAGGCGCAGGACGGCCGCCAGCCGCGTCAGGCGCAGGTGATCAGCCTCGTCCAGCAATAACCCGTAATCGCCAACGTCGGGCTGGCCCTTGCGGTGGTAGCGGGTGAGGAGGGCCACCAGGGCCGTTTCGCGGGGGGTGAAGCCGGGCAGGCCGTTGTATTCGATGAGGGTTTGGGCGTGTTTGTCGTGATCTTCGTAGCCGAAGACGTTGCCCACATCGTGCAGGAGGGCGGCCGCGTCCAGTAGCTCTCGTTCGGCCGGGCCGTAGTCGTGCAGGGGAGTCAATTGGTCAAAGAGGCGGCCGGCCAGAAAGCGGACGTGGTTGGCGTGGCTCTTCTGGTATTGGTAGTTGCGGGCCATGTTCAAGACGCTGAAGCGGCGCACGTCGGGAATGACCGGGTAGGGCAGGTGGCCCCAGAATTGCTCGAAGAAGACCCCTTCGCGCAGGCCGTTGATGGAGATGGTCAACTGGTCTACTTCCAGGCGATCCAGCACGGCCGCCAGCACCAACGCGCCGGCCAGGATGATGTCGGCGCGGTCGCTGGTGAGGCCGGCTATTTTCTGCCGCCTCTCCACCGGCAGCTCTTGAAAGAGGGTGACACTCTCTTGCACGGAAGCGCGGCCGAGACTAAAGCGGTGAAAGGTGTTGAGGGGGTAGTTCTGGCGGGCCGCTTCGATGCGGGCCAGGTTGCGGATGGTGCCGCCCATGCCCACCAATGGGCTGCCCTTGCGCTTCTTGAGCCAGGTGACGGTGTCCAACTGGCGGCCGATTTCGGCCTGGACAGCCTCTAATTCGCTCTTCTTGATAGGATCGCTGTGGATAAAGCGTTCACTCAGGGCCAATGCGCCCAGGCTGAGGGCCAGGCCCCGCTGGTAGCGGCCGTCGCGCACTTCGCTTATCTGCACGCTGCCGCCGCCGATGTCCAGGGTCACGCCCTGGGTCATCGGCACGTCGTTGAGAACGCCCAGCGCGCCATAGCTGGCCTCGCTTTCACCGCTCAAGATGCGTAGGTTCAGGCCGATTTCGCCGCGCACGCGCTCGACGAAGACGCGGCCGTTGGCTGCCTCGCGCACCGCGCTGGTGGCCACCGCCAGGATCAGGTCTACTTCGGTGCTGTCGCAGAAGCGCTTAAAGAGGCGTAGGGTGGAGAAGGCGCGGCCCATGGCCTCCTCGCTCAGACCGTTGTCCGTCAAGCCCTGGCGCAGCCGCACGACTTCACGGATTTCGTCGGTCAGGCGGTAGGAGTAGCCGGGGATGGCCTGCATGACGATCAGCCGGGCAGTGTTGGAACCCAGGTCAATGACGGCGATGCGGTAGGTCTTCACGACAGTTCTGCAGAGCCACGAAGAACACCAAGGTCACGAAGGATCTCACGCCAGGGCGCGAAGATAGGTGGTCTGCTGTTCACTTTTTTCTAGGTCCAATTTCACTTTGTTCACCGTAACTCCTCACGTAGCCAGTGTAATTCATTGCACGCCTTTTGACAATACAGATTGCTTGCCCCTGCCACCTGCCACCTGCCACTTGCTACTTGCCACCTGCCACTTGCCACGTTTTACTTTTCACCCCATCTGCTTTACAATCAAGCCGTATAACGGCCGGGAGGGGGCTGTGGTTGGTCGTTGGTCGTGTAAGGTATAAGGAGTCTCATGTTCAAAGATATTACCGACGTTCGCCAGCGCCTCGGCCGGCAACAGTACATCGCTTCCGAAGAAATCGCTACCGTCATCTACCTGGCCCAATCCCTGTGTAAACCCATCCTGGCCGAAGGCCCGGCCGGGGTCGGCAAGACCGAACTAGCTAAAGCCTGGGCCAGCAGTCTCGGCCGTCCCCTGGTGCGCCTGCAATGCTACGAAGGGTTGGACGAGAGCAAGGCCCTCTACGAATGGGAGTACGCCAAGCAAATGCTCTATACCCAACTCCTGCGCGACACCCTACAGGAAACGCTCAAGGGGGCCAATTCCTTGTCGGAGGCGGCCACCCGGCTGGCCCAGGAGGACGACGTCTTCTTCTCCGAGTATTTTCTGCTGCCGCGCCCCCTCCTGAAAGCCCTGATGTCTGACCAGCCGGTACTCCTGCTCATTGACGAGATTGACCGGGCCGACGTGGAGTTCGAGGCCTTTCTCTTAGAAGTGTTAAGTGATTTCCAGGTCAGCGTGCCAGAACTGGGGACGATTAAGGCCCGTCACGAGCCGATGGTGCTGCTGACCAGCAACAACACCCGCGAACTCAGCGAAGCCCTCAAACGGCGCTGCCTCTACCTCTACATCAACTACCCTAACCTGAACGCCGAACTAGAGATCGTGCGCTTGAAAGTGCCTGACCTGAACCCCAACCTGGCTCGCCAGGCGGTTGAGGTGGTGCAGCAGCTACGCAACATGGATTTACGCAAAGTGCCGAGCGTCAGTGAAACGCTGGACTGGGCGCGGGCGTTGGTGGCCCTCAATGCCAAAGCGATTGACGAAGAGACCCTCCGCCATACGTTGACGGTCTTGCTCAAGTACGAAGCGGACGTGCAGAAGGCCCGGCGCATGATTGGCAGTGGGGGCAACGGCGGCGGCCGTCGTCCCCCCACCGGCGGCCCAGGAGGCGGCTATGGACGACCGAATAATTGAATTTATTCGCGGGCTGCGGGCGGCCGGGGTGCGCGTCTCGGTGGCTGAATCGGCCGACGCCCTGCGGGCGGTGGAGGCGTTAGGCATTTTGGACAAGGCCCTCTTCCGCGAATCCCTGCGGACCACACTGGTCAAGGACGTGGCCGACTTTGCCGCTTTTGACAACCTCTTTCCCCTCTACTTTGGCAGTGGCGGCCCACCCTTGCAGAACGCCATGGAGGAGTTATCGCCTGACGAACAACAGATGTTGAAAGCAGCCCTGGCGGCTTTGAGCGGCCGTCTGCAACAACTCCTGCAATGGCTGACCAGCGGGCAGGGACCGACCAAAGAGGAATTGGAGGAGATGGCCCGGCGAGCGGGGGCGCAACTGGCAAATAATCCCCAGGACGCCTACTGGGTGACGCGCCGGATGCTGCGCCAAATGGGGTTCGCCCACCTGGAAGAAATGCTACAAGAATTAACCCAACGGCTGCGCGAGATGGGGATGAGCCAACCGGCAATGGAGCAGTTGATGGGGGTCATCGAGGCCAACCGCGAAGCCCTGGCCGAGCAGGTAGCCCAACAGGTGGGCTGGCGAATTGCCCAGGATCGGGCCGAACGGCCGGACGACCTGCATGGCTCCGACCTGATGCACAAAGCGTTCGAGACGCTTACCGAAAGTGAGGCTAACGTGCTGCGAACCGAAGTACAACGGCTGGTGAGCCAGCTTCGCAGCCGGGCAGCCTTGCGCCAGAAGCGAGGGCGCACCGGCCGCCTGGACTCGAAAAGCACCATCCGCGCCAGCCAGCGCTACGGCGGTGTGCCTTTCGAGGTGAAGTATAAGAAGCGTAAGCTCAAGCCGCGCCTGGTGCTGATTTGCGACGTGTCTACCTCGATGCGGCCGGTGGCCGAGTTTCTCCTGCGCCTGGTCTACGAATTGCACGACCAGGTGGCCCATGCCCGCAGCTTCGCTTTTATCAACGACATGCACGAAATCAGCCCGGCCATGAGTACCGGCCGCAACGCCGTCGAGGCGGTGGACAACGTGCTGCGCGACCATCCGGCCGGTTATTACAACACCGACCTGGGCCACAGCCTCCACACCTTCTTTGCCCATTGGCTGGACTCGGTTAGCCGCCGGACGACGGTGATTGTGTTGGGCGACGGCCGCAACAACTACAACGCCCCCCGCCTGGATTTAGTGCGCGAATTACAGAAGCGCGCCCGCCGGCTGATCTGGCTGACCCCGGAACACCGCGAGCAGTGGGGGACAGGTGACAGCGATATGCTGGAATACGCGCCCGTCTGTGATAAGGTTTACCAGGTACGCAACCTGGCCCAACTCTCGGCGGCCGTAGACCGGCTGCTGGCCGGTGGGTAATACCTTGTCAGTTTCATTGGCGGTAACGTGTAGGAGCGCGCCAAAGCAATCCAGGAATTTATGGGGAAAGGTAACTACTCAGGCTCTCTGTAGAAACCAGGTTCTTTGCGGGAAATGACGATAGTTATCCAGAGAAAAACCTGGTTTCTGGCTGAGTAGTTACGGGGGAAAGTTTGGATGGAAATAGAATTCATCCGCAAGCGAGTTCTAGCTGGAAAGTATCTTGTTAAAGGTCATGCGCTCCAACACGCGCTCAAGGAGGGTTTTGAGCGCCCACATATTATTCAAGCTATTCTGAATGGCACAATCATTGAAGCGTATCCAGATGAGCAGCGCGTCCTTGTGTGTGGTAGAATAACAGTGGCTTCCGTTGGTCTCGTCTACTTACACGTCATTTGTGAATATGCTGACGCAAACTACGTTGAAATAGTGACTGCCTATGTTCCTGACAAGCGCCTATGGGAAGAACCACCCTATAGGAGGAGGCGTGGAAGGAAAAAGCGTTGAAAAGCAATGACTGATCCAATCCCTATCTGTAATCAACATCACGTCAATAAGGAGTGGCGAGCAACAACTTTTGAATATCGTGATGATGGTGTTTCGGTTCGTATACCTGACGTCTACGCTTGGGTCTGCCCGCAAGACGGCGAAGCCTCTTTCACTCCAGATACCGTTGACCAACTCATTGCGACTGTTTGTGAATTCATTGTAGCGGCCAGGCACGCCCGCGAACGCCGGCCGGTGTTGACGGAATACATTGTGTCAGTCAGTCCGGCCTAACGCTGCAATGGTTCAGTGAATCCAGACCGGCACCACGCTTCAGACCCTCTCCAACGCTGAATTAGATGTTCTGATTGATAAAGCCCGGCTCTACCGACATTGACGGGATCACCAGATGAGGAGTCAGGCACGCCCACGTGTCGGTCTGCTCTGCGGGCCGCACCTGGGGGTGCTTGCTCCTCGACAAAACCTAGTGAGGCGTTTCAACGCTCCGTATAAGGGTACAAATGGCAATTGACCCTGGTAGGCATTTTACATCCATGGGGTGAGCAAGAGAATTAACTGGCGCAGCCTGCCCGTGCAGTTGATTGTGGCCTTTATGGGCCTGGTCATCTTGACGGCCGCCGCCGTTGGGCTGCCGGCCATCTTCTTGATTCGCAATCAACTCGAACGCCAGGCCTGGGCGCAGGTGGAGCAAGGAAGGCGGGCGGCCGAAGCCCTTTACGCGGCCGAACAAAGTGAATTAACGGCTCTGGCGACCCTGACGGCCCAACGGCCGACTCTGCAAACTTTACTGTCAAATGGCGACCGGGCCACCCTGACCTCCTACCTGGGTGTGTTGCAGGCCGGAGCGGAGTTGGACCTGATTTTTGTCTGCGACTCGGAGCAGGGGGTGTTGGCGCAGGCTGGCACGGCCGAGATGGGTGAAGTCTGCCAGGCTGGCCTGGCGGCCGGCTACCGAGTCTTGTCTGACCAGAGTGGTAGCCACGTCTGGCTGCTGGCGGTTCACAAGCTCGAAGATAACAGTGATAGCCCACTGTTGGTAGTCGTCGGCCGTCTCCTTGATCGGGATTTCGCCCGCCAGATGCAGACGAGAACTGGCCTCGAACATACGTTGGTCATGGACGGCCGGGCTGGGGCCACTTCTCTGGCCGGAGATGGGCTGTCACAACGGACGATCCAAGCCGTCGAGGGCCATCCTGAGCGTAGCACGTTTCTCTGGCAAAATCGCCCCTTCTACGCCACCAGCCTGACCCTGAACGATGACCGCCCGGCCAGGTTGACGGCCGAAGTAGCCCTGGACGTCAGCAGCCTGGCAACGACGCAGGAGCGGTTGACGACCAACCTGGCGCGGAGTATTTTGGTCGTGGCCGTTTTGGGTTCGGGCCTGGGGGTCGTCGTGGCTCGCTGGATTGGCCGGCCGTTGGCTCGTCTGGGCAAGGCGGCCGCTAACTTGAGCCAGGGCGACCTGGCGACGCCCGTGCAGGTGCAGGCCAACGTCTACGAGGTGAGTCTGGTGGCTGACGCCCTGGAAGCGGCGCGGGCCGCGCTTCAGCACAGCCTGGCTCAATTGCAGACAGAGAAAGCCTGGACGGATCACCTGCTGGAAGCTATCGTGGAAGGGATTGTCACGGTAGACCAGCACGGGGCGATTACCTTCTTTAGCCAGGGGGCGGAGCGGATTACCGGCTGGCGGCCGGAGCAGGTCTTGGGTCAGTTGTGCGACGACGTGTTCCGGCCGCTGGAAACGAACGAGCCTTTCAGCCACCTGATCCCTGCTCCCGGCCGCCAGCAGAAAATTGTGGTGGCCCTGCCCAACGGCCGCCAGGCGACGCTGGCTGTGACTGGGGCCAGATTGGCCCCCCCGGAAGCTGGGGCGGCGCGGGTGGCCCTGGTCTTCCGCGACGTGAGTGAAGAAGAAGCGATCCACCGCTTGTTGGGGAATTTTCTGGCGAACATTGCCCACGAATTTCGCACCCCCCTCTCGGCTCTGGCCGCTTCGATTGAATTGCTGCTCGACCAACTACCTGACCTGAGCCCGGCCGAACTCCAGGAGTTGCTCAATTCGTTGCACCTGGGTATCCTGGGGCTGCAAACGTTGGTGGATAACCTGCTGGAAGGGGCCAGCATCGAGACGGGGCGGTTTCGGGTGTACCCCCGGCCGGCCGACCTGGGGCAGATTGTCGGTGAGGCGACGCGGCTGATGCAGCCCTTGTTGGCTCGACACCGCCAACGCCTGACGGCAAACCTGCCGGCCGCTGTCCCGCCAGTCGCGGCTGATCCGCGCCGCACCCAGCAAGTATTGGTCAACCTCCTCTCCAATGCCAGCAAGTATGGCCCGGATGGCGGCGAAATCATCGTCGAAGCGATGGTTGGTGAACAGGAGGTAAAGGTCATGGTGAAGGATCGGGGGCCGGGTGTGCCGGCGACGCAACGGCCGCAACTGTTCCGCCGCTTTATCCCCAGCAGCCCCAACACAGATAAAGCTCAGTACGGCATGGGGCTGGGGTTGTCGGTGGTCAAGGCTATTGTCGAGGCCCAGGGCGGCCGGGTCGGCGTTGAAGACCGGCCGGGCGGCGGGGCCATCTTCTGGTTTACCTTACCTGTAGCGGGGATTAGGGGATTAGGGGATTTGGCAAAAGAAATCTCCTAATCCCCTAATCCCCGCCAACCCTTGACTATGAAGGTGCTTGTCGCGGATGATGATCGCGTGCTGGCCGACCTGGTGGCCTTCACCTTTCGGCGGGAACGCTTCCAGGTGATTCAAGTGTTTGACGGCGAGGCGGCCTGGCAGCGCTGGCTGGCCGAGCGGCCGGACCTGGTCGTGCTAGACGTGAACCTGCTGCGCCTGGATGGGTTTACCCTTTGCCAACGCATCCGCCAGCAAGCCGACACACCCATCCTCCTGCTGACCGTGCGCGGCGAAGAAGACGACATCGTGCATGGGCTACAAGTGGGGGCTGACGATTACGTGGTCAAGCCGTTCAGCCCGCGCCAACTGGTGGCCCGCGCCGAAGCCGTGCTGCGGCGGGCGGGCAAGGTGGTCACGCCGGCCGTGCGCCAGGTGGGGGAATTGACGTTGGATCCCGGCCGGCGCGAGGTGCGAATAGGGCAGACCGAACCCGTACCCCTGACCCCTCTGGAAACGCGCCTGTTGGATTACCTGATGCTGAACGCCGGCCGCGTCTTAACCGTCGAAGTCCTGCTCGACCACGTCTGGGGACCAGAGGGTGGCGACCGCGACATGCTGCGCCAGTTGGTGCGCCGCCTCCGCAGCAAAATCGAACCCGACCCCGCCCAGCCAACCTACATTGAAACCGTTGCCGGTCTGGGCTACGGCTTTGTCGCGTCTTCCAAGTAAGACCCCCTTTCTTGTCACAGCTTTATCACAGCCCTGTCACGGCCGCTGTCATGGCCGCCGGCTACCCTTAGAGTGTAAAGCGATTTGCCACGTCGCTCTACCTGGAGGTGGCTATGATGGACGTGATAACTGGGCAATCTGCGCCAACCCTTACATTCGACACCTCGGCCGGGCGACGACCAGATGCAATCTGGCAGTTAGAGGACCAACCAGAGATGGATACGCCGGCTTTGCGTTTTCTGGCCTGCCCCGCCAACCCCCGCCAGGCTGAAGAACTGTTGGCTTACACCCACTACCTGGGCAACACACTGGCGGCCGACCTTCGCTTCTTTTGGCCGTCAGGTAGCACCCGCGCCACTCTAGCCGCCTTGTTCCAGGAGGCCCAACTGAACAGCGACCTGGTCATTCTGGGCGAACCAGAGCAATCGCTTCTGGAACGACTGGTACAGGGGACGGCCGCTTTCCAGGCGGTAGACCATGCTTCAACCTCCCTGCTCCTGGTCCGCCGGCCGCGCTGGCCGCTGCGGAAGCTGCTGCTGGTGGCGCGGGGGACAGCGGCCGACGAGACGGCCGTCTCGTGGGTCATGCGCCTGGCCCGGCCAGCCCACGCCAGCGTCACCGTTCTGGCCCTGCTGCCTCCCGTTCCCGCCCTATATAGCCCGGAAGCCCATTTGCAGCAAAGCCTCGCGCTCTTGGCGACACCGGCAATGTCACTCGGCCGGGAACTGGCCGCGATGGCTCAACACCTGCAAGCCAGCGGTATCCCTTCTACCTTGCATTTGCGTCAAGGCACACCGGCCTGGCAAGTAGGCTGCGAGCTGGTTGAGGGCGACTATGACCTGATCGCCCTGGCCGCCGGGCCAGTGGGCTGGTGGCGACGTTGGCTGCATAGCGACGTCCTTGGTCCGCTCGTGCGCCTGGCTAACCGGCCGCTCCTGATCGTGAAACGTGAAGCGTGAAACGTGATGCTTCTTGTTCACGTTTCACGTTTCACGTTTCACCCATCCTATTACCATGTCCATCCTTCTCGAAAACCTGACCAAGCGTTACGACGGCCACCCAGTGGTCAACAACGTCTCCCTGGAAATTAGCGACGGGGAGTTTTTTGTCCTGTTGGGATCGAGCGGCAGCGGCAAAACCACCGTCTTGACCATGATCGCTGGTCTGACGGCCGTAGACCAGGGGCGCGTTCTCCTGCACGGCCGCGACGTGACCCACCTGCCCACCCAGCAGCGCAACGTCGGCTTCGTCTTCCAAAACTATGCCTTGTTCCAGCACATGACGGTGGCGGACAATATCGAGTTTGGCCTGAGCGTCCGCAAAACGCCCAGGGCCGAACGCCGCCGGCGGCGCGACGAACTGTTAGAACTGGTAGGACTGGCTGGGCTGGGCGGCCGGATGCCCCGCCAACTTTCCGGCGGCCAGCAGCAACGGGTGGCCCTGGCCCGCGCCCTGGCCCACCAGCCCGACGTGCTGCTGCTAGACGAACCGCTGGGCGCGTTGGACGCCAAAATTCGCACCGAGTTGCGCCGCACGTTGCGGGCCATCCAACGGGAGTTGGCGGTGACGACGATCTTGGTCACGCACGACCAGGAGGAAGCGTTCGAGTTGGCCGACCACATTGGCGTGATGAGCTTCGGCCGCTTGCTGGAAGTTGGCACACCGCAAAGCCTGTACCAGCGGCCGCAAACAGAATTTGTGGCGACCTTCTTAGGCACGGCCAATCTTCTGGTTGGTCAGGCCCACAATGGCGGCGTCCAACTTGGCGCACACCACTTCCCCCTGAATGATGAATTTAGGAAGGATGAAGGATGAAGCTAAGAATCCTTCATCCTTCATCCTTCATCCTTCATCCTTCCAAACCGCGAATCCCCGCCCCAAGAATGGCGCCAGGATGAACGGGGCCGGCCGGCGGGTGCAGGTGTTGTTCCGGCCGGAAGACGTGGCTCTGGCGGCGACGGCCGATGGCCTGGATTGCCCGCGTTTAGGCCGGGGCGAGGTGGAGCAAAGCACGTTCGCCGGCTCCTTTGAGCGACTACGTCTGCGGCTGCCGCCCATTGCTGGGGTACGGGCTATTGCTCCGGCCGTCCCCTTTGGCAGCGATTCAATCCTGGTGGAAGCGACACGGCCTCGTGAGCAAGCCGAACGACTGCCTTTGCGCCCAGGCCAACAAGCCTGGGTGGGCGTGCGAAACATTCACGCCCTGGCCCATCCCGGCCTGAACTTCCTCATCGCTACCGACGGTTCCTTGCGAGCGCAGGCGGCTCTCAGTCTGGGCGGTCATATTGCCCGCCTGGCCCACGCCCGCGTCACCCTGTTGGGTTACGGCCAGCCCGGTGAGGCTAAGGCCCACCATTTGCAGGCGGCGAAAGAGCAACTGGGCAGTGGGCTGGCCTCACTGGAAACGCACGCGGCCGATGGGCCACTGTCGGAAGCCATCACCCATGAAGTAGAACGCCAGCCTTATGATTTGGTGGTGGTGGGGATCGGCCGGCAAGACGGCCTATCTCTGGCCGAAGAGATGCTCGGCCCTGGCGAACACCACCTGCTGCTGGTGAGTGGGCCCCAGCCTGCCCCGGCCCGCGCTCTGATCTGCGTTGCCAGTGGTGAGCCGGGCAAGGAAGACGTCCTTTTTGCCGGCCGTCTCATCCGCCACCTCGGCGCAGAGGCCACGCTTCTGTCAGTCCTCCCTGAACTCTACAAAGACAACGGCCTGGCTCAAACTCGAACAGAACGCTTCCTGGCTGGCGGCGTGCGTACCCTGGAATTGCTAGGGGTTACCGCCCAACCCATCACGCGCACCGGCCTGGTGGAGCAAGAAATCGTCAGCCAGGTTCAGGCCGCGCCTTACGATCTGGTTGTGCTGGGCGCGCCGCTGGCCGACCGCGACGGTCACATCGCCCTGGCCGGCGTCGTCAGCCATGTCTGGCGCCACGTCAGCCAGCCTGTCTTGATTGTGCGCTCGCACAGCGACGCCCGCCAGGATACACCCTGGCCGCTCCTGACCGGCCGCCGCCTGATCCGCGAGACTGCTTAATCGCGAATGACGCGAATGAACGAATGGCGCGAATGGGGTTAAATCATCCAAATCCGGTGGATTCGCCCTATTCGCCTATTCGCTTCATTCGCGATTCTCTGATGAGGTTCATTGATGAAACTGATGCTTAGATGGCTGCTTGCTCTTATCGTTTTGTCTGTTCTGACGGCCTGTTCTGGCCCGGCCGCCAGCGACGAGGCGGCCGGTGAACCCCTCAACCTCATCCTGGGGGCTTACACCACACCCCGCGAAGCTTACGGCGAGTTGATCCCCATGTTCCAGGCCCAATGGAAAGAAAGGACCGGCCAGGACGTGACCTTTGAGGAATCCTATCTTGGCTCCGGCGCGCAGTCGCGGGCCATCGTCGAGGGCTTTGAGGCCGACGTCACCGCCCTCTCGCTGGAAGCGGACGTTACCCGCATCGTAGACGCCGGCCTGATCACCCACGACTGGCGCAGCGCGAATTACGTCCAATATAACGGTATGGCCACCACTTCGGTCGTGAGTTTTGCCGTCCGCCACGGCAACCCCCAGAACATTCACGACTGGGCCGACCTGGCGCAACCAGGTGTGGAGATTCTCACGCCCAACCCGGAGAGCAGTGGTGGAGCCATGTGGAACATCCTGGCTCTCTATGGCGCGGCCAAACGCGGCTACGTCGAGGGTGTCCCGGCCGACGACGAGGCGGCCGCTACCGCCTTCTTGCTCTCTGTGCTGAAGAATGTGACCGTCATGGACAAGGGCGCCCGTGAGAGCATCACCAATTACGAGGCGGGCGTAGGTAGCGTGGCTATTACCTACGAAAATGAAGTCCTGGTGGGTCAGCAAAACGGGCAGGATTACGAGTTGGTTATCCCCACTTCTACCATTCTCATCGAGAACCCCATCGCCGTCGTAGACAGCTATGTGGACAAGCACGGCACACGCGAGGCGGCCGAGGCTTTTGTCGAGTTCCTCTTTACCACCGCAGCGCAAGAAGTCTTTGCCCGTCACGGGCTGCGCTCGCTCGACCCGGCCGTAGCTCAGGCGACGGCCGACCAATACCCGGCCGTGTCCGACCTGTTCACCATTGAGTATTTTGGCGGCTGGTCTAAGGCCAAGCCTGACATCTTTGGTGAAAACGGCATCTATACCCTGACCATCATCGAAGCCCAGAAGTAGTTTTGCGGGGATGAGGGGATTAGGGGAAATTTACCTGTCTCAATCCCCACTCCCCTAATCCCCGCCTCAAATATGATGACGACAATCGCCTTACCGAAAGCAACAAAAGGTCTGCGTATTCCCTGGGGGCGGTGGGGGGTGCGTGGGGTGGCCCTCACCTATCTGACTATCTTGCTGATTCTGCCCCTGCTGGTCATCTTCCGCGATGGCCTGCGCGAAGGCGTAACTGGTTTGTGGCAGCAGATCACGGCCCCGGCCGCCTGGCACGCCCTCAAATTGACTCTCTGGACGGCGGCCGTGATGACCGTTATCAACAGCGCCATGGGTCTGCTGACGGCTCTGGTGCTGGTGCGCTACGACTTCCCTGGCAAAAGCTGGCTAAACGCCGTCATTGACCTGCCCCTGGCGATCCCCACCCTGGTCACAGGGGTCATGCTGGTTGTCCTCTATGGGCCGCAGCAGGCGTTGGGGGCCTGGCTCAAGGAGGAATGGGGATGGCGGATCATCTTCGCTCCGCCGGGGATTATTCTGGCACTGCTCTTCATCACGTTCCCCTTCGTCGTGCGGACGATCCAGCCGGTGCTGATGGAAATGGAACGAGCGCAAGAAGACGCGGCGGCCACGTTGGGGGCCAGTTCGTGGATCATCTTCCGGCGGGTGATTTTGCCGCCATTGGCCCTGCCCCTGACCAGTGGGGCCTTGTTGAGTTTTGCCCGCGCCATCGGCGAATTTGGAGCTATCGTCATCGTGGCCGGCAATATCCCAATGCTTTCCCAGACGGCCGCCGTCTATGTGCTGGGCCAGGTCGAATCCGACAACCGCATGGGGGCCAGCGCGATGTCTATTGTCATGTTGACTACCGCCTTCACGGTCATTCTGCTGGTTGACGCCTTGCACCGCCGCGGCCGTGAGTAGGGCGAATTGGAAAATTCGCCCTACTTTGGCAAAGGAAGCTTTATGACCACAATGGTTCGTACTCGCCCCATAACCCGCTATCATGCCTGGGGTCGCCGGTTGCTCATTGGGGTGGCCGTGACCTACGTGGCTTTTCTCATTCTGGCCCCTCTGACGGCCCTGGTGGCCGGCGCGTTTCAGGATGGGCTGGGGGCTGTTCTGAACGCTCTCAGCCAGCCCGACGTGCGGCAGGCTTTTTGGCTCACCCTGATCATTGCCCTGATTACGGTGGTCGTCCACGCCGTTTGCGGCACGGCCGTCGCCTGGGTGTTGGTGCGCCATCGCTTTCCCGGCCGGCGTCTGCTGAACGGTCTAATTGATATGCCCTTTGCGGTGTCGGCCGTCGTCGTGGGCTATATGCTGCTGCTGCTATTCGGCCGGCAGGGGTTACTCGCCCCTATTTTGACGCGCCTGGACATCCAGGTAGCTTTTGCTCTCCCCGGCATGATCCTGGCGACCCTCTTCGTCACCCTGCCCTTTATGACTCGTGAGTTGATGCCCGTGCTAGAGGCTTTTGGCACGCAGCAGGAGAAGGCGGCGGCCACCCTGGGGGCCAGTGGGTGGCAGACCTTCTGGCGGGTGACCTTTCCGGCTTTGCGCTGGGGTTTTATCTACGGCCTCACCCTCACCTTCGCCCGCGCCCTGGGCGAGTTTGGGGCGGTGCTGGTCATTGGCGGGGGTGTGCAGGGGCGCACAGAGACGGCCACCCTCTTTATCTACCGCGCCCTGGATGAGCGAATGGTGGTAGGGGCCTATAGCGCGGCCGTTGTCCTGGGGTTGTTTTCTTTGCTGCTGGTTATGGGAACCGACCTGCTGCGGCGGCGGGAGACGGCCGGGAGGGGGAGATAGAACGAATGTGGTTGGACAAGAAATAATGACCACGTTATACTGTTCTCAATGACCATGCCAGCAAACTTACAGAAGGTTTTGGTTGAGCAGGAAGGGGTGGCGGCCGATGAACCGGCCGATCCCTACGTTTACGGTTGGCGAGAGATGCCCCGCATCACCCCAGAGGGGGAATTGCGCTGGGAGCGATTGCCTTTGACCCTGGCCGACATCTTACATCCGCAAGTGGGAGACTTTCGCGTGCATACCGACGACCACCAACGCGCTTGTGTCTATCTGTACGACGTTCTGCGGGCCTGGCTGGCTAAAGACCCCCACGCGGTCGTTTTGCACGACACCCGTGTTAGTTGGGGAGTGGATGGGCCAGAGCCACATGGGCCAGACATTGCCGTTATCTTCAACGTCCGTGAGCGACGCAATTGGGCCACTTTTGATACGGCGGCCGAAGGCGCCAAACCGGCTCTGATTATTGAGGTGACCTCACCCAAGACCCGCAGTGTAGACCTGGCCGATAAAGTAGTGGAGTATGCCCAGGCCGGCGTTCCCTATTACGCAATCGTGGATTCCTACCAGTTCCAGGGCCGGATGGTCTGGCGGCTAGTTGGTTACAGGCTGGTGGACGAGGGCTACGAAATCATTGCGCCCGACGAACACGGCCGCTTGTGGCTGGAGCCGGTGCGCCTCTGGTTGGGCTTGTGGGGCAGTGGGGTAGCCTTGTACGACGAGCAGGGCCACCGCCAGGAAGATTACGTGACCGTTTTCACGCGGGCCGAGATAGCCGAACTGCGGG
>JBFMFT010000050.1:0-17731 GCA_040751925.1 Chloroflexota bacterium
GGAATCTGCCAATCCTCTTCGAGCAGCTATGCAGGGGAGGGGCGTTCGTCCCCTCTCCCTCTGGGGGAGAGGGGGTAGGGGGTGAGGGTCAATCGCACGGCCTGGGACAGCAATCCCTGGACGCCCGGCCCGGCCGCCATCACCCGACTATTGGCGAAATAAGGAAAGTCAAAGCGCACTTCGTCGCCGACCGCCAGGCCAGGCAACGGCATCAGGCGGGCCGTCAGGGGCTTATCCAGGCGTAGAGCGAGGGCGGCCGTGTCCAGCAAGATACCGGCCAACGTGGCCTGGCTAACGTCGCCGGGTAGGGGAATCGTATCCAGGCCAACTCCACAGACGGCCGCATAGCTCAATAAGTCGTTGATCGTCAGCCGTCCTTCGGCCGCTCGTTGAGCCAGCACTGCATCTTCCAGGACGGGCAGCATGAGACCGGAGAAGCCGCAGCGCGGGAAACGGGCGCGGCCGATAGCCTCGGTAATGAAGGCGGCGGCGAACAGGCTGCCGGCCGCCCCCACCCAGGGCAACCCCAGGGCTTCCATCGCCCCGGCCAAACTCGCTTCGGCCGTCGGATAGGGAGCTAATGAAAAGTCCAGGCCGCCAAAGGCAATGTCGTGAGCGGCGGCCAGGGCCTGGGCGGCCGTCGCCAGGCGGGCAGCCTCGGTTTCGATGCTCTCCACCAGATGGCGGCGGGCCTCGGTCAGACTGCCGGCCGCTTGTCCGGCGGCCAGGGCCAGATCGGCCGCCTCCACCGCCAGGGCGAAAACGGCCGGCCCGCCGCCGTGATAGGCCACCGGGAAGAAGGGCGAGCCGGGTGGGCAATTGGCTAGAGCAGCCAGGTAAAGATTGCCGAAGCCGTTGGCCTGAAGTTGGCTCACTTCCTGGATAACGCGGGCCATCCGCCAGCACCGTTCCACGTCTACTTGCCCGCCGGCGGCGATCTCCACACTGGCGAATAACACGTCTGTCGCGGCTAAGAGTTCTGGCAGTCGCTCCAACCAGGCAGAATCGTGGTCAAGTTGCACAGGGCCAAGGCTAATGTACTCTGCGCCGGCCGCCCGCCAACGGCCGGCTACACTTTGAGCCTGGCTGATCACTGGCTCTCTTTCGCTCCACCAGGTGGGAAAAGGGGTAGTCGCCAGGCGCACCGTCTGGACAGGTAGGTGAAAGGCAGTACGGGCGGCCGAAAAGAAAGCGGCGGCGGCGGCCGGATCGAAATTCGGTTCAACAAACAGAGTAACAGCGCGTAGTTTCATTTGGAGTTCAGGGAAACCCCGTAGGTTTCAGAAACCTACGGGGTTTGACAGAAAGCACAAGCTCGTTAGAATCTCAGGCCAATGCCCAATCGGACACCACGCTCACGCTTTGATGAGATCGTCTCCAATTTTGGTGCTTGTCCGCGTTGTAGCCTCTTTCTGGTCGGTTACCGGAACGGCGTCGGAGGAGACAATTTGCGGGCGGCCGTTGATCTCATTACCAACGACTGGCTAGAACTGGCCTGGACACCCGTCACCCGTGAGTTGGCCCACAAAGCCTTCGGCCGCCAGGTAGACGTGAACAGCTTCTATTACGAAAGCTGCTGCCCGGTCTGCTTTCGGGTGTTTATTATCCAGGCGGACGAACGGGAAACCCAGCCACCCGCCTTCCGCATCGAGACCCGGCCGCATGCGCCTCATTGACGGCCGTATTCTCTATCAAAGTGCCCGAATCATCAAAGACCATGAACCTCCCTCGCCTCTCCTTCCTTCTCTTTCTTTCTTCCACGATTATTTTGATCGCCTGTAGCCGTAGCGGAACGCCGGCCGTGACCCCGGCCGCCTTCGAGACTCCCCTCTCCAACCGGGTCGAACAGCACGTGGAAACGGCCGGCGACGGCCATCCCCACGAACACGTGAACCCGGAATCGGCCACCGGCCAGATTCAGGTGACGCTGGTCGCTTCGGAACTGGTTTTGGGCTTGAACCGTTTTGCCGTTGGTTTATTAGACGCCGAAGGGCAGATGATTCACCAGGCCGACGTTCACTTCCACTATTTCGATTTGAGCAACGAACAGGAACCACTCTTAGAAGTGGAGGCCGACGCTACTCGCCTGAGTATGCCCGATAACTCGGTGACGATCTTCGCCCATGAACGGACCTTTGAGCGGGCCGGCCCCTGGGGGGTAGAAGTGCAGGCCGTGTTGCCCGATGGTCAGACGGCCGTTAGCCGCATTGGTTTCCAGGTCGTGGCTGATTCAGTCACTATTACCCCTGGCGAGCAAGCCCCGGCCGTAGACACGCCAACGGCCGCCGACGTAGACAATGACCTGAGCCGATTAACCTCGGCTCCCCAACCCAACCCGGCTTTCTATGAGATCAGCCTGGCCGACGCTTTGCAAAATGGCAAACCGACCATCTTTCTGCTGGCCACGCCGGCCTATTGCCAGACGCGCTTCTGCGGGCCAGATTACGAGATTATCAGCGAGTTGCAGCCAAAGTACGCCGACGCCTTCAACTTCATCCACGTCGAGGTTTATGAAGGACTGCCGGATCCGGCCGCCAGCGGTTGGCCGGTCGCCCCGGCCATGGCTGCTTTTGGGCTGACCAGCGAACCCTGGCTCTTTCTCATAGATGCCAGTGGCGTGGTCGTCTACCGCGTGGAAGGCTTTTTTACTCCCGAAGAAGTGGAGCGCCAATTGCAGATGTTTCCAGTGAGCGACTGACCCGTCACTCACCTGGAATCTAATACTCTTCAGACGTTGCGCTAACACCCATCTAACAGTGGTTGTCTAAACTGTCGGCAACACTGTAGATAAGACATGAAGGTGCGTCGCACAAGTTGTGCAACGTACAGCAGGAAAGGAGATTAGATTATGTTGTGGCGCAACTATAATGGATTTGGCCGGCATCCCTGGCTCGGCCGCAGCTTGTGGCGTGACTTTGATCGCTTGCAGAATGAAATGGATCGGCTGTGGGAAACGCTGCCGGGCTTTGTCACCCCGACCTATCCTCCCCTCAACGTTTGGTCTGGCGAGGATTCGATTCTGGTCACGGCCGAAGTCCCCGGTGTTTCTCCCGATAGCTTGGAGATCACGGTGGACGAAGATACTCTGACCTTGAGCGGCAATCGCAATGGCGAGCCATTGGCCGAAGGCGAGACCTATCATCGTCGTGAGCGCGGCTATGGCGACTTCACCCGCACCGTGCAGCTACCCTATCGGGTGGAGGCGGACGCCGTTGAAGCCACCTTTAGCAAGGGTGTGTTGACGATCGAGCTGCCGCGCACCGAGGCTGACCGGCCGCGCAAAATTACCGTACATTAAGCTAGAAATTCGGTTTCTGCGGAGAAACCGAAGGCAAGACTGTGGAGGAAAACTGATGGCAACGACGACTGTAGACCTTCCCGAAAGCAAGACGGCTGCGCGGGTAGAACGCACGCGGCCCACCCGCACCTATACCCCGCGCGTGGACATTTACGAAACCAACGATGAGACCATCCTGCTGGCCGATATGCCCGGTGTGGATGAGAACTCGGTGGACATTACCCTGGATAAGAACATTTTGACCATTGAAGGGCGCGTCAACTTCGAACGGCCGGCCGGTTACGACCTGGCCTATCGGGAATATGGCGTGGGCGATTATTACCGCACTTTTGCCCTTTCCGACGTGGTGGATCGCGCTCGAATCGAAGCTACCGTAAAGAATGGTGTGTTACGTCTGAGTCTGCCCAAGGCCGAAGCAGCCAGGACGCGCAAAATTGCCGTCCGGGCAGAATAATTGGAGGTGACCTGAGATGAGAATTAGCGAACTTGTACCCTGGAAAGCGGACAAGGGTAGTTTGGCTGCCCGTCGTGAAGAGGATGACTTTCCGTGGTTCCCAACCTTCCGCGATATGAATCGCCTCTTCAACGAATTTGTCCGTGACTTTGACTTTGCTCCCTGGCGTGAAGGGCGGTGGGCTGGCTTCAGCCCCACTGTCAATGTTAGTGAGACAGACAAAGAAGTGCAGGTGACGGCCGAATTGCCGGGGATGAATATGGAGGACGTGGAGATTTCGATCAACCACGACATCCTGACCATTCGCGGTGAGAAGAAAGAGGAATCGGAAGAGAAAGGTCAGAACTTTTACCGAATGGAGCGTTCCTTCGGCTCGTTCCAGCGTTCGATTCCCCTGCCGGCCGAGGTAGTAGACGCGGACAAGGCCGAAGCGACCTACAAAAACGGCGTGCTGACCATTGTCCTACCTAAGCTGCCAGAGGCCCGCAAGCCCCTCAAGCGAATCCCCATCAAGACGGGTTAGTGGATACACCCCAAACCCCGCCAGTTCCCGAGACTGGCGGGGTTTTCGATTTAGGAAGCCAGCGTTCCCACCATGTCAATCAACTATCATCCGCTGTGGAAAGGCCTTCAAGAAATACAACGAAGTTTTGCAAGTCTCGTTGAGCCAAAGTAAAAGCAAGACGCAGGTTCGTCACCAGTTCAGCTACACGGGTTGGTCGCAGATTGAAGGTGTAGACATTTCGCACCACGTGGCGAAACTCCAAATACTCTAATAGGGCGGCCTGGGTTTCAGTTGAAAGGACGGCCGGCCGCAGGTCGGCTACCTCTAAAGTCATCTGGGCCATCAGGTCACGATGCCACTGCCGCCCGGAGGGCTGGCTGTTGTCTATGCTGCTCGCAATAACCTCGAACAACCGCTCAATACCACTATAGAAGCTGTGAAGATCGAGAGCCGCGGCCGCCAGGAAGTAATCCTGATCCTGCGGGTATTGCTTGGCCTTTGCTAAGGCACTCTCTGCTCGCCTAACGACCTGCTCCAAAGCCTGTAACTCGGCTTTCAGTCGCTCGGCTACCAGTATGTAGCGAGTAATCATAAGTCCACTCCTTCACGTTGGATGGTGTCCAGGAGTTCCAGTGAACAGCAATTTGTGTCCACCAGATTAAGTTCGACCTCATCGGAAAGTGCGCGCACGGCTGCACTGGCCCGCAGCCAGTTAACCGCCGTCAAACCCCAAGCAGCCAGGTCGACGTCTGACCAGAGTGTGAAGTGACCAGGATAAACAAGTGAGCCAAACGCCGCAACACGTGATACACCAAACTGCTCTTTTAGCAAAACGGCTGCCTGGTGAGCTAATTGCCAGGCATTCGCCTGGCGAGCCCTTCGCTTTTGCTGCTCGGCTTGCCAGCGTTTGCGGGCTGTCTGCCGGTACGAAGCCATCTGGATTGGTGGAAGTTGCGGCTGGTAGGTAGACATAATGTGGATTATAAGGAGTCGCCATGCTTTTGCAATATGCTAAGGTTGACGGGCCTGCCCTCCCTGAGTATACTACCCACGTAGATGACACGCAGCGGGGCGTGGCTCAGTTTGGCAGAGCGCTCGGTTTGGGACCGAGAGGTCGCCGGTTCGAATCCGGCCGCCCCGACTTGCGGGAGTAACTCAGTTGGTAGAGTGGCAGCCTTCCAAGCTGTTCGTCGCGGGTTCGAATCCCGTCTCCCGCTCAGGGGCCTGTAGCTCAACGGCAGAGCGGTCGGCTCATAACCGATTGGTTCCAGGTTCGAATCCTGGCGGGCCCATCGCTTTTACCCCAATATGGCGCAAGACCCAATGAAATCCCGCGAGGAACTCCTGCAGGAAGTGAGCCTCTTGCGCCAGCAAGTTGAACAACTGCAAGCTACCAGCCGCCAGCGAGAAGTCGAAAACCGCGCCCTACTGAACGCCATGCCCGACCTGATGATTCAGGTCAAGCGCGATGGCACATTTGTAGATATGCAGGTGGGCGCCCTCAGCCCCTATATGCCGCCCAGCCAGTTGATGGGCAAGAAAATTGGCGCGGTCTTTCCGGCCGCCCTCGCCCACAGCATCATGCACCACATCGAACTGGCCCTCTCCACCGGCAAGACGCAGGTTTTCGAACACACGCTGCCAACCTTGAGTGGAGTGCGCGATTACGAGGCCCGCATGGTGGTCAGCGGCGCAGACGAGGTGTTGGTCGTCGTGCGCGACGTGGCCGACCGCAAGCGGGCCGAACGGCAGGCCGCCCGTTCGGAAAGGCTGGCGACCCTGGGCCTGCTGGCCGCCGCTCTCGCCCACGAGATTAACAATCCTCTACAGATCATCCAGAGCCACCTGGACCTCTTGCTCGACTTTCCGGTGGGAGAGGAGGAGCGGGACAACTACCTGCGGATCATGCGCCACCAGATAGACCGGCTGAATGCGATTACCAGCCGCGTGCTGAATTATGCCCGGCCGGCCCCGGCCGTCCGGCAACGAATCGCTGTGGCCCGCCTGGTACGGCAAATGCTGGTGCTGGCGAGTAAGCAGTTACAGCAGAGTGGGATTCAACTGACCACGAGCATCCAGCCCGTGCCAAAAGTGTTGGTTGCCCCCGATCAACTGGATCAGGTGTTGTTGAACCTGGTCATCAACGCCATTGAATCGGCTCCACCCAACGGCCGCATCCACGTCTCCATCTACCCAGACGGCGAGGGAGTGGCTATCTCGATTCGCAATAATGGCCCGCCGATACCAGCCAACATTCTGCCCCATCTGTTCGAGCCGTTTTTCACCACCAAAGCCGAAGGCAGCGGACTGGGTTTGTGGGTCAGCTATAATCTGGTGCAACAAAACGGCGGCCAGATTACGGCCGAAAATCTGCCCCACAGTGAGGGCGTGGCTTTCATTATTAAATTGCCGCCAGCCCCGGCCGAGGAAAGCGACCTATGACCGATTCTGTCACCGCCCTGTCTGCCCAACGACAAGCCCGCTTGCTCATCGTAGACGACGAACCGCACATCCGCTCGGCCCTTATGCGCGCCCTGAACTTGATGGGCTACTCGACTGAAGGGGTGGGGACCGGCTCCGAGGCCCTGGCCCTGTTGGAACGGGAGTCGTTTGACCTGATGGTGTTGGATATGCGGATGCCTGGGCTGGATGGGGCGGCGGTCATGGAACAGGCCCAACGAGTCAGCCCTGATTTGCTAATCATCATTCTGACCGGACACGCCACTTTGCAAACGGCAATTTCGGCCGTTCGCGCCGAGCAAGTGGTAGATTACCTGATGAAGCCGGCCAGTATTCACGAAGTGGCGGCGGCCATCGCTGAGGCCCTGCAAAAACGGACCGAACGCCTGGAAAAAGAGCGGCTGGTCTCCATTATCACTAGAGCGGTGGACGACCTGCGACGAACCCCCAGCCGCCCCCTTGCCGCCGGCCTGCCTCGCGAAAAGGGACGGCCGGAACGATTCTTACACGCTCACCCCCTGGTGTTAGACCGGCCGAAGCGATTGGTGATGCTAGAAGAAGATAGTACCAGCGCGGTAGAATTGACGGAGGGGGAGGCGGCCGTGTTAGCTTGCCTGATGGCCGAACCGGATCAAGTCTTTTCGTGCAGCCAATTGGCGAAAGTGGTGTGGGGCTACGAGATGAGCGAGGAAGAAGCCCTCGGCCCCATTCGTTCCCACGTTTTCCGGCTGCGTCGCAAACTCGATCAATACCTCCACGCCGCTCACCTCGTCCAGACGGTGCGCGGGGGCGGCTACCTCTTCAGCCCCACCGCCGAACGCGAATAGGTCATGCTTTTAGCGAGTTGGTCGTGCTTTTAGCTTGACCAGAGGCGGTCAAGTTGAAAACGTGACTTACGAAGAGACCCTTTGGGTTGTGGTGAACCCAAAGGGTCTTTTTTGTGCCGGGAGAACCCGGGTTTTTACGAAAAAACCTGGGTTCTAGCTGGCTGGTTGCGCCGGGAGAATTTTCTTGAAATGAAATTGAAATACTGCCCCCCAGTTTTTCCATTATACTGACCCCTGTTCAATTCTTACTGACCATTTTTATGTAGAGAGAGGTATTGAAATGCAACTAACAGGTGAAGCAGTAGTACAACGCCCCGAAACCCAAACTGTACGCGGGGCACTTCGTAATCTGGTAAACGTTCTAAACGGGCCAGCCCATGAGCGTGCCCTTTACGTTTACACCGTCGTTGTCCTCATGCACTGGGTTGAGCATATCTTCCAGGCATTCCAAATTTTCGTCCTGGGCTGGCCCCGGCCGGAATCCGGCGGCGCGGTTGGTTTGTTGATCCCCTGGCTGGTCAAGACGGAAATCATGCACTGGAGCTACGCGGCCTTCATGATCGCCGGTCTGTTCCTGCTCCGCCCTGGCTTTGCCGGCCGTTCGCGCATCTGGTGGACTATCTCGCTGGTCATCCAGACGTGGCACTTCATTGAACACTCCTTACTGCAAATCCAGGCCATCCTGGGTGTGAATTTCTTCGGCGGACAGGTACCCACCAGTGTGGCTCAGATTTGGTTCCCCCGGCCGGAGTTGCACTTGTTCTACAACGCGGTCGTCTTTATCCCAATGGTGATCGCTATGTACTATCACATGTACCCGCCCAAGAGCGAAGCCCCCATCGCCTGCACTTGCTCACGCCGCGACCGCATGGCGCGCGCCCCGCAGCACAAGTAAATCGGGCAATCCTGTTGCGTAATGCGTAATTCGTCTTACGCATTACGCATTTACTCATTGCGTATCCTGCTATATAAGACATTATCGGAAATAGACAGGATTCACAGGATTTACACGAGTAGATTTCATCTTGTCAATCCTGTCAATCCTGTCCAAACACTTAATTCCGATAAACTCTATAGAAGAGAGAAGGTAAACCCCCATGAAACGGACAAACCTGGTTCGATTATTCCTGGTCTTGGAATTGCTGGTCGCTCTGACCCTGGTCACGCGGCCGGCTGCCGCCCACACCGGTGAAGACGCTCAATTGCAGGTGCTGAATGCGCCTGCCGGGCCTTATTCCGTCACCGTTTGGTCTTATCCTGGCCGACTCTATGCCGGGGCTATCCACTTTACCGTGGCTGTAGCTGACACCAAGGATGGTCGGCCGGTTTTGGGTTCCAACGTCAAGCTGGAAATCACCCCTGTCCAGGGCCCGGGTTCTCCTATTGTGGTCGAGGCTCTTAACGGCCCGGCTAATCCTGCGGCCAGTTCTGATCCATCCGCCGCTTTTCTCTACGAGGCAGACACTAAGCTGATGGAGAAGGGAGACTACAATATCCGAGTGCTGGTCAACAACCGGGCCACGGGTCTTGGCGCGGCAGATTTTCAGGTTGAAGTCGTATCGGCCACGGCCTATAAGTGGGTTGTTAGCGTCCTTTTCGTGCAGGCCATGGCGACGGCCGTCTGGCTGGTCAAGGAAGGGATAACCACCTGGAGCAAGCCGTTCTCGTGGAAACTCAACCCCGGCGTACTGGCGAGCCAACGTTCGGCCGCCGCCCGCTAGTTCGTAATACAAAAAGAAAGATAAGTCAGCCATAATTGAGGGGCAGCCTGATCCGGTTGCCCTTTAGGCTTACTAGCCAAAGACATCGGACATCCCCAGGATATCCGATGTCTTGTCGTTTAGCGGCATTGGTGTTGAAACTACCTTATTCTTTTGCTATGATTCTCGCCCGTGCAACGTGCCTCGTTCGCCAGCCGTGCCTATTTCATCGAGGCTTTGTCAAGTAAGGAGAGTGGTAATGTCAGGTAATAATGGATATAAGTCCAACGGGAGTGCATTGAACATTCCCAGGAAGTGTGACGTGGTGGTTATCGGCGGTGGGCCGGGCGGCAGCGGCGTGGCAACGCTGTTGGCTAAAGAGGGTTTTGACGTGATCCTCCTGGAAAAAGATAAGTTTCCCCGTCCCCAGGTCGGTGAGAGCCTTTTGCCTCAATTGTGGAAATTCCTCGACTTGCTAGGCGTGTCGGAGAAGATTCTGCAAGAGCGATTCCTGGCGAAGTCGGGCGGCATCATTGCCTGGGATGATCACGTCTACCAGGTGCGCTTTACCGAGTTTGGCTACACCAATCCCGACCGTTTGGGGATGCACGTGGAGCGCGACATCTTTGACGATATTTTGTTAAAGCACGCGGCCGAATGTGGGGCCAGGGTCTTTGAGGAAGT
Source organism: Chloroflexota bacterium (assembly GCA_040751925.1). GTDB lineage: Bacteria > Chloroflexota > Anaerolineae > Promineifilales > Promineifilaceae > JBFMFT01. The sequence goes on from JBFMFT010000050.1 coordinate 9,929, forward strand.
CAGTTTCGTCAAGGCCGACTTCTCCGACAGCCAGTGGCCGGTGGTGAGCTACATGGACAAGCGCGGCGGCAGCGTCTACCAGGGGGAGATTGCTTGCCGCTACGTGGTGGACGCCAGTGGTTACGCGGCCGTCCTCGCCCGCCAATTTGGCACGCGCAAGGTTGTGAGTGAACTCTCTAATTACCTGGGACTGTGGGGTTATTACAAAGATTCCCTCTACCTGGGCGTTGATCAGCGCAGTCACCCCGTTTCGGACGCCTACCAGGTGAAACCGGTCACCTTCGTCCGCGATTATCAGGATGGCTGGATCTGGCACATTATTCTGCGCGAAAGCGCCAGCGTCGGCTTGGTCGTCAATCGCGGCCAAATGAAGGGCAAGGGCAAGCAGGCCCAGGAAGCCTACTTGCGCGAGGTCTGCGCCACGACGCCTATCTTGCGCGATCTACTGGTCCCGGCCACCTTGATTGAAGGCTCCATGTTCTTCCGGCCGGACTACTCCTATTATTCGGAAACGGTTTCTGGTGAGAATTATTACCTGATTGGGGATGCCGGCGGCTTCGTAGACCCCATCTTCTCTCAGGGGGTGCAGGCGGCCCTTTACAACGCGGCCGTCAGCTCGATAGCCATTACCGCCTCCTTCCAGCGCGAAAGCCGGCGGGCCTTCTACAGCAAAATTTACGAAAACCAGATGCTGCAATACTACGGTTTTGCCCGTTTGCTGGCGCTAGGCGACTTCGGCAAAGCCGGGGTCAACGCCGACCTGGTGCGTTCGATGATGCACATGCTGCCCATGAACGAGTTGGAGCTAACGATGGCCGCCGCGACGACGACGGATCGTTCGGGCAACCTGGTGCGAATGGCCCGTGAAGCGGGTATGTTTGAGAAGTTCGGTGAAGGCTTTGGGGCGAGCAAATTGGTCAAGGTTGACCAACTGGCTCTTTAGTGTGGGTAATTGGTAACTGGTCGTAACCAGTTACCAATTATCAATAGACATTTCAAGAGCGTTCCACTTGTTTGCCGCTAACCTTTCCTGACGGGGCGGCCGGTGGAATGATGTTGCGGTCAAACGGGAATCTTTGGCGGCCGATTTCCGGTTATACTATCCCCTTGTGCGCCCCGGAAGACAGAGCGCAAAAATTGTGAAAGAGATGTAGTAGACGATGTTCGACGCCCTCACCCCCCCCACCAACGTGACTGGCCCGACGCTGGTCATGTACGTGCTGCTGGACATTTTCATCATCGTTGTCCTCGCCCGTATACTTGGCACAATGATGGCGAAGATTGGACAGCCGCGTGTGGTGGGCGAAATCCTGGCCGGGGTCCTGTTGGGGCCAACCCTGCTCGGCGCCAACCTGTCGCAAGTAATCGCCCCTGTAGAAGCGCGCCCGGTCCTCAACAACATAGCCACTTTAGCCCTGACCATGTTCATGTTCCTGGCTGGCGTCGAATATGACATGAGCAAAATTAAGGGACGGGCCGGCCAGGCCGGTTTGCTGGCCGTCCTGGCTGTCGCCATTCCCGCCTTGCTTGGTTTCCCCATCGCCAAGGCGATGCACAATTCGGCCTATGCTGGCGAAGCAGGCCAGGCCTTCCTGCCCTTTGCCCTCTTTATTGGGGCCTGCCTCTCGGTGACGGCCTTCCCCGTCATGGCCCACATCCTGATGGAGCGAGGTGAGTTAAACTCGCCGATGGGGTCGCTGGGCGTCGCCACGACGGGCATCATGTCCATCCTCATGTTCAGCTACATCGCTTTTGCCGGCGCGGTGGCTGCCTCTAGCGGCCTGACCAGTTTCCTCGTTCTCTTGGGCTGGATCGCCATCTTTGCCCTCGTTTCGGCCCTGGTGGTGCGGCCGCTCCTCCAGCGCGTCATCCCGCCGCTGGTGCAAGGCGACAAGATTGACGGCAACGCCATGGCCATCATCTTCGCCGGTATGGTTCTGTACGGGTTGATCGCCCACGTTCTGAAGATCAACGCCCTGGTCGGCGGCTTCATCTGGGGCATGGTCTTACCCACCGACCTGACCTTCCGCAAGGCGGTCTCGGCCAAAGTGAAGGATATGGCTATGATCCTGTTCCTGCCCATCTTCTTTGCTATGGCCGGCTTCTCTACAGACCTCAAGCTCCTGACGGCCGAGACCATTGTGCCGGTACTCCTGGTGCTGTTGGGAGCCATTGGCAGCAAGTTCCTGGCCGCCGTCCCCGCTCGCGCCTTTGGGCTGCAATGGCGCGAAGTGGGTATCCTGGGCGCGCTCATCAATACGCGCGGGTTGTTGGTCTTGGTGGCTGGCCTCATAGGTTTGCAGTTGAACATCATAACCAACCTGACCTTCACCATCACGGTCATTGTGGCTCTGGTCACCAATCTGATGACCTTGCCCCTCCTCAACCTGTTTTCACACCGGCCGCCGGTTGCTGTCACTGTTAGCCAGCCGGCCGACTAGATAGAGTGCGACGTTGGTTATCGTCTCACCTGTAGCGCAATCTGCCAGATTGCGCCTGTAGCGCAATCTGCCAGATTGCGCCCTTGCCCTACACGCGGACGGGGATTGGCTAATCCCCTTTGAGCGTCTGAGTGGCAATTGTGAAACCGTGCCTGACTTACTAACCCTCCTCCTACAAATTGCTATCATTCTGATCCTGGCTCGCGTGATGGGCTGGCTGTTCCGCAAGATTCAGCAACCTCAGGTCATCGGAGAAATGGTGGCTGGCATCTTGCTGGGACCTTCGTTGCTGGGCTGGCTGGCCCCTGGTGTGTCGGCCGCCCTCTTCCCGCCAGAAAGCCTGGGCTACCTGAACGCTTTGAGTTTGATTGGGCTATTGGTCTTCATGTTTCTGGTTGGGCTGGAGTTGGACTCTGGTGTTCTGCTCGGCCAGGGGCGGGCCATGTTTCTGACCAGTCAGGCTGGCATTGTCGCTCCCTTCGCGCTAGGCGCGTTACTGGCGGTTTATCTCTACCCCAGGCTGGCCGCTGACGGCGTGGCCCTCGGTCACTTTGCCCTCTTTATGGGAGCGGCCATGAGCATCACCGCTTTTCCTGTGCTGGCTCGCATTCTCATTGAGCGTGGTTTAATCAAGACCAGGCTTGGCTCAGTGGCTATTGCTTGTGCGGCCGTAGGTGACGTGCAAGGGTGGTGTATCCTGGCCGGGGTTGTCGTGTTAGCCCGCGCTGGTCACACGTCCATCCCCTTCTGGGGTACGTTGCTTGGCTCAGTGGTCTACGTCCTGGGCATGTGGTATGGGGTTCGGCCGTTGGCCCATAAGTTCGAGAGCGCCTTCCGCCAACGCCACGCTGTCACCCAGGACATGATGGCCCTGATCTTTGTCTTGGTGCTGGCGTCGGCCTGGATTACCGAATGGTTGGGGGTTCACGCCCTGTTCGGAGCCTTCATGGTGGGGGCTGTCATGCCCAGAGATCATCATTTCACGGCCGCCCTCACTGAAAAGCTGGAACACATGGCTGTTGTTCTCCTCTTGCCCATCTTCTTCGCCTTCAACGGCTTGCGAACCAGCGTGGGGCTCGTCAATGGGGCCCAACTGTGGTTTTACTGCGCCTTGATCATCCTGGTGGCCATCCTGGGTAAGTTTGGTGGGGTCACGGCCGTCGCCCGCGCCACCGGCATCTCCTGGCGCGAGGCCACTTCCCTGGGTATCTTGATGAACACACGGGGATTGATGGAGTTGGTCATTCTAAACATCGGCTTGGACATTGGTGTTCTCTCGCCAACTCTATTTACCATGATGGTTATTATGGCCCTGGTCACGACCTTTATGACCTCACCCCTCTTGCAATGGGTCTATTTTGCCCGCCTGTGGCCGGGGCGGGTGACGGAAGGCGCGGCCGAACGGGTCTTATAGCCGTTCAGAGTCAATGACCTCCTGGATTGAATAATGATTTCTGAAACACACCCAAACTACGCGCTTGTTCCCAAAGTCGGCGACGAAGCCCCCAACTTTACTCTCCCCGATACAGAAGGACAGCCCCTCCACCTGGCTTCCAGCCTGTTCGACCGGCCGCTCGTCCTCGTCTTCTATCGCGGTGATTGGTGCCCCACCTGCCAGAACCAATTAACCCAACTGGCGGCCGTTTATGAGAAGATTCAAGCCCAGGGCTTTGATCTGTGGGCGATCTCCCCACAAAAAGAATCTACCAACAAAGCCTTCCGTGACAAGCGCAACTTCCCCTTTCCGATTCTGGCCGACTATGGGGGAGAGGTGATCCGCGCCTGGGGCCTGCTCAATGAGCCGGCCTCCCAATGGCGTACCATGCCTTTCCCTGGCACTTTCGTCGTTGGACAGAGTGGGTGGATTGAATGGGCCCACGTCGGCGTGGATGTGACCGAGCATCCACCCTGCGGCGAGGTACTCCAAGTGTTGAGTACACTACCTGTCTTTTCGACAGGCTAAGGGGGCCAACGGCAAACCCCTACAAGAACTGAATAGAGGTGATTTAGCGAAAGGTGTCCCGCAAGGGGACGTCTGTTAATCCTGCCTGCGGATTGACCGAATCCGAAAACCAGGCGCAAATAGAAGGAGTCTGATATGAAAACGCAAGTAGCTATCGTTGGCGGCGGGCCGGGCGGAACGACGGCCGCCATGTTCCTGGCCCGCGAAGGAATAGAATCCGTCATCATCGAGAAAGAGGAGTTCCCCCGCTATCACATCGGCGAGTCTATGACGGGTGAGTGCGGCGGCATTGTCCGCGCCCTGGGTTTGGGCGAGCGCATGATGGCTTTGGGCCACCCGGTTAAGCACGGTGTGAAGGTTTATGGCCCCAAGGGGATCAACCCCTGGTTCCTGCCGGTCATGCAGCGGGACGAAAACCATCAACTGCGCGACCAGATCACCTGGCAGGTACGCCGCAGTGACTTCGATAAGATGATGCTCGATGAGGCCGTTGCTCGTGGGGCTACCCTGGTTCACGGCCAGGCCACGCGGCCGGTTGTAGACGACGACGGGGCAGTGAAAGGGGTAGAAGTCCGCACGGCCGACGGCGGCAACCTCCAGATCGAGTCCGAAGTCCTGATAGACGCCTCCGGTTTGCACACCTGGCTGGCTAACGTCGGCGGCGTCACCGGCCCCAAATACCTGGGCAACTACGACAAACAAATCGCTATCTTCTCCCAGGTGGAAGGAGCCATCCGCGACAGTGGCGGCCCCGATGATCCCAGAGACCAACAGCGGGATAACACGCTGATCTTCTACAAGCAGAAGTACCACTGGGCCTGGTTCATCCCCATTGACGACGAAATCGTCAGCGTGGCCGCCGTCGCCCCGGCCGCCTACTTCCTCGGCAAGAAAGAAAGCAAACGGGATTACCTGATGCGCGAGTTGCGCGAACTCAATCCCGAATTGACCCGCCGCGTCCCCAACACCAGCCTGGTCGAAGAGGCCCGCTCCATCCCCAACTACTCCTACCAGGTTAAGAACTTCACCGGCAAGGGCTTTATCTGCATTGGCGACGCGCACCGCTTTGTGGACCCGATCTTCTCTTTTGGGCTATACGTGACTATGAAAGAGGCCCAATACGCCACGCCCCACATTAAAGCCTACTTGAATGGGGCCAACCGTGACCAGGCCAATCCCTTTGCCGGCTTCCAGCTTTTTGCCGAGCAAGCCATTGACTGCCTGGAAGACACGATTGATGGCTTTTGGGAACACCCCTTTACCTTTGGTTGGCTGGTGCATGATCGCTACCGCACTGACTTTATTGACGTGTTCGCCGGCCGCATCTACGAGAATCAACCGTCTGAGGCTGTCATGGCTTTCCGCAAGCTGCTCAAGCGTGAGCGTACCTACGACGACGCCGACCTTTACTCTATGCCCATCGGCTCCCGCTTCCACCCCGAACGCGCCCCGTTGTGGGAAGAACGGCCGACCTTATAAGTAGGGGCGAGGCAACGCGGAAGGCTCTTGGTTTGTCCGCGTAGCATCCTCTCCGCGTTGCCTCGCCCTACCACTTGCCTTCTCGAAACATAATCCTTAAGGAAAGCGTTGTAAACTTGTAGGCGGATTGCTACAATCCGCCTACAAGTCTAAAGAGAAGGAGTGTGCTGTAATGAAAACGCAGGTAGTTATCGTGGGCGGGGGACCCGGTGGTTCCACTGCCTCCATGTTTCTTTCCCGCGAGGGGATAGAAACGGTCATCGTTGAAAAGGAGATGTTTCCGCGCTACCACATTGGCGAGTCCATGACTGGCGAATGTGGGGCCATTGTGCGTAACCTGGGCCTGGGCGACCAGATGATCGCCAAGCAGCACCCGGTTAAGCATGGCGTTCGTGTTTACGGGCCAAAGGGGGCTAATCCCTGGTTCGTGCCGGTCATGAAGCGCAACGAAGAGTACCAGTTGCAGGACGTGACGACCTGGCAGGTGCGCCGTAGTGACTACGACAAGATGATGCTGGAAGAGGCCGAGGCCCGTGGGGCGACCCTCATTCACGGCCAGGCCACCCGGCCGATCATGGGCGAAGATGGCGGCGTCAAGGGGGTCGAAGTTCGCACGGCCGACGGCAAAATGCTCAAGATCGAGTCCGAAGTGCTGATTGACGCCTCTGGTTTGCAGACCTGGCTGGCGAACCAGGGCGGCGTCACCGGCCCCAAGTACCTGGGCAACTACGACAAACAGATGGCGATTTTCTCCCAGGTCGCCAACACGATCCGCGATAACGCCGGCCCTGGCGGCCCCCGCGACCAGCAACGAGACAATACCCTGATTTTCTACAAGCAGAAGTATCATTGGGCCTGGTTCATTCCCCTGGACGACGAAGTGGTGAGCGTGGGGATTGTCTCTCCGGCCGCCTACTTCCTCAGCCAGAAGGAGACCAAGAAGGATTTTATCACCCGCGAATTACGTGAACTGAATCCCGAATTGTCACGCCGAGTGCCAGACCTCACCTTGCTGGAAGAGGCCCATTCCATTCCCAACTACTCCTACCAGGTCAAGAACTTCACGGGCAAAGGCTTCGCCTGCATCGGCGACGCCCACCGCTTTGTGGATCCCATCTTCTCCTTTGGCCTGTACGTGACCATGAAAGAGGCCCAATACCTGACGCCCCACATCAAGGCTTACTTGAACGGCAAAAACCGCGACAAGGCCAATCCCTTTGCCGATTATCAAGTCTTTGCCGAACACGCCATTGACGTGCTGGAAGACACGATTGACGGCTTCTGGGAACACCCCTTTACTTTTGGCTGGCTGGTACACGACCGCTACCGGACAGACTTCATTGACGTCTTCGCCGGCCGCATTTTCGAGAACCAACCCAACGATGCCGTTACAGCCTTTCGTAAGCTGCTCAAACGCGAGCGTGTTTACGACGACGAGGACATCTACTCCATCCCCATCGGTTCCCGCTACCATCCAGAGCGCGCCCCGCTGTGGGAGGAACGGTCGGCCATTTAGTAATTGGTAATTGGCAATTGGCAATTACCAATTACCAATTACCACTTCACCCAGTGGAATACCCGGTAGGGGAAGCTGGACGATTCGCTCATCGAGAATCGGCAGCGGCCGGCCGGTAAAAGCATCGTATAGCCGCAAGACGGCCGTCACCGACTGGCCGGGTTGCCCTTCGGCGGCCACGGTCAGTCGGTGGCGATCCCACACCTGGCTGCCGGCCACCCACTTCAAGGTAGGTATGGCCCCCAACGCCGGCACGCTGTCGTCCAGAACCGACCACTGCCAATGAAAGCGATCTTCGGCGTAGCCGATGAGCCGCACCGACGCCACCAGGTCGCTCCATACCGGCCGGCCGCTGCCAAAGTGATTACGCACGACGACCGTTTCTCCCGGCGACAAGAGACGGC
>JBFMFT010000500.1:0-3580 GCA_040751925.1 Chloroflexota bacterium
CCACCCTGAAAAAAGTATTAGAGGAAACCTGGTTCCGCCGGCCGGACTGCCTGGTGCGCGGCCAGGCCCGCCAGGAAGAACTCTTATCCTAGTAACATGGCTAATCTACAGGCGGTCATTTTTGACCTCGATGGGCTGATGGTGGATTCGGAACCGTTGGCTCACCGGGCCTGGCGGCAGGTGTTGGCGGCCTGGGGCTGCGAAATGGACGAACGCGCCTTCGGCCGCCTGATTGGTCATCGCCTGGCCGAAAGCGCGCAAATGGTTGTAGACATCTACAACCTGCCGCTACCGGCGGCCGAACTGGCCGCCCGCGAAGAAGCAGCCATGATGGCCCTCTTGCCGACGGCCGCGATTCCCGTCATGCCCGGTCTCCCGGCCTTGCTGGATGCCCTCAACCAGCGCGGGCTACCCTGGGGGGTGGCGACTTCCAGCGGCCGGGCCTACGCCCACCTGATCTTGCAACGCCTGAACCTGGTGGAGCGTTGCCGCGCCCTGGCGACGGGTGAGGAAGTAGCCCACCCCAAGCCGGCCCCCGACGTTTATTGGTTAGCCGCCAGCCGCCTGGGAACTCCGCCGCACCTGTGCCTGGCCCTGGAAGATTCCGTGCCGGGGGCGCGGGCGGCCATCGCCGCCGGCATGGTGACTATTGCTGTGCCGAATAACGGGGCGACGGCGGCCGATTTCCCCTTCGCCCATCACGTCTTTGGCTCATTGGCGCAAGTGGCCGGCCGGCTGGATGAACTGTTACAAAACGACCGCTGACCGCCGACAGCCAACTGCTCGGAGTGGCAAGTAGCAGGTAGCAAGTGGCAAGTACCTGCCACCTGCCACTTTAAACCTTTAACCTTTAACCAGCATACTCTCTGACGGCCGTTCAGCCTCGCCAGCCAGGAGGGGATGCTCAATCGCCTCGTCGCCCACGATGAGGCCATCGGCCAGGCGAATGACCCGCCGCGTGTGGCGGGCGATCCAGGGATCGTGGGTCACGCAGATAATGGTGATGCCCTTTTCGCGGTTTAGCCGTTGCAGAATTTGCAGAATCTCCGTGCCAGATTTGCTGTCCAGGTTGCCCGTTGGCTCGTCGGCCAGGATGATGGAGGGTTCATTGACCAGGGCGCGGGCAATGGCTACCCGTTGTTGCTGGCCGCCGGATAGTTCGCTCGGCCGGTGGCTTAAGCGGTCGCCCAGGCCCACCAGTTCCAGGGCTTCACGAGCCTGTCGCTGGCGGGCGCGACGGCCGGTATACAGTAGGGGCAATTCCACCTGTTGCAGCGTGCTGATGCGCGGCAGCAGGTTGAAGTTCTGGAAAATGAAGCCAATTTGCCGGTTGCGAATATCGGCCAATTGATCGTCGTTGAGCTGGCTCACGTCTGTACCGGCCAGGAAGTAGGCGCCGCTGGTGGGCTGGTCGAGTGCGCCCAGGATGTTCATCATGGTAGATTTGCCCGACCCCGACGGCCCCATAATAGCAATGATCTCGCCAGGGCCAACCTCCAATGAGACGCCGCGTAGGGCGTGTACTTCGTACTCGCCCATGCGGTAAACTTTGGTTACATCTCTGATGCAAATCACAGGCTCTCGGCCGTTGTTAGATGCTGTCATAGCTGGTAATTGGTATGAGTAATTGGTAATTGGATGTCAATTACCAATTACTAATTACCGAATAAGCTGAAGCCCTCGCGCTCGTTCGTCACCACCACTACGTCGCCCTCGTTGACGCCGCTGATCACCTCGCTAAACTGCTCGTTGCGGAGGCCGGTTTCGACCACTACTTCTTCGATGGCCCCGCCGGCCGTCTGGCGGTTGACGAAGGCCTGGCCGCTTTCGCGGTCCAGGCGGATGGCCCAATTGGGGACAATTAGCACGCCGTCCACTTCGTCCACGACGATGGTGGCGTTGGCGGTCATGCCCGCCCGCAAGGGAACGTCAGCGGCCGTCAGGTTAATGGTGACCAGATAGGTAACGACGCCGGCTCCTCCCTGACTGCTGGCGGCCGTGGGAGCCACTTCGGCCACCGTGCCGGCCAACGGCCGCTCAGGAATGGCGTCCAGGGTGATCTCCACCACCTGGCCCACCGTCACTTTTTCGATGTCTATCTCGTCTACGTTGACTTCCAGGTGGAAAGCCCCTTCGTTGACCAGGGTGACAACTGGCGCGCCAGGGGCAACTTGCTCGCCTGCCTGTACAACTACGCTGGCGACCCGGCCGGACATAGGGGCGACGATCATGGATTGCTGCAAACGGAGTTGGGCGATAGCCAGGTTGGTTTCTGCGCTGGCGACCTGGGCGGCCAGGATAGCCAGTTCATCTTCCGTCGGCCCTTCCAGCAAGCGGTCATAAGCGGCTTGCGCTCGCTGGACGTTGGCCTCGGCGACGGCCACGTTGCCTTCAGCGGCCGACACCTGGGCGCGGGCGGCGGCAATCGAGGCGTCGGCCGCCTGCATGTCGGCCGGGCGTGGACCGGCCTGCAACGTTTCCAGACGGGCCTGGGCGGCGGCGACCGCCAGTTGAGTGGCGTGCAACTGGAAGCGGGTCTGCTCCTCCACCACTCCACCCAGACCCACCTTGATAATCTGGTCATAGGTGTCCTGAACCGTTTCCATTTCGGCCGTGCGGGCGGCGACCTCCGCTTCGGCCGTAGCAATCTCCGCCCCGGTGGCCCCGGCCAGCAGTTGCGCCCGTTGGGCCTGGGCTTGCTGGACGGCCGCCTGAGCCGCTTCCAGATTGGCCTGGGCGACGAGCAGGCTGGCTTCGGCCGCGTCTATGTCCGCCTGGGCGGTGGCCAGAGTGGCCGGGGTGGGCGCGCTATTCTGCCGCTGTTGCAGCGTTAGCTGCTGAACCCGTAAGGCGTCTTCAGCCTGTTGGACAGCCAGGGCCAATTCGCCGGCATCCAGCGTTGCCAGCACGTCCCCCTCGTTGACCATCTGCCCGCGCACCACCTCGACCTGTTGCACGGTACCAGCCAGGCCGAAGGTGAGAGAGACGAAAGCCTCTGGCTCGATGGAGCCGGTGGCGCTGACCGTCGCGCTCAGACGGCCGCGCTCCACCGTCTGGCTCCGCAAAATCTCCAAACTCTGTTGTTGTTGGGCTTGTCGCCGGCGCACCACGAGAAAGGCGGCCGCCGCGACCAGAATGACCAGTGTAACAATGACTAAAACTCGACGCATACGTTTTCCTATTTCACGTTGGGCGGGTCTTTGCTGCCCGTTTTGCATTCAATTCTATCCCTGGCTGTCAATCGGCCCAAATCTTGGCTAGGGCCAAACCTGACAAGTTTCCAAAACCTGTCAGGTCTTCACCAATCTATCTTGCTAAGTTGCCATAGAGGTCGTAAAATGATGGGCAGGTTTGAAATGCAGCAAGGTTGTTCGGGAGAGGTTCCATTTTCGGAACGCCGAAGGGGCAAACCGGCCGTGTGGCCCACCACCGCCGGTGAATCTCTCAGGTAAAAGGACCGGACACTCTAGCAACTCTGGAAAGCTGGTTGCCATCCCGGTAGCCAGCACCGACGGGGCAAGCCGGCCGACACGAGCGGCCGGTGAATCTCTCAGGTCTGTAACAGAGGACGTTGGCAACC
>JBFMFT010000501.1:0-3565 GCA_040751925.1 Chloroflexota bacterium
CCATGCCCGCCCGCCTTTGCCTGGATGGACGTTCGACGTGGGCTACGATAGACGTGGATGCCATGGTTGACCCGGCTTATCGCCGGCGGGGTGTGTTCACCGCTCTGGTCAGGCAGGCCCACACCGTTTGGGCCGCAGCCGGCGTGCGTTTCTCGTTTGGCCTTCCCAACGACCAGTGGGGTTCGCGCATTGCCGCCCTGGGCTGGCATACCCTCTTTCCCTTGCGTTGGTTGAACCGGCCGCTCCGGTTGGAGGCTGTTTTGGCCCGCCGCTGGCGTCGCCCAGCCCTGGCCCGCCTGACCGCTCTAACGCCGTTGTGGAACGGGCTATGGCGAGGGCGACCGGCCGGCAATAAGGTCAGTGTGGAGAAGGTGGAGAAGGTTGGTAGTGAGTTCGATAGGCTTTGGGAGGGGCTAGGAAACGACAACCCAGTGTCCATCGTTCGTGATCGCGCCCGGATAGAATGGCGCTACCTTTCCGCGCCGGATCGGGCCTACCACGTACTACTTGCCAGACGGGCAGGGCAACCGGCCGGCTTCCTGGCCTATTACCTGCAAGAGAGCAATGGCCGGCGAATCGGTTTCATTGCCGACCTGTTTGCCGCCCGCGATGACAGGCAGAGCCATAAGGCCCTTGTTCATCACGCCCTGGCTGCCTTGACTGACGCCGGCGCAGATATGGCCGTAACCCTGGCCGTGCCAGGCCACTGGCTTTATAACACCTGGCGATGGGCTGGCTTTCTGCCCGGCCGCCACGCTTTCCCAGTGCGTTATGTACCCTTTGCCGCCAAATTGCCAGTGGAGTTGTTGCACGATCCGCAGAACTGGCACATCACCGGCGGTGATTTTGACGTGATGTAGGGTGTGAAACGGAAAACCTGACAGGGCTTCTGAAACCTGTCAGGTTTAGATGATTTTCATTGACCAATCGCCTCAAGGCGGGCTTGTCGGCCGCCACAGAAGAACTATGGGCCCTCATTTTCGCCCTGGCTGGCCGGCTGTGGCCGCCAGCGGCCGTTCGCTGGGCGTCGCCGGGCGACCAACGAGTGGTGGTCGTAGCTCCCCACCCGGACGACGAGACGCTGGCTTGCGCCGGCACGCTGATCCAGCACCGCCGGAGTGGGGACGACGTGTGTATGATTTACGTGACCGACGGCCGCTTATCCCAAGCGGCCGGTTTACCACCGGAGCGCATGGCCCAGCAACGTTTCCAGGAAGCCCAGGCGGCGGTGGCGGCTATGGGCATCGGCCGGCTACATTGGCTGGGGTTGCCGGAAGGCAATTGGACGGAGGATCAGTTCCAGGCAGCCGTCACCCCAGTTCTGGCCGACCTGCGGCCGCACATCCTTTATGTTCCGTCGCGGCTAGACTTTCACCCGGAGCATCGAAAGGTAGCCCACGCCCTGGCCGCTCTCCTGGCGGCCTGGCCGGAAAGGCAACCTGCGCTGGCGATACGGGTCTACCAGGTGCAGGTACCACTGACCCCCCTCCTGACGAATCTGGTCACCGATGGCTCGGCGACGGCCGAGGCCAGCCGGCTGGCCCTTGATGCCCACGTCACCCAGCAATCGAACGTGGCCCGCTCGTTGCGAATGCGCCGCTACGCTGGCCGTTTTTACGGCCTGGGTAAACAGGTGGAGGAATTCTGGCAAATGAGCCTACCCGATTACGTGAGGCTGCACCCGCCGGATAGACCAGACCAGAGCTTTCGCGGCCTACGACCATACCCCTTCACCGATCCCCTGGCTTACCTGGTTGGTCTGGCTGAACGCTGGCGACTCCACCGGACGTTTAAGAGGGGCGGCCGATGAAGGCACTGGTGCTGGTTCTGTTTCTCATTTACTGGGCGGTGAACTTTCACAGCCTGGATCGCTTTCCGCGTATTCATTACGACGAACCGGCCATCGCCGCTCCGGGCTACAAGTTATTTCAGGAAGGTGTGTTTGGCTCGGATATGTTCACAGGCTTCTACGGGCAGGAGCAGCATTACCTGGAAACGCCGCCGCTCATGTCGTTGTTGCAAGGGTTCAGCCTCTCGCTACTGGGGGTGGGGGTCTGGCAGATGCGCTACCTGCCGGTGGTCTTGGGCTTGTTGACGCTGGCCCTGACCTACCGCCTGGGGCGAAGCCTGGCGGTTGGCTGCCGCCGGGCGGCCGGGGCGGTCGGCGCGCTGGCGATGCTTCTTCTCCTCTTCTGGCGATGGACGCCGGGCGGAGACGTATTTTTGGGCAGTGGCGTTCCTTTACTGGATGTCTCGCGGATCGGCCGTTACGACATTTTGGTAGCACCCCTGGGTATGGCCGCCCTATGGCTCTCCCTGCGCGGCCGGCGCAGTCAGAAAGCCCGCGACGAGTGGCTCAGTGGATTGTTGGCCGGGCTGGCTGGGCTGGCTAACGTCTACGGTCTCTATTGGCTGATTGCCCTGTTCACCCTAACCTGGTCGGATGGGCAATGGTTCGGCGGTCGGCGGCCGCTCGGTCGTTGGGTTCGGCTGGGCGTAGCGGCGGCCATCCCCTGGTTGTTCTGGGTCATTCCGATTTTGTTGTATTGGCCGGACTTCCTGGGTCAGTCTATGGTGAAGCACAGCGGCCGTTTTGACCTCCTGGAGCCGGCCTTCTACGTCAACAACGTGATCAACGAGGGCCACCGCTACCATCTGGGCCTGGGTGACCCGCACAGCCTGACCCGCCTGGGTTTCTGGCTGGTGATCGTGGGCGTGCCGGCCGGGTTGCTTTGGTTGGGATGGCGGACGCTGCGCCGGCGTGACGTTCACGCGCTGTGGCTGTTGACGCCTATTCTGGTCTTCGCGGGTCTGTTTGCCCTGCTGGAAAGCCAAAAGCGCTTCTACTATTTGATGACTTTGATCCCCTTACTGGCGATTGGTCTGGCCTGGGGGCTGGTGGTTTGGCTGCAAGGGCGAGCCGGACATCGCCGGCCGCGCCTGCTGCATAAGGATTATCCGGCGCAATGGGTGATGGGATTGGCGACCCTACTGGTGGCGCAGGGCGTGATGGGTATGGTCCAAAGAGAGCGGATAGTTGAGGAAGCCAGATCACCGGCCGTCTTTTTTGCCGAACTGGATCGGGTGTTACCGGCCGACGGCCGTATATTGGGGCCGCCTCAATACTGGCTGGGCTTCACCGGCCGGGATTACCGTTCGATCCACCTGATCTTTCTACTGGCTCACCCTCCTGACCGGCCGCCGCTTACTCAAGCCGAGGTCTTAAGGCTCATTGACCCGGACATTCTGCTGCTCCACCCTTCGGCTACGAGTGGGGTCGTCCTGGACAAATCCTTTGCCGAATTTATGCGTGATCGTGAGGCCAGGCTGTTGGCCGAATTACTGGACTCCGATAGCCAAGTCGTACAGGTATGGGAGTTGGAGTGAGCGTCCCGAAGTGTGCCAGCTTCTAAGCATTAGTGGGCGAGCTTCCGCAGGCGCACGGCGATTGCTAACCCGCTCACCATGGACCCACTGATAGCGGCGGCCGTTTTGGCCAGAGCGGCCCCGTATATTCCCCAGGTCGGAATGAAAAGTAGACCCACTACCAACAAGGTTAAAGCCC
>JBFMFT010000502.1:0-3551 GCA_040751925.1 Chloroflexota bacterium
TAAAACTTTCTACTCTATCCAGGCCAAACCCTGTGTCAGACAGGTAACGTTGCAAGACCGGCCGCGTGAACAAGTGCAAGTGGCGCGGCCGATCCCAGCCTAACCAATGGCTGCCAAAGAGACGCGCTTCCACGCAGGATGGGTTAGGCAAACTCAAAACCAGCAATCCGCCTGGCTTTAGAATGCGGCCGATTTCGGCCAACGTTGCTTTGGGGTCTATCACGTGTTCCAGCACATCCCAGAGCGTTACCGCGTCGAAGTGGGCGGCCGGCAAGCCAGCCTCTTCAAGCGTGCCAGTGTATATGTCCAGGTTAAAGGTCTGGCGGGCATAAGTGGAGGCGTTGAGGCTGGGTTCAACGCCGGCTACTTGCCAGTCTCGCTCGCGCATGGCGTTGAGAAAGAGGCCGGTGGCGCAGCCCACGTCCAGTAACCGCCCTGGGGACGGCCGGTGACGCATGAGCCGCCGGCAGCGACGGACCAGACCGTATTCTAAATCCAAACGCCGAAAGGGGGATGATTCACTCTGAATGGCTTTCGCATAAGGCAAATAGTCGTCCGGGTAATAATCGCCTAGTTCGGCCAGGGTAAGGGCCGGATTTTGGTAGATAAGACCGCAGTGCCGGCAACGCACCAGGCAGAAGTCGCCCGGCCGGTTCAAGAGCAAGTCCGGGCCTCGGTTGACCAATTCCGGCTCATCATGCCCACAAAGATTACAGGAAACTTCTTTCATAGCGGGGATTTGGGGATTAGGGGATAAGGTGGAGGGATTCCCCTAATCCCCTAATCCCCGCTTGTGACAGACAAAGACGAAGCAGAAGGCCAGGTTGAGCGGCACAAAGGGCGTGAGCAAAAGCCGGGCCAGTTGCTTGGGATGGCGCAGGTAATAAAGGAGATCGGGCCAGGTGCGCGGCCGTTCCCGTTCATACTTAATTGTCCTTTCCACGGCCAGGCCATTCTCCTCCAGGAGTTGCTGCCACTCCAGGCGGGCGGCGTAGCGCTGGATGGGCTGCTGGTCAATGCTGGTGCGCCCCTGGCGAAAAGCTGTCCATACGTTCATCAGCAAACTGAAGGTATTAGGCACCAGGACGTAAGCCCGGCCACCCGGCTTCAACACACGGGCCATCTCGCGCACGGCCGCTTTCATGTCGCTGTAATGTTCCAGGCTGCCAATGTTGCTGATAACGGTAAAGCTACTACTACGATATGGCAACGTCTCACCATTGCCAACGACCAGACATTGGGCTGGTGGGTGGGCCAGTCTGAGGGCGTTATAGGAGAGATCAAGCCCATGAGCTGGCACACCCCTGGCTTGGGCTAGAGCGGGTAGCTGCGCCCGGCCGCAGGACACATCCAGGTAGAGGCCACCTGGCTGTAGCCTGAACAATTCCATCAGCCACAAGTAGAAAGAGGTCCGTTGGGAAATGTCAGCGGCCGCATACAGGTTTTCGTAAGCCTGGCGGCTATCGCCCCCGTTGGCCTCTTCCAGCAGGCGGATTTCCAGCATGATTTCTGCTTTAGGATAAGGCATAACCTTAGCGTAGCGCCTCGCCAGAGGCAACGGCGCGGGCCGCGCTCCAACAATAGAGGATTTTGGTGGCATACACTACTGGTATCGTTGTCCAGTAGGATCGAAGGTAGGGTTGGGCATAGATGTCCAGGGTTGCTTTAGCCGCAATGAGCGGGGAAAGCAAGCGCAGCCACGTCGGTCGCCGCACGAAGGCCGGTGTGTCAAAATCATCGGCGTAGCGCAGGCGGACTCGGATGGCGTTGCGGCCCAGGTTCCGCCAATGCCGCGCCACGTCGGGCCAGTCTGTGCGCGCTGGTATGTGCTGGACTTTGGCGGCCGGTTCAAAGTACAACTGGTAGCCGGCCCGCCGCATCCGAATCGTCCAATCGGTGTCCTCGGCCGCCGCCCCTGGGAAGCTCTCGTCCATACCGCCCACATGCTCTACTACTGAACGGTGTAGACCCAGGTTCAGGCTGGGTAGGAAAGGGCGCGGCCCCGGCCGGCTCTCTGGCACAAAGTCGTGAAACATAGACACGTTATCACTCTGCGCCCAGTAGTTCGAGCCTTTCAACTCAACACTACCCCCCACAACCCGTTCGCCCGCTTCCAATCGTTGGTGGAGCAGCCTGAGCCAGTCCGGGTTAGGAATACAGTCGGCGTCGGTGAAGACGAAGAACTCTCCACCGGCCCGGCTCACACCCAGATTGCGAGCGGCGGCCGCACAGACAGGGGCGCCTGTATCTATGAATTGCACGTGGGGAAAATTGCAGAGGATCCCCGCCTCGTCGCGGCCGATGACAATGACCTCGGCCGGCGGCCGGCTCTGGCTTGCCACACCAGTCAGCGTCCGTGGCAGGGTAGTGCTATTGAGACTAGGAATGATAACCGATACCTTCGTCATTCGGTCAGAATTGTCCCTGTTTCCGCCCCGTTGGGCAAACAGCCTGTAAAATCCTGTAGTATTCACTCAAGCTGCCTGTAGAAACCAGGTTTTTTAGCAAACAATGATTGAATCGAAACCTCAACTACCTATCTCTATTCACCTGTTCACCACCTTGTGTCTGGGTTGGTTACTAGCCGCTTGCCAGGCGGCCGTTACGCCACCGGCCGCCCCTGCTAATTGGACCGCAACCCCTACGGTAACCATCGCCGCCACCGCCACTATCCCTAGCCCCTCCCCCACTGTCAGTCCAACCGCCACCACTACTACTCCGGCCGCTACGCCTACCCCCACCGCCAGCCCCACGCCAAATGTCATTCCTCCCTTCATTCCGGCCGCCGTTGACGCCCCCTATCTGGAAGAGCCGCCCCAGACAGTAGCCTGTGGTGGGTCGGGTTCGCTTTTCCGCAGCCACTTCTCTAGCGACGTAGGCGGCCCCCAGCGCAGCTACCACGCCTACCTGCCACCCTGTTACGGGCTAGACGGCCGCGCCTACCCCGTCCTCTACCTCCTGCACGGTTCGGTTGAAACCGACAGCCATTGGGCCGACCTGGGCTTGGCCCGCCAGGCTGACCTGGGCCTCGCCGCCGGCCACTACCCCCCCTTCATCGCCATCATGCCCTACAATGACCAACTGGGCAACACTACCTCCGGCGGCGACTTCAGCATTGAGGGGATTACCGTAAACTCGCTCGTTCCCTACGTCCAGCGGACTTTCTGTGCCTGGAATAGCCCGGTCGGCCGGGCCATCGGCGGCATCTCTCGCGGAGGCTATTGGGCGTTGGAGATTGCCTTCCGCTACCCAGACCTGTTCGGGGCGGTGGCCGGCCACAGTAGCCACCTGCGCCTGGAAACCGACGCCGCCCGCTACAATCCCCTGGCGACCTACGCTACGGCCGACCTCTCCAATATGCGTATCTGGCTGGATTGGGGCGAAGGCGATTTCCTGTGGGCCG
Source organism: Chloroflexota bacterium (assembly GCA_040751925.1). GTDB lineage: Bacteria > Chloroflexota > Anaerolineae > Promineifilales > Promineifilaceae > JBFMFT01. The sequence goes on from JBFMFT010000502.1 coordinate 3,404, forward strand.
GACAGGAGCAATTACACCAAAGCCTGACGGCCGCCGGCATTTCCCACGAAGCCCACGTCAACCCCGGCCGCCACAGCGAAACCTATTGGGCCGTCCACCTCGACGATTACCTGACCTGGTACACGGCCGCCTGGCCCCTCGACCGCTC
>JBFMFT010000503.1:0-3509 GCA_040751925.1 Chloroflexota bacterium
CTGGTACCCCAGGCCGATGATCGCCAGACCTTCTGGGAGAACGTCTTGAAGGGGGTCTACGCCATTACCGAGATTCCGGCCGACCGTTGGGACGCTGACTTGTACTATGACCCCGACCCGGCGGCCAGGGACAAAATTTACTCCCGTTGGGGCGGCTTCCTGAACGACGTACTCTTTGACCCCCTGGAATTTGGGATGCCCCCTAATTCGCTTAGGTCCATTGATCCGATGCAGTTGTTGGCCCTCAAGGTAGCCAAAGCAGCCCTGGCCGACGCCGGCTACGCCAATCGCCCCTTTGAGCGCGGCCGCACCTCGGTTATTCTGGGGGCTAGTGGCGGTACCGGCGATCTGGGGGCCAAATACTTGCTCCGCTCTAGCCTGCCCTTGCTCTTTGGCGAGCAGGCGGCCGGCCTGGTCGAACAAGCCGGCGACCGCCTGCCCGAATGGACGGAGGACTCCTTTGCCGGATTACTATTAAACGTGGCCGCCGGCCGCATCGCCAATCGCTTAGACCTGGGCGGCCTCAATTTCGTGGTAGACGCGGCTTGCGCTTCGTCCTTGACGGCCGTCCACCTGGCCGTGCGCGAACTGGAGACGCAGGGTAGCGACCTGGTCATCGTAGGCGGCGTAGATACCGTGCAGAATCCCTTTGGCTACCTCTGCTTCAGCAAGACCCAGGCTCTTTCAGCAACCGGCCAACCGCGCACCTTCGACGCCGAGGCCGACGGCATTGCCATCAGCGAAGGGATTGTCATGCTGGTTCTCAAGCGGCTGGCCGACGCCGAGCGCGACGGCGACCGCATTTACGCCGTCATCCAGGGCAGTAATGGCTCTAGCGACGGTAAAGCCAAAGGGCTAACCGCGCCCCGCCCCGAAGGCCAGGTTTTGGCTCTGGAGCGGGCTTATCAAAAAGCGGGCATTGACCCCACCACGGTCGGTCTGTTTGAGGCGCATGGCACTGGCACGGCCGTCGGCGACCGCACGGAAGCCGTCTCATTAGGGACATTTTTGGAAGAGGCCGGGGCGCAGCCTAATAGCCACGCGGTTGGTTCGGTCAAGTCCATGATCGGGCATACGAAGGCGTCGGCCGGGGTGGCCGGCCTGGCTAAAGTGGCCCTGGCTCTTTACCACAAGGTATTACCCCCCACTCTGGGGGTCACCACGCCCAACCCCCAGGCCCGTTTTGGCAGTGGACCATTGTACGTCAATTCGGAGACGCGGCCGTGGCTGCACAGCCAGGCGCATCCCCGGCGGGCTGGCGTGAGTGCGTTTGGCTTTGGCGGAACGAATTTTCACGTCGTCGTCGAGGAATACCAGGGGGATTATAACGGCCGGCCGGCCGTTAGCCAGGAATGGGAGAGTGAATTGCTGCTCTTGAGCGGCCGGGATCGGGCGGAGATTGACCAAACCTTACGCCAACTGTCCCAGGCGCTCAGGCAGGGGGCGCAACCCAGGCTGCGCGACCTGGCCTATACGCTTTGGCAGAGCTACCGACCGGAGGCGGCCGTGCACCTGGCGATCGTGGCCGAGTCGTTGGCCGATTTGCAGGGCAAGCTGGAGGCCTGGCTAGGTGGAGAGAAGGCGGCCGGGGTTTATGAAACCCTGACCCTCACCCCCGGCCCCTCTCCCTGGGAGAGCGAGGGGGGAATGACCCTCACCCCAGCCCTCCCCCTATCAGGGGGAGGGAGAAAGGAAGGGGGCGTGGCTTTCTTGTTTCCGGGGCAGGGGTCGCAATATCCCAATATGCTGCGCGACCTGACCCTGCACTTTGCTGAAGTTCGTGAAGCCTTTGAGATGGGTGAACGGACGTTAGCCGGCCACTATGAGCGTCCGTTCGGCCAGTACATCTTCCCCCCACCAGCCTTTGACCCGGAGACGCGCCAGCGACAGGAAGCCGAGTTGACGGCCACCCACGTAGCCCAGCCAGCCCTGGGGTTAGCCAGCCTGGGCGCATTACAGCTATTAGAAAGCCTGGGGTTGCGGCCGGAGATGGTCGCCGGCCATAGCTACGGGGAATACGTGGCTCTGCTGGCGGCGGGCGCTATTCACACTCAAACACTTATAACACTGTCTGAGGCCAGAGGTCGCGCTATGTTGGCCGTTGGCGACGAATTGGGGACGATGGCGGCGGCCGGGGCGGATGCAGCCCGCGTTCAATCCGTTTTGGGCCACCTGGCCGACGTGTGGATTGCCAACCTGAACGGCCCCGAACAGACCATCTTAGCGGGTACGAAAGAGGGCGTAGCCCTGGCCATTGCTTTGCTGAACGAAGCGGGTATCCGCACCCGCCCCCTGAACGTGGCCGCCGCCTTCCATTCGCCCATCGTGGCCCAGGCTCAGGCCCATTTCGCTGAGGCTCTACAGGCAGCCACTTACGCCCGGCCGCAACTGCGCCTCTACGCCAATACGACGGCCGCTCTCTACCCGGATGAGCCAGAGGCGATTCGGGCTTTATTGGTGGAACACCTGGCCCGGCCGGTGCGCTTCATGGAGCAGATCGAGGCGATGTATGCCGACGGCGCACGGGTCTTTGTGGAAGTCGGCCCGCGCAACTTCCTGACCAACCTGGTGCGGCAGATTTTGGGCCAACGGCCGCACCTGGCCGTGGCGATGGATAACCCCGGCCGCCCTGGTTTGACCCAACTCCACCACGCCCTGGCTCAACTGGCCGTCGCCGGGCTGCCCATCAACCTGGCCCGGCTCTACCAGGGGCGATCTGTCCGCCTCCTCAACCTGGAACGATTGGTAGAAGAAACGCGGCCGGCCCCCTTATCAGCTACCACCTGGCTGGTCAACGGCTCCTCGGCCCGGCCGCACCGCGAACCGCCCAAGCGTTACGAGCCGCTATCCCTGCCCTCTGCTCACCACCGAGACGCAGAGATCGCTGAGAGAACTCCAGAAGAAGCTCCGCGCCCTCCGCACCTCAGCGGTGAACCACAAGAAATCCAAAATCCAAAATCCAAAATCCAAAATGAGGCCGCCCCGGCCATGCTCCAATTTCAGGCCCTCATGGGCCAATTCCTGGAGACCCAGCGCAACGTCATGCTGGCCTACCTGCAAGGGGAGAGGATTCACGGCCGAGGTGCAGAGAGCGCTGAGGGAGTTAAAGAAGAGACTTCGTTACAACTTAGCCACCCTCTCCCTAACCCTCCCCCTACCAGGGGGAGGGAACGCCCCTCGCCCTTGCAGGGAGAGGGGTCGGGGGAGAGGGTAGGCAGTTCCGAACCTCCGCGCCCTCCGCGTCTCAGCGGTGAAGCCGAAGCAATCCAAAATCCAAAATCCAAAATCCAAAATCCGGCCGCCTTGACCCAGCTTCTATTGGAAGTCGTCAGTGACCGCACGGGCTACCCGGCCGAGGCCCTGCGCCTGGACGTAGACGTAGAAGCCGACCTGGGCATAGATTCGATCAAGCGGGTCGAAGTGCTAGGGGTCTTCTTGAAGCAAGCCCTGGCCGGCCGGCCGCAGCTCGAACAACAAGCCATGAGCGAATTGAGCGGCGTCAAGACGCT
>JBFMFT010000504.1:0-3496 GCA_040751925.1 Chloroflexota bacterium
GGATTGTTATAAATCTGTAAGACGGCCGCAACAAAGCTGTAAATCACGGGTGGTAGAGTGGGAGAAGTTGCCAGGGAAATTGGTCAATCTGGTAGTAGTCTTTCGGCGCAAAAGGCATTAGAATTATAAATATCATAAAATTGTGAGCCGGGCGTCGAACAGCGGCGTAAGCCAGGGGTTCTGACGATGATGAGTAGGATCAGGTCTTTCCGGTGGCGTGAGGGGTTGGTGGGAGCAGCGGCCGGGTTGCTGGGCGGTCTGGTTGTGGCCTGGTCGGCCCAGTCACAAGCCAGTATGAGCGCGGCCGGTGGCCTGTTGGGCCTATCCTTGAACGGGGGCGGCCTGATGATCCACTTATTCGTGGCTTTGCTGGCGGGAGCAATCTTCGTCTACCTATTCCGCAACCAGCGGGGCAGCTACGCGGCAACCGTTAGCAGCGGTGTCCTCTACGGGTTATTCTGGTGGATTCTTGGTCCCCTTACCCTGGCTCCCCTTTTCTGGCGACAGGGGCCAACCTGGTCATTAGACACGGCCGGCGCAGCTATGCCCAGCCTGATTGGTCACCTCTTTTTTGGGGGGATCGTGGGGCTTTGCTACTACCTGATGGTGGCAAGTGGCAAGTGGCAAGTGGCCGGTGGCAGGGAACAGGTGGTAAGTGGTATAGAAGCGGCCGCAGTTCGCCAACGGCCGCGCATCGTCATCTTGGGTGGTGGCTTTGGTGGGGTGAGCGTAGCCCAATATCTGGAACGGCTGTCGGGACACGGCCGCGACCTGGACGTGACAGTGGTCAGCCAGAGTAACTACCTGCTCTTTACGCCCATGCTGGCCGAGGTCGCTTCCAGCGCGCTGCAAGCCCAGCACATCAGCGCGCCCGTCCGCGCCTGTCTCCCCTACACCCGCTTCTTGCGCGGGGACGCGGAAGCCATTGACTTGCCAGCCCGGATAGTGCAAGTACAAACAGGTCTGACGGTGGAAAGCCTGGACTTCGATCACCTGGTCCTAGCCCTCGGCTCCGTGCCTCATTACCACAATTTGCCAGGGATCGCCGAGCACTCTTTTAGCTTGAAGACGTTAGAGGACGCCTCGCTCCTCCGCAACCACGTGATCCGGCTGCTGGAACGGGCCGACGTAGAGACAGAGTCTATCGAGCGGCAACGGCAGCTTACTTTCGTCGTCGCTGGCGGCGGCTTTGCCGGCACAGAGTTGATCGCCGAACTGTACGACCTGGTCTACAGCGTCCTTCACTATTATCCCCGCGTCTCGGCCGACGAACTGCGCTTCGTCCTGATTCACTCCCGCGAACGCATCTTGCCAGAGCTTGGTCCAGAGCTGGCCGATTACGCCTTGAAGAAGTTGCAGGCGCGCGGGATTGAGTTCATCCTGGAAGCGCGAGTGGCCGGGGCGACGGCCGAGGCGGTGCTGCTCAAGGACGGCCGCCAGGTACCCACCTACACTCTGGTCTGGACAGCCGGCAACCAACCCCACCCCCTCTTACAAACCCTGCCTTGCCAGCGCAACAAGGCCGGCGCGGTCCTCACCGACAGCGCGCTGCGCGTTCTGTGGGCGGGGGAGCAGAGGAGCAGGGGAGCAGGGGAGCAAGTGGCAGGTGAAATCCAAAATCCAAAATCCAAAATCCAAAATAACTTGTGGGCTTTGGGGGATTGCGCCCAAATTCCCGACCCCGACCACGACGGCCAATTCTATCCGCCGACGGCCCAACACGCCTTGCGCGAGGGGAAGACGTTAGCCAAAAATATCGTCGCCGCACTAAACGGCCGGCCGCTCAAACCCTTCCGCTTTCGCACGATCGGTTTACTGGTCGCCCTGGGCCATCGGACGGGGGCGGCCGAGTTGCGCGGTTGGCGTTTCTCTGGCCTGCTGGCCTGGTTTATGTGGCGCACCATTTACTTAAGCAAGTTACCAGGTCTGGAGAAGAAAATACGGGTGGCCCTGGATTGGACACTCGACCTCCTCTTCCCCCGTGACATTGTGCTGACCAGGAGCGACGAATGATGAGTACCGTAAGCCAACGTCCATCCTTCATCCTTCATCCTTCATCCTTCATCCTTCCCGGCGCGGCGGCCGGGCTGGTGGCTAACCTGATCGTGGGGCTGGCGACGCGACTATGGGGAGAGGCAGGCGGCTACTTGCTGGGCCCCTTTTTGCCAGCCGGTTTCAGCCTGCCCGGTCTTGTGTTGGAATTGCTCCTGGCCGCCACCTTTGGGGTGATTTTTGCTGCGCTGGTCTGGCAGCAGCGACCAGGAGCCGGCGAGACCTTCTTTTGGGGGCTGGCCTACGGCGTCTTCTGGTGGTTCCTGGGTTCGCTCACCCTCTTGCCTTTGCTGTTCGGCCGCGGTCTCACCTGGGATATTCATGCCGCCCAGGTCGCTTTTCCTTCCCTCGTTACCCACGTTTGGTTTGGGGCCATCACCGGCCTCACCCTGGCCCTCATCCGCAAAAGGATGAAGGATGAAGGTGGAAGGATGAAGACCGAGTTTCAGCCTTCATCCTTCAGCCTTCAGCCTTCTCTTTGGCGTGGCCTGGCGGCCGGGCTGATAGCGGCCGGGCTGCTCGGCCGCATCCTGGCCGGTCAAGGGCAATTGCTGGCGTTCTTTCAGACGGCGGGCATGATGGACGACCTTCAACCTTCAACCTTCAACCTGCAACCCATCACCCTGGCCTGGTCATTGATCCTGGTCATCGGCGCGGCGGCCGGGTTGGGCTACGCCTGGCTGTACCCCCGGCCGACCGACGGCGCGGGCGCGTCCCTCATACGCGGATTGGTCTACGGCTACTTCTGGTGGGCGGCCGGCGCATTGACTTTGATGCCTCTCGTGGCCGGCCGGGGACTGGCCTGGATGGTCGGTGACGCGCTCACCTCTTTCGCCACGTTGCCTGGCTACCTGCTCTTTGGGAGTGGGGTGGCTATCTTTTACCAATGGCTGACGGCCTTGACACACCTTCTATTCGGCGACCACGTGGGACACGCGGCCGGGGAGGGCGCAGGTACGGTGGGGTTGCGGGCGTTATGGCGCGGCGCGTGGGCTGGTCTGGTAGGGGGGCTGTTGTTCACCATCGTCATGGCCCAGATCGGCTTCTTCCCGGCCGTCGCCAGTCTGGTGGGGTCAGAGTCGGCCGTGACCGGCTTCATCGTCCACCTGGTCATCGCCGAAATCATTGGGGCCAGCTACGGCCTGCTCTTCCGCCGCCAGAGCTACGACGTGGGTTCAGCCCTGGGCTGGGGCGTCTCCTATGGCTTTGTGTGGTGGATTCTGGGGCCGCTAACCCTGATGCCCGTACTGCTGGGCGGCGCGCCCCAGTGGACGGTGGAAGCAGCGGCCGCCACCTTCGCTTCCCTGGTCGGCCACCTGGCTTACGGGGCCGGCCTGGGGGTAACTTTCTACGTGATGGAGGCCCGTTACCGGCCGTGGTGGGTGGCCCGCACGGCGGCCGAGGCGGCCCTGGTGGCCCGCCGCCAGGAGCAGGTCTTAACTTC
>JBFMFT010000505.1:0-3494 GCA_040751925.1 Chloroflexota bacterium
TGCCGAGAATAGCCAGGCTTTCGTGTTGCACGGTACCGCCGACTTGGAACTGCCGGACAGCCCCGATTACTCGCTATCGCCCATATCCCATATTGTGGTGACTAACGCCGACGGTGCGGTCTTGGCTCCCCAAGACCAGGGCGGAAAGCTGCCGGAATTGCTCGACGTGGGTAGACTGCCTGAACGAAAACTCTACCGAACGGTCTGGCACGCCGGCAAGCGTTGGCGGGTGGTCACGACGCCGCTGACCTCTGAGGAAACGGAGGAGCAGATCATTGGCTACTTGCAGATCGGCCGACCGATAGACACTGGCAATACCCTGGCTACCTTACGGCCGATCATGATCCTGGCCGGTTTAGGGGCTATAACCTTATCACTCCTGTTGGGTGGCTTGTTTACCCGCCAAGCCCTCAAGCCGTTGGAAGAGATTGCCGCCGTCGCCCTTCAGATTACCCGTGCCGACGACCTCGGCCGTCGGCTACCTGACAGGGGGCGGCAAGATGAGATCGGCCGCCTCACAACTGCCTTGAACCAAACACTGGAGCGGCTAGAGCGGCTCTTTCGCGCCCAGCAACGCTTCCTGGCCGACGTGTCGCACGAGCTACGCACCCCACTGACAGCCATTCGCGGCAACCTGGACCTCATTCAACGGATGCGCGTCGCCGACGCAGAGAGCTTAGGCGACATGAGAGCAGAATTAGAGCGGATGACACGCCTGGTCAACGATTTACTCTTGCTGGCGCGGGCGGAGGCGGGTGGGCTACCGATTCAGAAAGAGCCCGTGCAGATGGACACCATTTTTCTGGACGTTTACCGCCAGGCGACCACCCTCACCCGTAAGTTGCAACTGGCCGTTGGCGAGGTTGATCAAGTCTCGATCTTGGGCGATGCGGATCGGCTGAAACAACTCTTGCTAAATCTGGTGGAAAACGCCATTAAGTACACGCCTCCCGGCGGCACGGTGACGATGAGCCTGTCTAAAGCGGATGGGCAGGCCAAGTTTCAGATTGCCGACACGGGCGCGGGCATCCCTGAAGAAGATTTGCCGCACATCTTTGACCGTTTCTACCGCGTGGATAAGGCGCGAACGCGGGCGCAAGGTGGGTCGGGGCTTGGCCTCTCAATTGCCAAGTGGATTGCCCAGGCCCATAACGGCGATATTTTGGTGCATAGTGAATTGGGCAAGGGCTCTATTTTCACCGTCGTGCTGCCTATGATGACCAGCAACGTGGCCGAGCGGCTGCCAATGGAGATGGACATCACCCGGCCGTCGTTGAGAACGTTACGAAAAGGCGGCCGGTGATGCCTGGTGCGTATTTCGTATTACGCACTTTATCGCGCCCGGCGAATGAGCAAGAAAAGCCCCAGCCCAATGATGACCAGGGGCCAGAGCAAATCGCTGTGCAGCCAGGTCAACCAGCCCAGGTTGTTGAACAGGAGATAGACTCCGAAGATGATGAGAAAACCGGCGGCTATCGCCGGCCCCTGTGGATGTTGGCGAATGTTCTCCACACCACTAGAGATGGTCGTACCGAGTTGCTCCAGATTGCCCTTAACTACGTCGGAGGGCGGCCGGTTCGCGTCCCCTTCACTGGGCATGATTAGCATCAAGATAAAGTACAAAGGTAGACCAATGCCGCTGGCGAAGATAAGCACCAGAAAGGCAAAGCGGATGATGACCGGGTCTACGCCCAGGTAGACGGCCAGACCACCGCAGACGCCAGCAAACATTTTATCCGTTTCACTTCGCATCAACCGTGCTTGAGACATGACTTATCATCTCCTTACTCTATTCTGTTGCCTATACGCGGTGATCAAGTGAAAGTTGCAGGAGGCATAGCCGACGATGAACAAAAGCTCTTCCCCCGGTCTTGGGCAGTGGCTCTTTGTCACCGCTACCGTAGTCGGGCTGATTTTCTTGCTCTACAAGATATACCAGTACGGCGCGTTCCGTAGCTATCTGCCGGCCGGGTTGGCTGTCGGTGGTGTGGACGTGGGTGGTCTGACGCTGGACGAAGCCGGTGAGGTACTAAACAGCCGCTACGTCGCCGCGCCGGTTGTCCTGCATCATGGACAGGATACCATTCCCATCAACCCATTAGAAATCGAGTTCGTCTTGGATCTGGAAACCATGCTCAACGAGGCTGACTATCAGCGCTCGCAGCAGGATTTCTGGTCCGGTTTTTGGGGATACTTGTGGGGACGGCCGGTAGAAGTAGAAGCAGTGGAATTACGGGCCACTCACAACCGCGACGCCCTGCTTAACGTGATCGAAGTGGTCGCCAGCCGGATGGACAAGCCGGCCCAGCCGCCGCAGCCTGTTCCCACGACGCTCAGTTTTCAGTATGGCGAAGCCGGCACCCAGACCAATGCCAACGCCAGTCTGCGCGACGTGGAGGCGGCTTTTTACCGGCCGACTGACCGCGAAGCCTTTCTCATCGTCGAACCGCTGGAACCGGAACGGCCAGACATCAATCTGTTGGCTCGCCTGCTGGTCAACCACTTACAGGATTTTAGCGGGGTCGCCAGCATCTTTATCATGGATCTCGCCACTGGCGAAGAAGTAGCGATCAACGCTGACGTAGCCATGTCCGGGATGAGTATTGTCAAAGTGCCGATTGTCCTAGAGACCCTGCGCGCCCTGGACGTAGAGCCTTCACTAGAGCAGGCCAAGCTCATTTCCGAGACGCTGGTTGTCCAGTCGGGCAATTTCAGCGCAAACCTGTTGCTCGACGTAGTCGCCGGCGAAGACAACGCCTACAAAGGCGCAGACACAGTGACGGAATCCATGCGCCGCTTGGGATTGGTCAATACCTTTATTGCCGTGCCTTACGAGGAGCAACCCCGACCCGGCCGGGCCACCTATGAGACGCCAGCCAATTCCCATGAAGGCTTACTGACCCAACCCGATCCAGCCATGCAGACGACGGCCGAGGACATTGGCACCCTTCTCTCCATGATTTACTATTGCGCCCGCGACGGCAGTGGCGCGCTTATGGCCGTCTACGGCAACCAGTTGACCCAGTCCGAGTGCCAGTCCCTCCTCGGTTACATGGCCCAGAATCACATTGGCAGCTTGATCGAAGAGGGCGTTCCCGAAGGCACGACCGTCGCCCACAAGCACGGCTGGATCAGCGACACGCACGGCGACGCCGGCATCGTCTTTTCAGCAGGCGGCGATTACGTCCTGGTTGAATATATGTATAAACCGACCTGGCTAGAGTGGGAGATCAGTTCACCCTTGTTGGCCGACATCGCCCGCGCTACTTACAATTATTTCAACTTCGACAATCCATACCTGGATAGCTCGCAGGCCAACTGATTGAAAAGATTAGTCGTTTGGTTCACTCTCTTAAGCGGCGTTAGTTACTTGCTCTACCAGGGCTACCGCTACTACCAGGCGCGGCAATTCCTACCGGCCGGAACAACCATCGCCGGCGTCAACGTGGCTGGTCTGACGCTGGCCGAGGCCGGCGGCTTGGTGAGCCAGCACT
>JBFMFT010000506.1:0-3455 GCA_040751925.1 Chloroflexota bacterium
GTAGCGAATCTGCACTGACTCGCCCAACATCTCAATCTGCCGGCCGGCGTCGTTGTAGTAATACTCGCGGGTCACGTCATAACCGGCGGCCGCCAACGCCCGCGCCAGCGTATCGCCCATGACCCCACCGCGGCTGCGGCCGACCGTCAACGGCCCGGTGGGGTTGGCGCTGACAAACTCCACCTGCGCCCGCTGGCCCAGGCCGAGGTTGAGCTGCCCAAAGGCCGGGCCGGCCACCACAATCGCCTCCACCAACTGCTGCAAGAAGCCTTTGGAGAGGCGAAAATTGATGAAGCCGGGCGGGTCGGCCGTCACTCCTTCCAGGTAGGGCAGGGCCGGCAAATGGGCGACCGTCGCTTGAGCAATCTTGAGTGGAGCGATATGGGCCAGCCGGGCCAGTTTGAGGGGGGCCGGTGAGGCGTAATCGCCAAAAGCAGCCTCACGCGGCTGCTCAATGATCAGGTCGGCCGTTGGTATCTCGAAAGGCGGTAGGGCTCCGGCCGCCTGCGCCCGCTCGATGGCTACTATGACCTGGGCAGTTAAGTTGTTGCGTATTGCGGATTGCGTATTGTTCACTGCCAGGCATTTTAGCACGATTGGTAGAGGCCAACAAAAACCACTTTGTGGTATAATCCCCCTGGGGTGTCTCAGCGCGTTTCGATAGAGGAAGAACAATGAAAAAGCAAGTAAAATGGATCCTGACGATGACGATGATTCTGGCTCTGGCTGGCCTGGCCTGTAACGCTTTCTCTGGTGGTAGCGAGGAAACCCCGGCGGCCACGAAGAGCGCACCCGTTCAGAGTACCTCACCTGAAGAAACTACCGGCCAATCTGGTGAAAGTAGTGCGGCCGGAGAAACGACCCCGGCCGAACCGACGGCCGCCCCCTCCACCGGAGATTCCGGCGGCGGCCTGGCTGACCTGTTAAACCTCGACGCTTCCAATAACTTTGGCGCGCCAACCGAGGTCAACAGCTACCGCATCTCCTTCGACATGACCTTCGAGGGAACGGATGCCAACGGCGGACCGGTCAATGGCCGGATCACGGCCGAAGGAGCCCAGGTACGCGACCCGGCCGCCTATACCTTCACCTTTGGTGCGGAGGGCGATGGGGAGACGGCCGGTACTCTTTTTACCTTTATGCAAGTGGGTGGCACGACCTATATGATCATGCCCCAGGCCGGCTGTATGTCTAGCCAGGCCAGTGGCGAAGAAAACCCCTTCACCGCCCTGACGGCTTCGGGGGGGATGGTCGGGGAAGTGGAAGGAGCGCGGCGCGTTGGCGAAGAGGAGGTCAACGGCGTCCAGACCACCGTTTACGAGTTCGACGACCAAGCCCTCAATATGCTGGAAGCCACTTATGGTGTTTGGAGCCAGGTGGAGGGCCGGGTCTACGTGGCTCAGGACGGCGGTTACGTGGTGCGGGTGGTGATTGACGCCCAGGGCAACGCCGGCCTACTGGCGGGCGGCGCGGATACCGGCGAAGGTACTATTCACTACGAGTTGAACTACTACGACTTCAACCAGCCGATAGAGATCGTGGCCCCAGAGGAGTGCTTGACGACGGCCGCTGACCAGTACCCCACCCTGGACGACGCCTTTGAGTCGAGTACAATGGGCGGCCTGGTTTTCTACAAGACCAACCACACCTTTGACGAAGTGGTGGAGTTCTACAAGACGGAGATGGCGGCGGCCGGCTGGACGTTGGGTGAGGAAATGACCTTTGCCCCGGCCGCCTTCCTGACCTTCAGCAAAGAGGGGGAGACGGTGCAGGTCAGCATTGCCGCTGACCAGAGTAGTGGGGCAACCACGGTGACGATCATGGCCGGAACACCTTGAACGAAACGTGATAGAAACCAGGTTTTTCCAAAAAACCTGGTTTCTGTTTCACGTTTCACGGTTCCGGTGTGACCACGTAGCCTTTTGGCACGGTGGGCTGGTAGGGCGGCGCAGTGGGGGGTGGGGTGTCGCTGAAGGTGACGCTGGTGAAGCCCAGGCCGCGCAGGAAGGAATCCAGGTAGGCTTCGGCGTTGGTGTCGGCACGCTCCAGGATTCCCTGCTCTAAGGCGGCGGCCAGGAGTTGCTGTTCGGCTTGTTGGCGCACCAACGTCTCTAGTTGGGGGTCGGCCGTCGCCAAAAAGCCCTTGTCGCGGTCGGCCACGTAGGAGCGTTCGTTGTCCAGGCGGGTGAAGAAGATTTCCGCTTCGGGCAGGTGAACGGCGACGGTGGTGGGGTCGTACACTTGGAGGTCGGCCGGGCTCATCTGCATCAGGTCTACCCCGGCGATCACGTCGCCCACAGCCACGAAGATCAGGCTTTCACCGAAGAGTCCCCACAGTTCCTCCTGCTCCCGTTCGGCCGTGACCACCTGCTGTACGGTCATGGAAGCGGTTTCCAGGCGGGCCAGGTCGTTGATTTCCTGGACAATGGCCACCGAATCGGGCCGGATGGCTGGGGTGGCCTCGACGGCCAGTTGGCGCATCAGGTTCTCCACCGGCCGCGTGACCGTGCGGGCAGCCCCAGCGAGGGTGACGATGGTGTAGACGACGGCGGCCGTGCCGATGAAGAATAGGACTAAGAACAGGTAGACCAGTTTGCGGGCCAGCGAGCCTTTGTGTTTGTCCATTTCGCTATTCTATACGCAAAAGGCAGTGAAAACTCTCACCGGCCGCGCCAATCCATGCTATAATGCGTTTATGAGTGAGTTCAATCCTGTTCGGGAAGCAGTTGCCACTGATGCGGCGCTAACGGCCGACATCAGTCACCCTATTATCCTGGAGCGGGGTGGGCAGCCGGTGGCTGTGCTGATGAGTGTGGAAGAATACCGGGCGATGATAGCTGGGCAGAAGCAACTATCAGCCTTTGAAGCCCGCCAGGCCGCCGATCATGCCATGTTTGGCGATTTGGTTGGTTGTGCCCTCAGCAGTGGTGATCCCATTTGGTCGCCATTGCCTGAACCACACTGGCGTGTTCCCTATCGCTCCTTCGGGGGCGACCTGCTAGCAATTGTCAAGGTGAATGCCCATACAGCGGCCGTATCGCTGACCGACGAGCAGCGCACGGTACTCTTGAACAAAGTCGAACCACGATCCGGCCCTGGCTCAAGGGCCAACTTCGGCCTCACTGGGCGAGTTCCTTTTGGCGTGGAGTCAAATGGCTGAACAGGCAGCGATCTTGACGCCGACGAAGCCATAGGTCATGCTTTTAGCTTGACTGTACCTGTCAGCCACCCTCACCCTAACCCTCTCCCTCTGAGGGAGAGGGGACAGACACCTCCGCTCGTCCTCAGAGGGAGAGGGAGAGGGGACGAACGCCTCGCCCCTACAGTTTACCCCCACCCTCACCCTAACCCTCTCCCTCTGAGGGAGAGGGGGCAGACACCTCCCCTCGTCCTGGTAGGGAGAGGGGGTAGTTTGAGCGATCAGAGGGGGGCGTCGCCCCCCTCTGAACTCCCCC